>NZ_WOYP01000105.1 GCF_011620715.1 Microbacterium sp. | reverse complement strand
CGCCGATGGTACTGCAGGGGGGACCCTGTGGGAGAGTAGGACACCGCCGGACTTCTTTCGTGAAATGGCCACCCGATGATGGGTGGCCATTTCTCGTTAACGCAGCTCTCGTTAACGCAGCGACCCGGGAAGATCATGACATGGCAGAGGAACATCCGACCAAGGGTCCTCGAGGGGGCGACGAGTCGCGGCGCAGCAGCGACCGCAGATCAGGATCTTCGCCACGCCCGAACACGGGGGACCGCAAGTCCTTTCCGAAGCGCGATGGCCAGAAGCGCGATGACCAGAAGAAGGCATTCACGCCGCGCGAGGGCAGCCGACCGCCCCGCGCCGGCGCCGGCCGCGACGAACGGCGCGACGACCGTCAGTCGCGGCCCGAAGAGCTGCGCTCGGTCCGTCCGGCCTTCGACGAGCCGATCATTCCCGACGAGGTCACCGCGTCCGATCTGAACGCCGCGGCGCGCAACCAGCTGAAGACCCTGAGCAAGGAGAACGCCGACGAGGTGGCGCGCCACCTGGCGATGGCTGCCGAAGTGATCGACACCGACCCCGAACTCGCGCACCGGCACGCGATCGCGGCCACTCGGCGAGCGGGCCGAATCGGCGTAGTGCGTGAGACCGCGGCGATCACCGCGTACGCGATCGGCGACTACGCGCTGGCATTGCGCGAACTGCGCACATATCGACGCATCTCGGGCAGCGACGACCAGATCGCGCTGATGGTCGACAGCGAGCGCGGGGTCGGCCGCCCCGACCGGGCGCTCGAGGTCGGCCGCGCCGTCGACCGCGGCGCCCTCGCCCCGGCGGTGCGGGCGGAGCTGGCGATCGCGATGTCGGGAGCGCGACTCGATCTCGGCGAGACCGAGCGGGCCCTGCAGGAGCTCGACATTCCGGAATTGGATCCTGACCGGGCGTTCGAGTGGAGCCCGGCGCTGTTCGCCGCGCGTGCGACCGTGCTCGAGGAACTGGGCCGCAACGACGAAGCGCGGGTCTGGCAGCGTCGCGCCGAGGTCGCAGAAGACGCACTGAACGCGGCAAACGGCTCAGGCGATCTCGAGGTCGTCATCGTCGAGGAAGTGTTCGAGCAGCCAGTCGACGAACACACCGTCGAGGAGGCGGCCGCCTCCGAGGATCAGGACTGATGGCGCTGTTCGGCCGACGCAGCACTGAGCCGACTCCGCTCGACGGTGTCGACGTCGTGCTCGCCGATCTGGACGGCGTCGTCTACGCCGGTGCTGGTGCGCTGCCGCATGCGATCGACAGCCTCAATCTCAGTCGCGAAGGCCGTCGGCTCGGCTACATCACCAACAACGCCTCGCGCACCGATGTCTCGGTTGCTGAGCACCTGAGCGAGCTCGGCCTGCAGACGACAGCGAGCGAGGTCGTCACGAGTCCTCACGCGGCGGTGAGGCTCCTCGTCGAGCGCATCGTGCCCGGTTCGACCGTGCTGGTCGTCGGCGGCGAGGGACTTGTGAACGAACTCGAGAAGTCCGGCTTCGTCGTCACCCGCAGCGCAGAGGACGCACCCGCCGCCGTCGTCCAGGGATTCGCCCCCGAGGTCGGCTGGGCGCAGCTGGCCGAGGCCGCGTACGCGCTCGCTCTCCCGGAGGAGGAGGGTGGCATCCCCTGGATCGCGACCAACACGGACTGGACGATCCCGCAGGCCCGAGGCATCGCTCCGGGCAACGGCACCCTCGTCTCTGCGGTGCACACCGCCGTCGGCCGCCTCGCCATCGTCGCCGGCAAGCCCGAAGTTGCGATCTTCAACGAGGCGGTCGCGCGCTTCGGCGCGCGGCATCCGGTATTCCTCGGCGATCGGCTGGACACCGACATCCTCGGCGCCAATCGGGCCGGCATTCCCTCTGCGCTCGTGCTGACGGGCATCGACCGCCCCAAGCACGTCCTCGCTGCGCCCACCGGCTCGCAGCCGACCTACATCCTGGGCGATCTGCGCGAGCTGCACCAGCCGTACCCGCTCGCCCAGGTGCGCGACGGCGTCGTGACCGTCCGAGACGCCCAGGTGCGCATCGAGGGTCCGGATGTGCGAATCCTCGCCGAAGGCGGCAATCCGATCGACCTGTTGCGCGCGGGAGCCAAGGCGATCTGGGACACCGGGCGGGCGATCTACGGATTCCGTGTTCCCGAGCGACTCTATGCGGATCCGTTCCATCGTCCGTGAATGTCCGGCCCGATCGTGCGCCCCGCACGTATCCTGATGGCATGGATCAGACCGCGCCGCAGGATGAGGAGCAGGCCGATCTGCTTTCCACGCTCGAGGTGATCGAGGCGCAGCCGCTCGGCACGCGAGCCGGCGCCTACGCAGGACTGCACGACGCCCTCGCGCGCCGCCTCGAATCGGGGCCGACAGGCATGACGGCGCATTCATGACGGCGCGCCCAACGGGGCGCCCATGAACGTGCGGCTCGACGCGGCGATGCCCGCGCGCGGACTCGCACGGTCGCGCACCCACGCCGCGACCCTCATCGCCGAGGGACTCGTCACGGTGAACGGGCGTCCCGTGGTGAAGGCGTCGACGCAGGTTGTGGATGATGCCGTGATCGAGGTCGCCGCGACCGATCACTACGTCAGTCGCGCGGCGCACAAGCTGATCGCCGGGCTCGACGCGTTCGACGTCGCGGTCACGGGGCGGCTCGCCCTCGATATGGGCGCATCGACCGGCGGATTCACACAGGTTCTGCGCGAGCGCGGCGCCGACCCGGTGATCGCCGTGGATGTCGGTCACGGACAGCTGGCGGCATCCATCGCCTCCGACCCCGGCGTGATCTCGATCGAGGGATTCAACGTCCGTCACATGACGCCCGTGAGCCTCGCGGAGGCGAGCGGGGTCACCGCCGCCCCGCAGCTGATCACCGGGGACCTGTCGTTCATCTCGCTTTCGCACGTGCTGCCGGCCGCGCGCGAGGTCGCTGCGGACGACGCCGACCTTGTGCTGCTGGTGAAGCCCCAGTTCGAGGTCGGCCGCACCGCGGTCAAAAGCGGACTCGTCACGGATGCCGCCGCCCGTGCCGACGCCGTGGCCGGAGTGCTGTGGGCCGCGTGGGACGCGGGCCTCGGAACCTGCGGTGTCATCGCGTCCCCGATCGCCGGCACGCACGGCAACGCGGAGTTCATCGCGCACTTCGGATGCCGGACCCACGGCGCCGGGCGGGGAAGCAATCCGACAGAATGGTTGAGCACCGTGAACCGACTGACGGGGAGTCCATGACCGACGCCGAACGCAACATCCTGGTCGTCGTGCATGCGCGGCGCGATGACACCGTGGCCGCTGCGCAGCGCGTCGTGTCGGCATTGCGTGAAGCAGGCGCCCGGCCCGTGCTGTCGGTCGAGGACCGCCAAGAGCTCGGCGACGCGCTCGCCCCCGTGGGCCCGGTCGCGACGCTCGGAGCGGATGTGCCGGTCGAAGACGTCGAACTGGCGATCGTGCTCGGCGGTGACGGCACCATCCTGCGCGCGGCCGAGCTCGTGCGCGAGGGCATCGCTCCGGTCCTGGGCATCAACATGGGTCATGTGGGGTTCCTCGCCGAGATCGAGGCCGACGACATGGACTACGCCGTGCGCCGCGCGATCACCCGCGACTATGCCGTCGAAGAGCGTCTCGCCCTGCAGGTGCGGGTGAAGGACGCCTCGGATGAGATCCTCTACGACACCTGGGCGTTGAACGAGGCGACTGTCGAGAAGGCGAGCCGCGAGCGCATGCTCGAGGTCGTGATCGAGATCGATGGGCGTCCGCTGTCGTCGTTCGGGTGCGACGGCGTCGTCGTGTCGACGCCGACCGGGTCGACCGCGTACAACTTCTCGGCCGGTGGCCCCGTCATCTGGCCGACGGTCGAGGCGATCGCCGTCGTGCCGCTGTCGGCGCATGCCCTGTTCGCCAAGCCCCTCGTCGTCGGGCCCGAGCACGCGGTTGCGATCGAAGTTCTCGAACGCACGAACGGCACCGGCGTGCTGTGGTGCGACGGCCGTCGCTCCCACGACCTTCCGCCCGGCGCGCGCGTCGTCGTGCGCCGCTCGGACAAGCCGGTGCGCCTGGCGAGACTGCACCCGGCGGCATTCACGGACCGGCTCGTTCGCAAGTTCCGGCTGCCCGTCGAAGGGTGGCGGGGTCCCGCGACGCTCACGGCGGGTGTGATCGGCCAGGCTCCGTGATCGAGGAGATGCGCCTGCGAGATCTCGGTGTCATCGCGGAGGCCACGCTGCCCATCGGGTCGGGATTCACCGCGATCACGGGTGAGACCGGCGCCGGCAAGACGATGGTCGTGACCGGTCTCGGACTGCTTCTCGGTCAGCGTGCCGACTCCGGCGCCGTCCGGGCCGGCGCGACGCAGGCATCCGTCGACGGCGTGTGGATCGTGCCCGAGCACGGGGCGGTCGCCGACCGGGTGCGCGAGGCGGGCGGTGACCTCGAGCCGATCGGGGGCGGGCTCGCGGAGCTGCTCGTCGGGCGGTCGCTCTCCAGCGAAGGACGCAGCCGGGCGAGCGTGGGCGGGCGGGCGGCGCCCGCCGGTGTGCTCGCCGACTTGGCTGACGAGCTGGTCGTCGTCCACGGTCAGTCCGATCAGCTGCGGCTGCGCACCGCTGCCGCTCAGCGCGACGCGCTGGACCGCTTCGGCGGCGCACCGCTCGAGTCCGCGCTCGCGGCGTACCGGGCGACCTATGAGCGCTCACGTGAGCTGAGCCGGGAACTGACCGCGCTCACTGAGGATCGCGACGTGCGTGCGCGAGAGGCCGACCAGCTGCGCACGGCGATCGCCGAGATCGAGCGCGTCGCGCCGCAGCCGGGGGAGGATGCCGAGCTCTCGCGTCGGGCCGAGCGGCTCGCGAACGCCGAGGAGCTTCGCGCCGCAGCCGCCACGGCCCACGAGATCCTCTCGGGCGACGGAGACGTCCCCGATGTGGGCATCCTGCTCGCCGAGAGCCGTCGAGCCCTCGAGCGCGGACACGACCCCGCACTCGACGAGCTCGCAGCACAAGCCGCCGACCTCGGCTACCGCGCCGCCGACCTCGCTCAGGCGCTCGCGGGGTACCTGGCCGACCTGGATGAGACCGGGCCCCATGAGCTCGCGGCCGTCGAGGATCGCCGCGCCGTGCTCGGCGGCCTGATCCGCACGCACGGCTCGCTCGATGCCGCGATCGAGCTGCTCGACACCGGTGCGGGACGGCTGGCCGAGCTCGACGACGACGGTGTGCGCATCGAGCGGCTCGTGACCGACAGCGATGCCGCGGCATCCGCCCTCGACGCGCAAGCCGCCGTGCTGACATCCGCTCGCTCCGAAGCCGCCGGCCGTCTCGGCGCGGCGGTGACCGAAGAGCTGCACGCGCTCGCGATGCCCGACGCGCGCGTCGTGGTCGCGGTCACTCCGGGCGCCGAGTCCGCCTCGGGCCGCGATGAGGTCGCGATCCTGCTCGCTCCGCACGCCGGTGCCGAGCCACGTCCGGTCGCCAAGGGCGCGTCGGGCGGCGAGCTCAGCCGCGTGATGCTCGCGATCGAGGTTGTGATCGCCGGGGTCGACCCGGTACCGACGTTCGTCTTCGACGAGGTGGATGCCGGCATCGGCGGTGCCGCTGCGATCGAAGTGGGGCGCCGGCTGGCACGGCTGGCGCGGTCGTCTCAGGTCATCGCGGTGACCCACCTGGCTCAGGTGGCTGCGTTCGCGAACAATCACCTCTCGGTGGTCAAGGCGAGCGACGGATCGGTCACGGCATCGGATGTGCGCCGTCTCGATGGCGCAGACCGCGAAGCCGAGATGGCACGGCTGCTGTCGGGAATGCCTGATTCCAATGCCGCGCTCACCCACGCGCGCGAGCTGCTGGGCCTTCGAGCCCGGTCTGAATGATAGGGTAAAAGCCCGTGGCGGACACTCATACGGCGGACATTCAGAGCGACAGTTCCCCTTCAGACGACCGCTCTCGACACAGCACCACGAGACACATCTTCGTGACCGGTGGTGTCGTTTCTTCTCTTGGCAAGGGACTCACGGCGGCCAGTCTGGGCAATCTGCTGACGGCGCGCGGCCTGCGGGTGGTCATGCAGAAGCTCGACCCCTACCTGAATGTCGACCCGGGAACGATGAACCCGTTTCAGCACGGCGAGGTCTTCGTGACCGATGACGGCGCCGAGACCGACCTCGACATCGG
>NZ_WOYP01000065.1 GCF_011620715.1 Microbacterium sp. | reverse complement strand
ACACCCACATCCTCATGCCCGCTCCAGGGTGCCCCAGCACGAGCCACCGGTCAAGGAGCCTCGGGGGAAACCTCCGCCGCAGGACTTTCGGTCTACTCGGCACCCCTGATGCGCGAGATGATCAAGGTGCGGACAGCTGAGTGATTCCGTCGTTCGCCGTCGCAGGTGTGCGGTTGGTTCCGCGAGTGCGATGGCCGGTTTCTGGAGGAGTTCGAATGATCATGCAGTACCTCAAGGATGCTCCCCGGTTCCTCTTCTTCACCGGAAAGGGCGGTGTCGGGAAGACGTCGGTCGCGTGCGCGACGGCGGTCGAGCTTGCGATCCGCGATCACCGTGTGCTGCTGGTGAGTACCGATCCGGCATCCAATCTCGGCCAGGTGTTCGGCATCACGATCGGCAACCGCATCACGGAGATCGCGTCGGTGCCGGGCCTGGCTGCGCTGGAGATCGATCCGGTGCAGGCGACGGACGCCTATCGCGAGCGGATCATCGAGCCTGTGAGGGGCGTTCTGCCCGAGGCGGAGATCTCCGCAATCATGGAGAGCCTGTCCGGCTCGTGCACGACCGAGATCGCGTCGTTCGATGAGTTCACTCAACTCCTGACGGACGACGCGCTCTACGGCGGCTACGACCACATCATCTTCGACACGGCCCCTACCGGCCACACGATCCGGCTGCTGCAACTGCCCGGCTCCTGGACCGAGTTCCTGACCTCTGGCGGCGATGCGTCGTGTCTCGGTCCGCTCGCTGGTCTCGACAAGCACCGCGCGACCTACGCCGCTGCGGTCGACGCGCTCACCGACTCGACCCGCACGAGGCTGATCCTGGTCGCCCGCCCTCAGCCGTCCGCGCTCAAGGAAATCGAGCGGACGTTCGCCGAGCTTGCGGCGATCGGCATGTCGGCCGGTTTCGTGGTGATCAACGGCGTTCTTCCTGCGCGTGCCGGCGATGAGCCGATCGCGCTCGCGGTGCGCTCGCGGGAGGTTGCGGCGATGGCGTCTATGCCGGCCGCGATCGCCGACCTGCCGCGGGATGTCCTGGAACTCAAGACTGGCAATGTGGTCGGTCTTGATGCGCTCCGCACGTTCTTCGCGCAAGACAGCTGGCCGACAGTACAGGCGAACGCAGTCGAGATCGGGGATGTCTCGGATGCTCCCCTGGTCGCGCTTGTGGATGAGATCGAGCGTGACGGTCACGGGCTCGTGATGTGCATGGGGAAGGGCGGTGTCGGCAAGACGACGATCGCCGCGGCCGTCGCTCTCGCCCTCGCTGTCCGCGGTCACGAGGTGCTCCTCACCACGACCGATCCGGCCGCTCACCTCACTGACACCCTCGGTGCGGTGGTCGACGGTCTCACGGTGTCACGGATCGACCCGGACAGCGCGCTCCAGCAGTATCGCGCGCACGTCCTGGCAACGAAGGGCAACGATCTGGATGAGGAGGGCCGGGCGGCCCTGGCCGAAGACCTGATGTCTCCATGCACGGCGGAGGTTGCGGTGTTCAATCAGTTCTCGCGGGCGGTCCATGACTCGCGACGCAAGTTCGTCGTGATGGACACCGCCCCTACCGGCCACACGCTCCTGCTGCTGGATGCGGCCGGCTCATACCACCGCGAGATCGCACGACAGATGGGTGCGGCGAACATGGGCTATACGACGCCGTTGATGCGCCTCCAGGATCCGGAACAGACCAAGATCATCATCATCACCCTCGCCGAAACGACCCCCGTGCTGGAAGCGATCGCTCTGCAGGATGACCTTGAGCGGGCCGGCATCCATCCGTGGGCGTGGGTTGTGAACGACTCGATCGCCGCGGCACACCCCGAGTCGGCGTTTCTGCGCACCCGCGCCCGCAACGAGGTCGCACAGCTCGCTCAGGTCCGCGCGCTGGCAGATCGGGTCGCGGTCGTCCCTCTGCTGCCGGAAGAGCCGACTGGCCCAGCGCGGCTATCTGCCTTGACCCACGGCATCCCTCAGCCTGCGTAGTGCCACGTAGGTGTCCAACCTGAGATGCTTGATCGAGCGTGATCGCACGCTGCACACGTCTGCGAGAAGGTTCGCGGCCGAACGAAGGAGTTCAGATGTCAGTCGTCGTCGTCGCCACGATCACTCCGATCGAGGGGCATCTTCAACAGGTTCTCGACGCCCTCGCGGTGACCGTTCCCCTCGTCCACGAGGAGCCCGGGTGCGAGCTGTACGCCGCCCATAGCGACGGGAAGACCGTCGTGATGGTGGAGCGCTGGGCGAGCCGGGAGGCCCTCGACGTGCACTCCGCGGGAGACAACCTCAAGAAGTTCGGAGCACTCGCCGGGCCGTCGCTGTCCGAACCGCCGAATGTCACGGTGCTCGAGAGCGTTCCCCTGGGAGATTCGACGAAGGGCACGATCCAATAGCTGGTTCATCCCGCGAGCGGATGCCGCTGGGAGAGTGGATGCGCAGAATTGCCGTGGAATACCTTGGGTCCGAGCCAGTCTCTCACCGCGTATGAGGTGCCCGTGTACGGTCAGCTCGTCGATCACCATCGACGGGCCGCTTGCCGACGAGCAGCGCGGAGCGCTTCTGGCGATCGCCGACAAGTGTCCCGTTCACCGCACTCTGAAGGGCTCGATCATTGTGCGCACCACCTTTGCTCCGACGGTGCGGACGGACATCTAGAACGCACACCTCCGGGGTCCGTTCCCCTCCCGCTGTCGCATCCACTTCGATGGGGCTGAGGACAGCGTGAACGAGCGGTCATCTCACGACGACGGTCGTCGTGGCCAGCCGGGCGAGGACCTGCTGGCTTGTCGAGCCGAGGATGAAGCGGGCAACTCGGCCACGGCCGTGTGATCCGATCACGGTGAGCCGTGCGTGCGATGCCAGCCGGTTGATCACCGTGTCCGGGCTGTAGCTGCGTTCTACGATGCGTCGTACGTCCAGGTCGGGGTACATCTGGGGGATCCCGGCGATCGAGATCGCCAAGGTCTCCTCGGTCAGTGCCTGCATGTTCTGCAGGTAGTCCTCGGGATATGAACGCACACTGAGCGGGATGGCGACCGGCGACCAGGAGATCGCTGCGGTGAGCTGTTCCCCTGTGCGCTGTGCCTCGGCCGCGGCGAACGCGATCGCGAGTTCAGACACCTCCGATCCGTCGACGCCGACCACCACCCCGGTCCGTCCGGTCAGGTCCAGGTCGGGTACGACCGCGACCGGGCACAATGCACCCGCCGTGATCCGGATTCCGTGCGGTCCTCTCGCCGGCCCGAACTCGGGCCCCCGATAGTCGCTTCCGATGACCAGAAGCGCCGCGCCCTTCGAGGCCTCGATGAGCTGCTCCACGGGCTTGCCACGCTCAACTCGTGCCTCGACCGGAACGCCCAGCGCGCGGACGCGCTCAGCCTCTCGCTCGAGCAGGCTCCGTGTCAACGGAAGGGCATCCTCGATGACTTCGCCTTCACCGACGACGCCGACCTCGTCGCCCAATACGGATATCAGCTCGAGCCGATCACCGCGTGCGGCCGCTCTCTCCGCGGCCCAATCCACGGCCCGCTGCGAAGCGACCGCATCCGTCACGCCGACAATCGTCTTCTGTCCCATCGTGATGCTCCTCTGCTCGAGAACGGCATTGACTGACGCCCGCACACCCATCTTCGATTGGCGCCACGTCGTGCTGACCTGTTCCATCATCGGGTGTCGCGCACGCCTCAGGTAGAGACGGAAGTCCCTTTCAGGACTGTTGGCCCTACTCGCGGGCCGTTCGGGCATGCACAGTAGAGGGACAGAGGCCGCGCAGAAGAGACGGCCCTGGACGGGATTCGAAGCGAATCGGAATGGAGCAGAGAAGTGGATGACGGCACGGATCTTCCATCGACAGTGCACGGTCCGAGCCAGGATGATGAGCGACGCGATGCGCAGGATCCATCCCTTCCACGACCAGATCGGACGCCGGAACACCTCACCCACCACCCGGCCGCCGCGGCGGGCTCAGCGAACGACCCGCACGCTCATCCGGCCGCCGAGGTGCTCGAGGGCCTTGCGACCACTCGCGCGGGACTCGAGTCGCAGGAGGTCCAGCGGCGTCATGCGCACTTCGGCCCCAACAGTCTTCCCGAGCCTTCGACCGTGCACCCGGCTCTGCGGTTCCTCGCGCAGTTCAACAACGCCATCATCTACGTCCTCCTCGCCGCAGCGGTGATCAAGCTCGCGTCGCGCGACTATATCGACGCATCGGTGATCCTCGCGGTGGCGCTGATCAACGCCATCATCGGTTTCATCCAGGAGGGACAGGCGGAGAAGGCACTGCGCGGCATCCGACGGATGCTGACTCCACAAGCGACTGTCAGACGCGATGGCGGGTGGCACGACATCGATGCCGCCGCACTCGTCCCAGGCGACATCATCCGGGTCCATGCGGGCGACCGTGCACCCGCGGACGCCAGGCTTGTCGAAGCCCGTGATGTCCGGGCGGATGAGGCGACACTGACGGGTGAGGCGGTGCCCGCTGCGAAGGACACCAGAACGGGGGAACACGAAGAACCCGTCGGCGACCGGCACAACATGCTGCACGCAGGATCGGTCGTCGTTGGCGGACGAGCGGTCGCGGTCGTCACCGCGACGGGAGTCCGCACGGAACTCGGGCGCATCCAGCAGCTGGTAAGCGACGTCGAGCACACGGACACCCCACTCATCCGCTCGATCAACCGGCTGGGGCGTCAGGTGACGGTCACCGTGCTTCTGTTGACGATCGTCATGGTTGCGCTCGGGTTCCTTCTGCACGGTGACTCCGTCGAGCTGCTTCTCTCCTCAGCGATCGCGTTCGCGGTGGCCGCGGTGCCAGAGGGTCTGCCTGCAGTGGTGACGATCACCCTTGCGCTGGGCGTGCGGCAGATGGCCGCGCGGCAGGCGATCACCCGCCGGCTGGCCGCGGTGGAAACCCTCGGGTCGGTCACCGTCATCTGCTCCGACAAGACCGGCACTCTCACCAAGAACGAGATGACCGTGCGGGCGGCCGAGACGACCGCGTCGCGATACACGGTCACCGGTGACGGCTACGACCCCGGCGGTGAGGTCCTGCGAGGCGGCGACGCGACTGCCGCGGACACCCCCGACCTTCGCGCGCTGGCGCTCGCCCTCGCCCTCTGCAATGACGCGCGACTTGACCGCACCCAGGCAGGTGCGTGGCGCGTCGTCGGGGATCCTACAGAAGGTGCTCTCGTCGCTTTCGGCCACAAGGCGGGCATCGACCTGACCGGCTACACGCGGCAGGACGAGATTCCGTTCGGGGCCGAAGCGAAGTACATGGCCACCCTGGATCGGTCGGTGCAGGGCGAGCAGTGGGTCTTCGTCAAGGGTGCCCCCGACCGCTTGCTCGCCCTCTGCGAGCACCAGCGGGCCGACGACGGAGGCCAGGAACCGATCGATCGGGATCGGTGGCAGTTGCTGGTAGACGCATACACCGCAAGGGGAATGCGGGTGCTCGCTGCGGCGCGCCGCAGCATGCCACCGGATGCCGTGACCGTCGAACCCGACGATCTCCACGACTTGGTGATGCTGGGCGTCGTCGCGATCGCCGACCCGCCGCGACCTGAAGCGACGGCCGCGATCGCCGAATGCCGGGAGGCGGGGGTGCGGGTGAAGATGATCACCGGCGACCACGCGCTGACGGCGCAGGCGATCGCCGCCGAGATGGGTGTCGCCGGCAGCGACGCGCTAGTGCTGACCGGGGCCGAGATCGACCGGATGGACGACCGGCAGCTGCGGGACGTCGTCGCAGATGTCGACGTGTACGCGCGCACCAGCCCGGAACACAAACTGCGAATCGTCGCGGCGCTTCAATCCCTCGGCTCCGTCGTCGCGATGACCGGCGACGGCGTCAACGACGCCCCCGCCCTGACCCGCGCCGACGTCGGCGTCGCCATGGGCATGAAGGGAACAGAGGCCGCCAAAGACGCTTCGGACGTCGTTCTCGCCGATGACAACTTCGCCACCATCGAGCGAGCGGTACGTGAGGGCCGGCGCGTCTACGACAACCTGCGCAAGTCGGTGGTGTTCATCCTGGCCACGACTCTCGGTCAGGCCCTGGTCGTCTTCACTGCTGTGGTGGCCGGCTTCCCGGATCCGCTGCAGCCCACTCAGATCCTCTGGGTGAACCTCGTCACCGCCGTCACCCTCTCGCTCGCCTTCGCCTACGAACCC
>NZ_WOYP01000064.1 GCF_011620715.1 Microbacterium sp. | reverse complement strand
GCCGACGAGATCGACACCGTGATCGTGGCCTTCGCCGACGCGCAGGGGCGACTGGTCGGCAAGCGCGTCTCGGCGCGGCTGTTCCAGGAGGAGGTTCTGCCCCACGGCGCGGAGGCCTGCAACTACCTGCTCTCGGTCGACGTCGACATGAACACGGTCGACGGCTACGCCATGTCCAGCTGGGAGAAGGGGTACGGCGACATGATGCTGATCTCCGACCCCGACACCCTGCGCCGCATCCCTTGGATGCCGGGCACGGCGCTCGTGATGGCCGACCTCGGGTGGGAGGGCGGCGCGCCGGTCGAGCAGTCGCCCCGCGCGATCCTGAAGCGTCAGCGCGACCGGCTCGCCGAGCGCGGGCTGACGGCGTACGCGGGCACCGAGCTCGAGTTCATCGTCTTCGACGACACCTATCGGGATGCCTGGGCCAAGGGTTACCGCGACCTCAAGCCGGCCACCGACTACAACGTCGACTACGACCTGCTCGCCTCGGGGCGGCTGGAGCCGCTGCTGCGGGACATCCGCCGCGGAATGGACGGCGCCGGTATGTACTGCGAGGGCGTCAAGGGCGAGTGCAACCTCGGTCAGCAGGAGATCGCGTTCCGCTACGCGGAAGTGCTCGAGACGGCCGACCAGCACGCGATCTACAAGGCCGGGGCGAAGGAGATCGCCGAGAAGCACGGCAAGTCGCTCACGTTCATGGCGAAGTTCAACGAGCGTGAGGGCAACAGCTGCCACATCCACCTGTCGGTCCGTGGCAAGGACGGCACACCGGTGATGGCCGGCGACGGCGCCCACGGCTTCAGCCCGTTCATGGAGCACTGGATCGCCGGCATCCTGGCGACCCTCCGTGAGTTCACCCTGCTCTATGCGCCCACGATCAACTCGTACAAGCGCTACCAGATGGGCACCTTCGCGCCCACCGGCGTCGCGTGGGGACTCGACAACCGCACGTGCGCGCTGCGCGTGATCGGCCGCGGCCAGTCGCTGCGCCCCGAGAACCGGGTGCCGGGCGGCGATGTGAACCCGTATCTGGCAATCTCGGCGATCATCGCCGGGGGCCTGTACGGCGTCGAGAACGAGCTGCCGATGCCCGAACCGCTCGCCGGCAACGCCTACTCGTCGGGGGTCGACCACCTGCCCACGACGCTGCGCGACGCGGCGCAGCTGTTCGAGGAGTCGGCGATCGCCCGGGCCGCGTTCGGCGGCGACATGGTCGAGCACTACCTCAACCAGGCGCGGATCGAGGTCGAGGCCTACGACGCCGCCGTGACGGACTGGGAGCGCATCCGTGGTTTCGAACGGCTCTGAGGCCGCGCGCCGGACCCCGGTCGTGGGACTCACGACCTACCTGGAACAGGCCAAGCAGGGGGTGTGGGACGTGCGTGCCGCGTTCCTGCCGCAGGAGTACTTCGACGCGGTCACGGCGTCGGGCGGCGTTGCGGTGCTGCTGCCGCCACAGCCGAATCCCGAGGCTGCGGCATCCGCTGTGCTCGACGGGCTCGACGGGCTCATCTTCACCGGAGGCCTCGACGTGCAGCCCGAGCTCTACGGCGCCGAGCGGCACCCGCTCACCGACCCGCCGCGCGCGGATCGCGACGCGTGGGAGCTCGCGCTGCTGCGCGGGGCGGAAGTGCGGCGGATGCCGGTCCTCGCGATCTGCCGCGGGCTGCAGCTCGTGAACGTGGCACGGGGGGGCACCCTGCATCAGCACCTGCCCGAAGTGCTCGGCACCGAGCGCTTCCGCGTGGGCGGGGGAGTGTTCGCCTCGAACACCGTGCACATCGACGAGGGCACGGCGCTCGCCGCGATCATCGGGCAGCCGCAGCTCGACGTGCACAGCTATCACCACCAGGGCGTGGACCGCCTCGGTGACGGACTCGTGGCCACCGCGCACACCGACGACGGCCTCGTGCAGGCGTTCGAGTCGACCGGCGAGGGCTACCTCGTCGGGGTGCAGTGGCATCCCGAGCACGATGTCGAAGACCGCCGGCTGTTCGCCGGCCTGGTCGACGCCGCCGCGGAGTACTCCGCGCGGACGAGAGTGAGGGAGAACGCGTGAGCAGCTTCACCGTCATCAACCCGGCCACGGCCGCCCCGATCCGTGAGGTGTCCCGCGCGAGCGTCGCCGAAGTGGATGCCGCGATCGCCCGCGCCGTGACGGCGCAGCGATCGTGGGCGGCACTTGCCCCGCTCGCCCGGGCCGACGCGCTGCGCGCGTTCGCCCGCGTCGTGGAGTCGCACGCCGAAGAGCTGGCACTGCTCGAGGTGCTCAACTCGGGGCACCCGATCGGCTCCGCCCGATGGGAGGCCTCGCACGTCGGGCAGGTGCTGAACTACTACGCGGGCTCGCCCGAGCGGCTGGCCGGCCAGCAGATCCCGGTTGCCGGCGGCATCGACGTCACCTTCCACGAACCGTACGGAGTCGTCGGCATCATCGTGCCGTGGAACTTTCCGATGACGATCGCCGCGTGGGGGTTCGCGCCCGCGCTCGCCGCCGGGAACGCCGTGGTCCTGAAGCCGGCGGAGCTGACTCCGCTGACGGCGATGCGCCTCGGCGAGCTCGCTCTCGAGGCGGGCCTGCCCGAGGGCCTGTTCGAAGTCGTCACCGGCTCCGGCTCCGTCGTCGGGCAGCGGTTCGTGTCGCATCGGGATGTGCGCAAGGTCGTCTTCACCGGCTCTACCGAAGTAGGCACCGACGTCGCCGCCGGCTGTGCCCGCGCCCTCAAGCCCGTGACGCTGGAGCTCGGCGGCAAGAGCGCGAACGTGATCTTCGCGGATGCCGACCTTCACCGTGCCGCAGCCTCCGCACCGGGTGCCGTGTTCGACAACGCGGGCCAGGACTGCTGCGCACGCAGCCGCATCCTGGTGCAGCGGTCGGTGTTCGACACCTTCCTCGAGCTGCTCGAGCCCGCCGTGGCCGACTGGCGCGTCGGCGACCCGCACGACGAGGCCACCGAGATGGGTCCGCTGATCTCGGCGGCGCACCGCGACACGGTGACCCCGTTCGTCAAGCACTCGCGGGTGGCGTTCCGCGGGTCGGCACCGAGCGGACCGGGGTTCTGGTTCGCGCCCGCAGTCGTGCTGCCCGATTCGCCGCAGGACCGCGTCGCCCAGCACGAGATCTTCGGCCCCGTCGTCGCCGTACTGCCGTTCGAGGACGAAGCCGACGCGATCCGCCTGGCCAACGACACCATCTACGGCCTGGCCGGATCCATCTGGACCGAGAACCTCGGCCGCGCAGTGCGCGTCGCACGGGCCGTCAAGAGCGGAGTGCTGTCGGTCAACTCGCACTCGTCGGTGCGATACACGACGCCGTTCGGCGGGATGAAGGCCTCCGGACTCGGCCGGGAACTCGGGCCCGATGCGGCCGAGCACTTCACCGAGACGAAGAACGTCTTCTTCGCGACGGATTCGCCGTGAGCGGCATCCGCCCGTCTGTTCCTGCCCACCATCCGATCGCCCACAGGGAGCCCCCGCAATGACCGTCGATCTCACCCAGAGACTCAAGGACCGTGTGGCCATCATCACCGGCGGCGCGAGCGGGATCGGCCTCGCGACCGCACGCCGGTTCGCGGCCGAGGGCGCGTTCGTCGTGATCGCCGACTTCGACCCGGCAGGCGGCGAGGCGGCGGCATCCGAAGTCGGCGGAGTGTTCCGGCGCCTCGATGTCGCCGACGAGGCTTTGGTGAACGAGGTGTTCGACGGGGTCGCAGCCGAGTACGGGCGCATCGACATCGCGTTCAACAACGCCGGGATCTCGCCCGCCGACGACGACTCGATCGAGACGACCGAGCTGCCGGCATGGGATCGCGTGCAGGACGTCAACCTCAAGGGCGTGTACCTCTGCTCGCGCGCAGCCCTGCGGCACATGGTGCCGGCGGGCAAGGGGTCGATCATCAACACCGCGTCGTTCGTCGCGCTGCTCGGCTCGGCGACGTCGCAGATCAGCTACACCGCTTCGAAGGGCGGGGTGCTCGCTCTCACGCGGGAGCTGGGCGTGCAGTTCGCCCGGCAGGGCATCCGCGTGAATGCGCTGTGTCCGGGCCCGGTGAACACGCCCCTGTTGCAGGAGCTGTTCGCGAAGGATCCCGAGCGCGCGCAGCGCCGTCTCGTGCACGTGCCGATGGGGCGCTTCGCCGAGCCCGAAGAGCTGGCCGCATCGGTGGCGTTCCTGGCCTCGGACGACGCGTCCTTCATCACCGCGACCGCCTTCGTCGTCGACGGCGGCATCACCAACGCGTACGTCACCCCGCTCTGAGGCGCGGAACCGCATGACCGATGTGCCGCTGCGGGAGGTGCGCCGGGTCGTCTACCGGCCCCTGCGCGAAGGCAACGCCCTCGAAGACACCGTCGCGCGCCTTGTGCAGACCATCCGGCTCGGCGTGGTCGCGCCGGGGGAGTCGCTGCCGCCCGAGCGCGAGCTCGCGGCGCGGTACGGGGTGAGCCGGGACACGGTGCGCGAGGCGATCCGCGAGCTCGCCGACACCGGTTTCCTCGTGCGCCGCCGCGGTCGGTACGGCGGCACGTTCGTCGCCGACCCGCTGCCGCAGCCGCCGCACCCCGGGGTCGTGCCGCTCGACGAGCTCGACGATGTGCTGGGCCTGCGCCGCGTGATCGAGGCCGGCGCGTCGCGCGCCGCCGCGGGGCGCACGCTGAGCCCCGAAGCCCGCGCCGACCTGTGGTCGCGGCATGAGGCCGCCTCGTCGGCCGACGCCGCGGATTACCGCCGCCTCGACACCCTCCTGCACCTGGCGATCGCCGAGGCGGCCGGCATCCCGTCGCTCGTCGAGATCGCGGCCGAGAATCGCGCGCGGGTCAACGCGTGGTTCGACACCTTCCCCCTGCTGCCGCGAAACATCGAGCACTCGAACGCCCAGCACGAGCGCATGGTCTCGGCGATCCTGGCAGGCCGGGCGGATGCCGCCGAGGCGGCGACCCTGGAGCACCTCGCCGGGTCGGAGGCCCTGCTGCGCGGCTTCCTCGCCTGAGCGATGACGCGGGAAGACGCGACATCGCGCGGCGAGCACTCGACATCGGCCCGCGCATTTGGCACACTCGCCGCATGGAGTTCCTGATGGTGGGTCTGGTCTGTGCGGCGGGACTCGTGATCCCGATCCTGCTCGGCATGAGCGACAGCCGGTACCGCCGCACCCATCGCGAGCGCTGAGCCGCTTCAGCCGGACCGCCCGAGCCGACCCGACCGATCAGAACTCGGGAACGTCCTCACCCGGAGTGCCCTTCGAGCGCATCCGCACGTGCTCAAGCGCCCCGCGCACGGTGAGGGAGCGGTTGTCGATGAGGTCGGTGTATCCGAGCCGGGCGGCCTCGCTGCGCCGCTGCGCGGCCTGAGTGACCGGGCGCACCTCGCCCGCGAGACTCAGTTCGCCGATCGCGGCCAGCTGCTTGGGTGTCGACTCGTCGCGCACGGAGCCGGCGACGGCGATCGCGATCGCGAGGTCGGCGGCTGGTTCGGTGAAGCGCACCCCGCCGACCGTGGAGACGTAGACATCGAGGTTGGAGGTCTTGATGTCGGCCCGCTTCTCGAGCACGGCCAGCACCATCGCCACGCGCGCCGCGTCGACGCCGTTGACGATGCGGCGCGGGTTCGGCGCGCTCGAGGCGATGGTGAGCGCCTGCACCTCGACCGGCATCGCCCGCCGGCCCTCGAGGGCGATCGCGACGCAGGTGCCGGGCTCGGGGATGCCGTGCCCGAGGAAGAGCGCGCTCGGGTCGGGGACCTCGGCGATGCCGGCCCCGGTCATGTCGAAGCAGCCGACCTCGTCGGTGGGGCCGAAGCGGTTCTTCAACGCTCGGACGAAGCGCAGCGACGTCTGCCGGTCGCCCTCGAACTGGCACACCACGTCGACGAGGTGCTCGAGGATGCGCGGCCCGGCGATGGATCCGTCCTTGGTGACGTGACCGACGATGATGACCGGCAGCCCCCGCTCCTTCGCGATGCGGATGAGCGTCGAGGCGACCTCGCGCACCTGGCTCGGATGCCCTGCCATGCCCTCGGACAGTGACGACGACACGGTCTGCACCGAGTCGACGATGAGCAGCTCGGGCCGCACTTCGTCGACGTGCCCCAGGATCGTGGCGAGGTCGGTCTCGGCCGCGATGAACAGCTCGTCGTGCAACGCCCCGGTGCGCTCGGCGCGCAGGCGCACCTGCGCGGTCGACTCCTCCGCGCTGGCGTAGAGCACGCGTCTGCCGGCGCGAGCGCTCTGGGCGGCGACTTCGAGCAGAAGCGTCGACTTGCCCACCCCCGGCTCGCCCGACAGCAGGATGGCGGCGCCGGGCACGATGCCGCCGCCGAGCACCCGGTCGAACTCGCCGACACCGGTGGTGCGCCGCGGGGCATCGCGCGTGTCGATCGCTGTGATGGGTCGAGCGGCTCGGCCGTGAGACGGGGAGACAGCCGTGACCGACCGGTTGATGCCCGTCTGCTCGGCCGCCTCTACCACGGTGCCCCACTGCTGGCACTCGCCGCAGCGGCCGACCCACTTCAGTGCCGTCCAGCCGCACTCGGTGCACCGGTACGGCGCGGATGTCGTGCGTCGGGTCGCCATGGCTCCAGGGTAGGCGCGGCCAGTGACAGCCGGATGCCGCACCCGCGGCATTCGCGCCAGCCCTGCTCGTGGCCATAGGGTGATTCCATGCGCGTCGACTCCGCCCACCGCCATATCGCAGCCCTCCCCGAGGAGGTGTTCCGCGCATTCCAGGAGCCTCAGCTGCTGGCCGCCTGGCTGCCTCCCGAGGGCATGCACGCTCACCTCGAGCACTTCGATCTGAGGGCCGGCGGCGGGTTCAGCACTGTGCTCACCTACGAGACCCACGACGCCCCGGGGAAGTACTCGGCGCACAGCGATGCCGCCGACACGAAGATCGTGTCGATGGAGCCGCCGCGGCGCGTCGTGTGGGCGGTGCAGTTCCCGTCCGAGGACCCGGCCTTCGCGGGCACGATGTTCATGGAGTGGACCTTCGAGTCAGTGATGTCGGCCGATCCCGACCAGACGCCCGGCTCGCAGGTGCACGCAGAGGTGGGCACCGAGGTAACCGTTCAGGCGAAGGACGTCCCCCACGGGATCGATCCGGGCGAGCACGCCGCCGGGCTGGCATCGTCGCTCGCCAAGCTGGCCGCGCTCTTCGAGCACCGCCACGCCTGAGACCCGCGATCCGCTCGAGCGCTTCGATCAGCGCGCACGCCAGATCAGCGCAGCGACGTCACCACCTCGCGCAATGCATCGGCCGAACGGCGAAGCAGCGCGAGCTCGTTCGGCGAGAACGGCGCTTCACGGATCGGCTTCGCGCCGGACGCGCTGACCACTGAGGGAACCGAGAGGGCGACTCCGTTGATGCCGTGGTAGTCGTGCAGCACCGTGCTGACCGGCATCACCGCGTGCTCGTCGCCGAGGATCGCCTCGACGATCCGCGCGCTCGAGAGCCCGATCGCGTAGTTCGTCGCGCCCTTGCCCTGAATGACCTTGTAGGCGGCGTCCCGCACGTCGACGGCGATCGCGTCCAGTTCGTCCGCGCTCATGCGCGGGTGGCCATCGCTCTCCCACTCGAGGATCGGGACCGTGCCGATCGTCGCCTTCGACCACAGCGGGAACTCGGTGTCGCCGTGCTCGCCCACGATGTAGGCGTGGACGCTCGACGTCGAGACCCCGGCGCGCTGGCCGAGCTTCCAGCGCAGGCGAGAGGTGTCCAGCACAGTGCCCGAGGCGAAGATCCGCTCAGGCGGAAGGCCGGTCTGCTCCTGGCCGAGCACCGTGAGCACGTCGCACGGGTTGGTCACGATGACGTAGACCGCGTTCGGGGCGACCTCGAGCAGCTGCGGCATCATCGACTTGACGATGCCGGCATTCACGGTCGCGAGCTCGATGCGCGACTGCCCCGGTTTCTGCTTCGCCCCGGCAGTGATCACGACCACGTGCGACCCCTCGACCACCGAGATGTCGCTGCCGCCGATGATGTCGCTCGAACCGGTGAACTGCGTGCCGTGCGCGAGGTCGAGCACCTCGGCTTCGACCTTCGCGGTGGCGATGTCGTAGAGCGCGACATGCCGCGCCGAAGCGCGGATCAGCGCCGCATAGGCAGTGCTCGCACCGACGCTGCCGGCCCCGACGACGGTGAGTTTCGAGTTCTCGATGACGGACATGCGATCAGTGTGGCAGGGCTTCGGCTGTGGCAGGGCTTCGGCTGTAGCAGGGCCGCGGCGCTCAGTCCGCCGGATCGGCCCGGGCCGCGGCATCCAGCGTCTCCCGCGTCGGATTGCGGATGCCGAAGAACGACACGATCCCGGCCGCCGCCATCAGCACGGCGGTCACGATCGCCGCACGGTGGAAGCCGTCCAGGTCGAGCGCGCCGCCGACGATCGCCCCGAGCGCGGCGATCGCGATCAGGCCTGCGACGCGCGAGACCGCGTTGTTGACCGCTGATGCGATCCCCGAGCGGGCGGGCTCGATGGCGCCGAGGATCGCGCTCGTCAGGGGCGAGACGGTGACCGCCAGGCCCAGCCCCAGGATGATCATCGACGGGAGCACCTGGGTCCAGTACGAGAAGTCCTCGCTCACGGTGAGCAGCAGAAGCGCTCCGACGGCCATCAGCAACGGGCCGATCGTCATGAACAGGCGTGGACCCCACCGGCCGGCGAGGGTGCCCATCCGCGCGCTGAGCAGCACCATCAGCACGGTGACCGGGATGCTGGCCAGGCCCGCGAGGGTCGCCGGCAGGCCGGCGCCGCTCTGCAGGTAGACGACCACGACGAACCCGTTGAGGGCGAGAGCCCCGTATGCGAACGCCGTGGCGACATTGCCGTACGAGAAATTGCGCACGCGGAACATGTCCAGCGGCAGGATCGGCTGCGGTGCGCGGCGCTGCCGCAGCAGGAAGAGCGCGAACATCAGGATGCCGCCGCCCAGGCTGAGCCAGATCACCGGCGACCCCCACCCCAGGCGGGGCTGCTCGATCAGCGCGAACACGGTCGCGCCGAGGCCGAGTGTGCACAGCGCGGCTCCGAGCCAATCGATCTTCGCGTCCGGTCGGCGCGTATCGCGCTCGCCGAGGCGATGCAGAAGGAAGAGAGTGACGACGATCGGCACGACATTGACCAGGAACGCGAAGCGCCATGAGAGCAGGTCGACGAAGAGGCCGCCGATCAGGGGCCCGACGATCATTGCGCCGGTCGTCATCGCGGTCCACAGCCCGATCGCGCGGCCCTGCGCAGGCCCGCGGAACGTGGAGGTGATCAGGGCGAGAGAGCTCGGCACGAGGAAGGCGCCTGCGGCACCCTGGGCCGCCCGCGCGACGACGAGGAAGAGCGGCTCGGGTGCGGCGGCGACTGCGATCGAGGCGATGCCGAACCCGATGAGCCCGATGCGCATGACCAAGATGCGGCCGAACGCATCGCTCACCGAACCGGCCACCAGAATGAGCGCGCCGAGGGTGATCAGGTACGAGTCGACCACCCACTGCTGTGTGATCAGCCCGCCGCCCAGATCCCCTTCGATCGCGGGCAGGGCGACGTTCACGATCGTGCCGTCGAGGAACGCGACGAAGGACGCGAGCACCGCGATCCAGAGTACGAGCCGCTGACGGCGGGTCATCGCCGCACTCTTGGTCTCTGCCACGGCTTCAATCTATGCCGCTGCGGCCCGGGCGGGTCGTCGGTGGCCTTAGCGTGGCTGGAGCGGGCGGATGCGGCATCCGGTCGGTGGGAACGGAGCACGGGGCATGGAATTCGGACTTCACATCGCAGACTTCACCTGGCGCACCGGCCCGAAGCAGCTGGGCCCGGCGCTCGCCGCGCACGTGCGCAACGCCGAAGCGGCCGGCATCCAGCGCATCACCGTGATGGACCATTTCTGGCAGCTGCCGGGGATCGGCCCGGTCGAGCACGAGATGCTCGAGGCCTACGCGACGCTCGGCTTCATCGTCGCGCACACCGAGAAGGCGCTGCTGCACACGCTCGTCACCGGGGTGATCTACCGCGAGCCGGCGCTGCTGGCCAAGCAGGTCACGACGCTCGATGTGCTCTCGGGCGGCCGGGTCGGGCTGGGCATCGGTGCCGCCTGGAACGAACAGGAGGCCCGGGGCCTCGGCTTCGCCTTCCCGCCCGTCGCCGAGCGGTTCCGCCGGCTCGAGGAGACGATCCAGATCTGCCTGCAGATGTGGTCCGAGTCCGAGGAACCCTATGAGGGCGCGATCTGGCAGCTCGAGCGCTCGCTGAACTCTCCGCAGAGCGTGACGCGGCCGCATCCCTACCTGTTGATCGGCGGGGGTGGCGAGAAGAAGACTCTGCGGCTGGTGGCACAGTACGCAGATGCGTGCAACCTCTCGGCGGCGGGGGAGCCTCCCGCCCGCAAGCTCGACGTCCTTCGCGGGCACTGCGATGCGGTCGGCCGAGACTACGACGACATCGAGAAGACCGCGATGATCAGGGTGGACCCGCAGTCCACCTCTGAGTCGGTGGCCGGCGTGGTCGCGGGTCTGGCGGATATGGGCTTCACCGCGACGTACGTGTTCTCAGCCGGAATCGACGCGCCGGAACGGGTCGTGGACCTGATCGCGGGCGCGGCGGCGCTCGATTGACGGATGCCGCAGCGACGGCCGACTCGTCACGATTCGCCGCCCCGACCTGCGTGACGTAAACTCGACGACGGTGACGTGTCCGAGCGGCCGAAGGTGCAACTCTCGAAAAGTTGTGTAGGGTAACCCCCTACCGTGGGTTCAAATCCCACCGTCACCGCCACCTTGGAAGCCCTCGAAACCCGCGTAATTCCGCGGATCTCGGGGGCTTTCTCATTGCTCGGAATCGTCCCGTGGCAACGGAATGGCAACAACTGAATCGGAACGGGCCTGATCGAGAGCGTCTGAGACCCGGTCGAGATCGTCGTCGAACAGGTCGGCGTAGGTGTCAAGGGTCATCGATGCGGACGCGTGGCCAAGCATCCGCTGCACTGCCTTGACGTTCGCGCCGGCGCTGATCGCGAGGCTCGCGGCGGTGTGCCGAAGGTCGTGCGGCGAGATCTTCGGGAACGAGCGATCCTCTTTGCGGGCACGCTTGACGGCGGCCGCGAACCAGCCGTCCTGCGACTGTGGCAGGCGTCGATGCAGCGGACCGTCGCCGAAGACGAGGTCGTCTGACCGCTTTCCCGCACATGCCACGCGGAGTGGTGTGACGAGGAACGAGGGGAACGGCACCGAACGCGTCTCGTTCGTCTTGGGTGAGCCGACATGCACGGTGGCATTCACGAGCACGGCGTTCTCTTCGATCAGGATGCGTCGGCGGGCGAAGTTCACGTTCTTCACGCGCAGCCCACTCATCTCGCCCCAGCGCAGACCCGTGTAGGCGAGCGTGTAGACGATGGTCGGGTAGCGGGAGGTCGCGGCGAGAGCTTCCACCTGCAGATGAGTCAGGTACGAGCGCCCGCCGCGCGACTTCTTGGGGAGTGTCATGTCCCGCGCGGCGTTGTGGGTGATGCGCCTGTCGCGCATCGCCGCATCCAAGATTCCCGCCAGCACGCCGTGCACACGGAGGACGGTCGTCGGGCTGTGTGACTTCGCGAGGGTCGACAGCCAACTCTGTACTTCCGAATGGCGGATGCCGCCGACTGCTCGATTGCCCCACTTGGGTTCGACGTGGATGCGCCAGGCGGATTCGATCGACCGGTATGTCGACGGCTTCAACACGGTCGAACGACTCTCGAGCCACTCGCCGCCGAGCCTTGCAAGCGTGACCTTCGCGTCGGTGGGGTTGACGTAGTCGCCGCGAGCCTTGGAGGTCTCGACTTGGGCGAGGTAGAGCTCGGCATCCTTCTTGGTGGTGAAGCCGCGCTTCTGACCCTGTGATCCGTCCGGTCGACGGTAGAGGGCGCGATACCGTTTGCCGGCTCGGGTTGTGTAGGCGAGGATGCTACCCACTCGCCGGTCGACCGACGTTGGACGTCATGCCGACGAGCCAGCCCGCAGCGCGGGCCTTCTGGATCCAATCCGAGGCGGTGCGCTCGGGCACTTCGAGTTCGAGGGCGATGAGCTTGACAGGTGGCAGGTCCGCGAGCGCGGCGGTTCCGTAGAGGATCTCGATGACCTGCCAGCGCTCGTCCTTCATACCTCTCTTGACGACAGCCTGGGCCATCCATGGGGGGATGATCCTCCCGTCGGCGGTGGTGAGGTCCGCGACCGTCGTCCACTTCGCGTCGGGATTGTCGTCGAGCAGCAGTGCGACGCAGTGCGGAATCGCGACCTGCAGGATCGCCTGCGGTGCTGCGTGCTTCAGCTGGTACTCGCTGAAGTCTGGGGCGATCGCGCGGTTCACGATCGTGGTGATGACGTAGCGCCCCCGCTCGGCGAGGTAGTGCGCCTCGATGGTTGTCTCGACGCCTGTCGTCTCGTCG
Source organism: Microbacterium sp. (assembly GCF_011620715.1). Lineage (GTDB taxonomy): Bacteria > Actinomycetota > Actinomycetes > Actinomycetales > Microbacteriaceae > Microbacterium. The sequence continues at coordinate 19,117 of NZ_WOYP01000064.1, read as the reverse complement.
ACCGCAGTCGCGACGAAACCTGGCGCTATGCGCAGTGCGGACCCGACGGACTCTGTGGCGTCCTGCGCCGACATCGTCGTGCCGTCAAGTGTCTTCACGTCAACCTTCACCCCCTTATTTTGCCTTACCGCACATGCATTCCGCAGATTCCTCTTGACTAAGGATACGCGTTAGGAGTGTACTGCTGTCAAATGCAGAATCAGATCCGCAGAAAAAGGAGCTGCCATGACGACGACAACGGATCCGAACCCGGTCGGACTGAGCCACGTGTTCCTGAGTCCAGACGAGGTTGCAGCTGCGATTCCTGGCATCACCAAGAACACACTCGCGATGTGGCGGTACGAGGGGAAGGGTCCCCGCTACCGAAAGCTCGGCCGCGTCGTCGTCTACGCCCTCGATGAGCTCGAAGCGTGGATCGAAGACGGTGCGCGGGATGGACGCGCTCATGAGCACTGAGATCGTGGTCGGCGACGATGTACGGCACCGGATGCAAATCATCGCTGTCGCAAATCAGAAGGGCGGCGTCGGCAAGACCACAGTCACGATGCAGCTGGGTGCGGCGCTGTCGCGCCGGTATCGGGTGCTCGTGGTCGACGTGGATCGCCAGCAGTCGACGGTGTGGTGGGCCGAGAACCTGCGGGACCGGCTCCCGTTCGACTTCGCCGGCAACCAGAACCCGAAGGTGCTCACCCGGCTTCGCGAGCTGCAGGTCGACTACGACTTCGTGCTCGTCGACACACCCGGAAGCCTCGAAGACACCCCGGTGCTCGAGACGGTGCTCGACGTCGCGGACTACGTCGTGGTCCCGCTCACGCCCGAGCCGCTCGCGGTTGAGCCGACGCTGCGGACGATCCACCGGCTGATCGAACCCCGCCATCTCCGGCACTCGGTGCTGCTGAACAGGATCGACGCGCGCATCCCGTCTCAACTGGATACGTGGCAGCAGCTCCTCGACACTACGTGGGGCGTCCCGCGATTCAGCGCGTACCTCCGCCAGTACAAGACGCAGACCGACGCGCCAGCTCTTGGGGAGCTCGTGACGACTCTCCGCGACAACCGTCGCACCACCGGCACAATTGCCGACGTCACCCGAGTCGGGTTCGAGATGACGGAGCAGTTCGCCTCCTCGATGAGCGGGCGGTGGTGAGCATGGCCAAGGTCGACCTCGCCGGCAAGCTGCAAGACGCCCGCGCCCGCGTCAATGCGGAAGTGCCGGTCGAGGACGGCGGGCTGGCGAAGTTCGCACGTCTGACGCGCAAGGACGCACGGGTGCGGGCGGATCAGGATGCCGCGCTGGGAGCGCTCGCGACGACGCTGATGCGACGCCGCCGTGTCAAGTCTGAGCGGATCACCGAGAACACCCTCATCCGCGTCGCGATCGACCTGCTCATGGCGCATGCCGATGAGCTGCGCGGGTCCACCGAGGACGAACTGCGGGAGTCCGTGACAGCGGCACTCGCAGACTTCCACACTTCCGGAGTTCCGGACTCCCCCCATCACGGAGAGCCGGAGTCGCGGGGTTCCGAACTGCCGGAGTCCACCACATCCGCAGTGGCGCATCCCGACACTTCCGAAGACGGGCACAGCCGAAGCCCGAGTCCCACGGGTCGCCGCGTGGGCGACGCCGGAACCCGTCAGACTGGCTGGCTGGCGAGCGACCCGGTCGTGTCGTCTCCCGCAGGAGGCGGCGGCGCGGCGGTGTCTCGTGCCTGACGACGACGAGATTGAGCGCGAAACGGAAGACATTCGGCTGAAGATCGCGCACGCCCATGCTGCGCTCTATGACAGGGTGCGGCTGGAACGCGAAGCCCGGCGTCAGTACGCGCGGGACTACTACGCCGCACACCGCGAGGAGCAGCTCGAGTATCAACGGCAGCGACGAGACGCGCAGCGAGAAGAGGACCCCGACGGCTACCGGAAGAGAGCCAAGGAACGGACCAAGCGCTGGCGTGACAAGCACGTAGGCGAGGTCAACGCGAAGCTTCGGGCCAAGTACCAGGCCAACCCCGAGAAGCTTCGCGCACGCCGCAGGGAGTACTACGCGGAGCACGCCGAAGAGCTTCGCGGGAAGCGACGGGAGCATTACGCGAAGGCGAAGGAGGCGCGGGACGCCGCCCGGCGTGCATGGCTGGAAGACGAAGAGACGCGGCGGCGCGACGTGGGCCTGCCACCAGCCCGACTGCCTCAGACGGAAAGGGACCAGCGAGAAGCCCATGCGGCTGCAGCTGACCGCTTCTTCGTCCGTAAGTGGACAGAGGCGGAGTTGAGGGAGGCGCTCAAAAGCATCACGACACCGCCGGACGTCTGGGCGGCGTGGGTTCGCGACTGTGCAAGGGCTCGCGCGACCTATCACCTCGCCGAGCAGAAAGCAGAACTCGAGCGGCTGCAGAAGGAGCTCGGACGGGCACGCCCAGGGCCGAAGCCGAAACCCCGACCCACCGCCGAACAGCGCGCCGAAGACGCCCGTCTGGATGCGATCGGCAAACAAATCAACGATCGCCTCCGGCACCGCGAACCACCGCGCCGGCCACACCACCTAGACCCCGCCGCACCACACCCGATGCTGCAACCGAATCACACGATGGGAATGAACCGATGACCACCACCGCCAGCGAAGGACCGACCATGATCGACCGGACCTACCTCGAAGAAGCCCTGTACCGGGCAGCGATCTGCGCCTTCACCTACTACCCCGACAAGCCGAACGACGAACCCGGCTACACGATCGACGAGGACGTGACCTGGTGTGCGGCACCCCTCAGCAGGCTCCCCCAGGAGACAGCTGCAGATCTCACCGAGATGATCCGCACAGTAATCGCCGACCCCTCAACGGACCGGCGCCCCTTCATCGCAGCACTCGCCCAGCTCGCCGACGACGACCAGTGACACGCACGTTCGGTATGGCATCGGTGGAGTGCGGAGGCGTGGGGACGGCGGGCCTTTCCAGGCGGCCGATCGTAGCTCCCTCCGAGATGCTCCATTCCGGCCCTGCGGCATATCCTCCCTCGCTGGCGCTCAGTCCGGTAATCCTCGGGCTCGGCACTGCGCACCCCTCCAGTCGCTTTCGTAGCCACTTGCCAGGCAGACCGCAGAGGAGTGGTCGAGGACTGAGACCAAGAACCTGACGACGCTCAGCACTGCTTCAGGTCTCATGACGCCGATGTCTGCCCGACATGCGGTCGAGGAGGGTTCGACGTCGCCCCCAATGCCCGCTGCACAGCGTTCGCGCTCACCCCGAGAACCCGCGCGATATGCGTCACCGGTCGGCCAAGGTTCCGCAGCTCCACCGCCATCGCGACCCGTTCCGGGGTCATCACCGTCGGACGCCCCGGCCGGCGACCCTCGCCCGCCGCCGACGCCATCCCCGCCCGAGTCTGCAAGCTCACCAGCCGCCGCCGCAGCGCATCGAGCGCTGCGAAGACCTCGGCCGGGTCGACCGCGGAGCCCACACCCGCGCACAACGCCGACTCACTCAACGATAGGAACGCCACCCCCCGACCGGTGAGACAGTTCACCGTCGCCAGGAACTGCGGGACCGTGGCCGCGAGCGTCGCGGCGGTCATCACCAGCAACGTGTCACCCGGCTCGAGGAAGTCGACGCATTCCTGCAACCCCGGACGCGCACGACCTTCCGTCGAACCCTCATCAGTGAAGACCCGCACTGCCCCAGCACCTGTGAGCTGCGCGACATCCGACGCGACCCCAGCTCCGGGGGACAGCTCTCGGGAGTAGCCGACGAGCCGCGTCACCGCGAGATGCCTCCACGCTCGGGACCGACCGGTGCGACGACCGGGGCGGCGGCATCCACCAACTGCTCGCGCGGCAGCGAGCGACGCAACGCCACCAGCCGCGCCACCGTCTTCTGCTCGATCGCCGTCGCAAACTTCCCATCCGCCGGTGCATGCAACTCCGGGATCACCTCACGTAGCGCGGTCTCGTGCAGATCCACCAGCGACTCCGTAACCCCGCGCGGCAGGTCGCGCCGTGACGCTGCGAACTCCGTCACGTGATGAAGTTCGCTCAACCACTGCGTCGCATCGAACCGGCCCATCCGTGCCGACTGCGCGTCCGCGAGTGCCGCACTCGCACCGTCAAACCCACCGTCGTCGCGGTGGGCGTCGAACACCGTGCGCCCGTCACGACTCAGCACAGTTAGACGGTCGACGGATGCCGCATCCTCAAGCGCAGCGACTAGGGTGCGCGTCGCATCGAACCCACGATCATGCGCCTCACGACTCATGAAACGAGCCGGCCCTCCCGCCTGAACATTCCGCAAGTACAGCGATGTCACCGACAGCAGACTCTCCGCGCGCCGCGAAGCCACGACCACGACGCGCGTCCGGAAACCCGCTGCCGCGAACCGATCGGCCGTACCGGCCGCCACCGACGGATCCTGGAATGTACCCTCGAGCACCAGCGATCGCCGGTTCTCCCGCGAATACCGGATACAGTCGCGCACCCAACCCGCTGTCGCGCGTGCGAGCCCTTCTCGAGCCTCCGGTGTCGTCGCCGCAACGATCTCCGCGAAGCGCGGGTGGAACGCGCGAAGGTCGTCGCCGTTGACGATTGTGAGATCGGGACCACGCTCTGCCAGGAGGACGCTTGATACCCGAGACCGTCCGGCACCGGGCTGACCACCGAGCAAGACCAGAGTCGGCTCGTCGCTCGTCGAGGCACCGTCGGGAAAGTAGAGGGGCAGGATGCCGCGCCGCAGGATCTCGTCACGGGTGTCGTCGTCCAACTCCCACCCGCTCACGAGGGTGCTCCCGAGAGCTCGAGACTTCGGCTGCTGATCCGCACGGCGAGTTCGGCTACCTGTGCGCGGTCGTAAGCGTCGACAGTGAGAACAGCTCGCCGTAGCTCCGCGATCTCTACCTGCGCTTCGTCGGGCTCCAACGACCCAGCGTGCGCGGACTCGAGCAGGAGCGCGGTCAGCGTCGCCGCCGACTCCCGCATCGCGTCACACGCGACGACATCATTCACCCGCCACGCCGATGTCCCAGCCAATCCTGCCTCCTGCGACCGATGGTATCGCGGAGCGAAAAAGGGTGTGGTGACCAGTTTCGCGCACGGGCGTGCTTTCACGCCTGCGAAGTGACTTGCCCGCCCGTGACCTCGGAGACACAGAGACTTGCGAACTCCATCGCGGCCGCGTGGATCGCACTGATGTTTAGGCAACACCACTGGCTGTCGAGGGTGCCTCCGTCAACGATCCCGTCGACATATCGGCCCGGTGTGCCATCGCCAGAGATCGCACCCAGGTTCGTCGCGAAATCGAAACCCCAGGAGAGCTCTTCAGGAGGCAGATGGGCGAAGCATCCGGCGTCGACGGCCGCAGTCCACAGTTCAGGTAGAAAATGCAGCTTCGGCGCGGCAGCGACGCGACTGAGGATCGCGGCCTTCAGAGATACCTCGCAGAGGTGATGAGCGGTGAACAGGATCGGACGGCTGAGTGCACTCGGATCGTCTAAGGCGGCTGCAGTCTCCACGAGAGTCGACAGGGCGCGGAAGTATTGGTCCACAAGCGCTACCCGCTCGTCATCGAGCGAGCTTCCTGGGAGAGCCGTGCAGTGTCCGCCGCCCACGTGATCGCTCGTGTCGCTAACGCTGAACGCCAACTGATCAATCGGAGGAAGAGTCACACCGTGCCTCGTGTTCGCGTGTAGGCAGTGCAGCCCAATTTCAGGCGAGCCCGCCAGGCTAGCAGAGGCCAACACGCGAGTGATGGTGAAGTCATCCGCTCTCAAGGCGAACCTGCGGATAGACGGGACATCTCGATACCACGAGCGTGGCGATTGGCGCAGATTGCACCCGACTGGGTCGCCAATGTCGGAGGGGTGCATCAGACTGATCTACTCGCTCGATCCGGCGGGTAACTCGGCCGAAGGAGCACCCCCATGACTGATGCAAACTACACCGCGATGCTTATCGTCCTCGATCGCTCGGGTTCTATGAGCATGATCCGTGACGACATGATCGGCGGGATCGAGCAGCTGATCGCCGCGCAGGCTGGCGAGCCGGGAATGCTGACCATCGATGTCGTGACGTTCGACACTGAGATCGAGCTGACTCATCACTTCGCTGATCCGAAGTCCATCAAGGTCGAGCTGGTTCCCCGCGGCGCTACCGCGCTCTACGACGCGGTGGGGTGGTCTTTCAACGGGTTTGGTAACGCACTTGCTGAACTGCCTGAGCACGCGCGCCCGGGCACCGTGCTCGTCACCATCGTGACCGACGGTGAGGAGAACAGCTCCCGTGAGTACACCGCCGACATGGTGACCAAGATGATCGAGCACCAGCGTGAGGCGTTCGACTGGGACGTCTCTTTCCTTGGCGCCAACCAGGACGCGGTCGAACAGGCTCGCAAGATCGGCATCCAGGCCGACGACGCGATCGATTATGACCTCGGCGCAGTGGGAGCGGCGATGAGCGCGCACGCCGGCAAGCTCAGCCGGCGCCGCCAGGGCGACCGGACCGGTTACACGGCAGAGGAGCGCGGACTCGCACGCGGAGACAATTCCAGTTCCTAGTGGTGCCGAGCGACGCCACGAACGGCACAAGCGCGGTGGGTGAGGTGGTCCTGGTCCGAGGCGTGCTCTCGTCGAGGCGCCCGCTACGATCGGCTGGGGAGACGGCGAAGACGGCGGCCGCCGCCGACCCAAGCGTGCCGGGCGCTCAGCGATGTGGCGGGTGACCCATAGACTGTTCAACTTTCCGACTCGAGGAGGAGGTGGCCGTGAGTGCGACGCGAGACCAGTCACAGCGATACAAGCTGTCGTTCACAACCGGCCGGCTGTTCCTGCAGAATGCATCTCTCGCCGCCGAGATCTACGGTCGTCTTCACGACTGGCGCGGGGTGCGCGAGGCCATCGACTCGGACAACATGCTCCAGAGCCGCGCATCCCGCAGCGCAACTCGTATGGGTAGTGAGCTGATCCAGAGGCTTCAAGAGCTCACCGACTCGGAGGTGGCGTTGCTCGCGGTCGTTACAGGAGAGGAGCGCGCCCACCTCATGTGGGTTGCTACCTGTCGCCGATACTCACTCATCGGTGAGTTCGCAGAGGACGTGCTTCGTGAGCGCTTCCTCCAGCTGGCCGCGGATGTGCTGCCCGAGCACTTCGACTCATTCATTCGTGGCAAGGCTCTCTGGCATGAAGAGCTCGGCGAGGTCACGCCGAAGACGATGCAGAAGCTGCGCTCCACGGTCTTCCTGTTGATGCGCGACGCGGGCTTCACCGACAACGACGGCAGGATCATCCCCGCCATCCTCTCGACGCGCGTGCACGACGAGCTCGCTAAGCGGACGCCGAGTGATGTCCGCTTCTTTCCGACAAGGGATGCGGCATGACGACACAGCAGGTCTTGGAGCAGGAGCAGCACCTCGTGTCCGTGCTCGGTACTCGGCGGTTCCTCGAGATGGAGGGACTCGGCAACGAAGTGCCCTTCTTCATCTATCCCTACGACCCCGAAGATGCGCTCGCCGTCGCGGCAGCGAAGAAGCGCCTCAAGAACAAGCTGAAGAACGATCACGGCGTCACAGTCCTTGAGATCAACCTCTACGACCTCACGGTCGAGATGCTCCAAGCGCGCGGCGTCTGGGACCGGCTCCTGAAGCTCGAGGTCGAGCAAGGGAAGGACGCCCTCCTCAAGCCGCTGCAGAACATGCTGGATCCGGGTTCGAAGCTGATCCCGGCGATCAAAGAGCGACTCGACACCGTCTCCTACGACATCCTCTTCCTCACAGGCATCGGTGAGGTGTTCCCGTACATACGCTCGCACAACGTTCTGAATAACCTCCAGAGCGTCGCGACGAGCAAGCCGATGCTGATGTTCTTCCCCGGTGATTACAAGCAATCGGGAACATCCGGCTCGTCGCTCGTGCTCTTCGGGCGGCTCAAGGACGACAACTACTACCGGGCATTCGACATCCGGGATCGAGAGGCTTGACAGTGAAGCTCCATGACATTTTTGAGAAAGACATCACTCGTTCTATTGACGGGGTGATTAGGGCCGACGACACGACGCACCTCGGCACGGAAGTCGAGGAGTACGTCCTCACCAAAGAGGCAGAGTCGGCATTGTCGAACCTTCTTGAGGAGTACACGAACTATACGAACGCGAACGGCGTCTGGATCTCCGGCTTCTTTGGCTCCGGCAAGTCACACCTGCTCAAGATGCTGGCGCACCTGCTGGGCGACGTGGATGGTCAAGACTTCCCGCGCGTACAGGTGTCTGAGAGCTTCAAGACGAAGACCACCGACAGCTTCTTGAAAGCCTCGCTCAAGAAATCGGAAAGCATCCCGGCTCGCAGCCTTCTCTTCAACATCGACCAGGTCGCCGACGCGCAGGGAGGCGACAAGACTGACGCGATCCTGAAGGTGTTCATCAAGGTCTTCAACAACAGCCGTGGCTACTACGGCATGCAGCCGCACGTCGCCCGCTTCGAGCGCGATCTCGACTCCCGCGGGGTCCTTGATCAGTTCCGCACCACCTATCAGCGGATCGCCGGAATCCCGTGGACTGAAGGCCGTGAACTCGACGTGCTGGAGGAACCGAACGTCGCCGCCGCCTACGCGGATATCACAGGGGCAACGGCGGGCGCTCCGGAGAACATTCTCGAGAAGTACCGAGACTCCTATCGAGTCGACATCGACAGCTTCGCGAGCGAGGTCGTGGTGTGGCTCGACAAGCAGGTGCCGGGCACTCGGCTCAACTTCTTCGTGGACGAGGTCGGCCAGTACATCGGCGATGACGGCAAACTTATGCTCAGTCTCGAAACCATCGCGGAGGCGCTGAATACAAAGGCCCAGGGTCGTGCGTGGGTGTTTGTCACGAGCCAAGAGGCGATGGACAAGGTCATCGGCGATCGCACGAAGAACCAGGAGTTCGACTTCTCGAAGATTCAGGCGCGCTTCAAGACGCGTGTCAGTCTCTCCAGCGCTGATGTCGAGGAGGTCATCCGTAAGCGCCTCCTGGAGAAGAACGGGGCGGGCGCGGCCGAGCTGAAGGCGATTTACGTCAAGGAGTCCGGCAACTTCAAGACCCTCTTCGACTTCGTCGGCGGACGCACATATCCGAATTACACGGACGAAGCGCGGTTCGTCTCGACCTACCCGTTGGTGAACTACCAGTTCCCGCTCTTCAGCGCCGCCCTCGTCGGGCTGTCGGAGCACAACGCGTTCACCGGCCGGCACGCCTCGGTCGGCGAGCGGTCGATGCTCGGCGTCGTCCAACAGGTCGCGAAAGAGTTAGAGGGGACTGACGTCGGCCAGATCGCCGCGTTCGACAACCTCTTCGCCGGCATCCGCGACACCGTCCAGGCTGCGACGAAGCGGTCGATTGACGTCGCCGAGAAGAACCTCCCGGATCAGGAGTCGGATGTCACAAAGCTCGCCGTCCGTGTGCTCAAGGCGCTATTCCTGGTCAAGTACGTTGATGGTTTCCGCGCAACTGCGCGGAACCTGACGGTACTTGTATATGACCGGTTCGGCCGGAACCTCCAGGAGCTCTCGAAGAACGTCGAGGAGGCGCTCGCGTTGCTTGAGACGCAGACCTATGTGCAGCGCAACGGCGACACCTACGAGTACCTGACCAACGAAGAACAGGAGATCGAGAACGAGATCAAGATCGTCGATCTGGACAGTTCCGAGGTCGGCAAGCGGCTCTTCGAGATGCTCTCGCAGGACGTTCTCAAGACCCCGAAGTTCCGCTACAAGACCGGCAAGGGCGACTACCTCGACTACAGCTTCGGCTACCGGATCGACGACGTCAGCTATGGCCCGCAGCACGCGCTGACCGTCCACTTCTTCACACCCGGCTACGCGCACGTTCTGCAGACGATCCGGGCGCACAGCACAGGGCTCGATGAGGTCCGGGTTGTCCTCGACGCGGATGCGGGACTCTTCGGTGATCTGCGGCTCCTGCTGAAGACGGAGAAGTACGTCAAGCAGAAGCAGAATGGGTCGCTCACGGCGGTGCAGCAGCGCCTCCTCGGTGCCAAGGCGCAGCAGAACCTGGAGCGGAAGAAGGAACTGCTGGAGCGCCTGCGCCGCGCGATCGGCAAGGCATCACTCATCGTCTACACCGTTGACGTGGAGTCGAGCAGCGAGGTCGCCGACACTCGCGTCTTCGACGGCCTGAGCGTGCTGGTGACGAAGGCCTACCCGCAGCTGTCGCTCCTCGGCGGCAAGGTCTACATCGAGTCCGACATCCAGAAGTTCGTTCAAGCGCCCGCCGACGGTCTCGTCACGGTCGACACTGCGCTGACGGATGCCGCGAGCGAGGTCTACTCGGTCGGTGTCCAGCAGCGAGCCAACATCGGCCAGCAGGTTACGGCCAAGACGATCGTCGATCAGTTCACCGGGAAGCCCTACGGCTGGGACCAAACTTCGACCGTGGTCGTGATCGCCTACCTCTTCGGCGGCTCACGCATCACCATCGAGCACAACGGGAACCTGCTTAAGCGCACCGAGGTGCCGCCGCTTCTGAAGAACACCCAGCAGCTCGTCAACCTCAAGATCGGCGTACAGAAAAGCTACGACGAGAAGAAGGTCACCGCCTTCCGCAAGTTTGTCACCGACTTCTTCGACGAGGGCGCCACGCCGAAGGACCCGCTGGAGCTGGCGCACTTCGGTGCCGACAAGCTGAAGGACCAGCTGGCCAGACTCAAGGAGGCGCGCGCCGCCTACGACTACCCCTTCATCGCGCAGCTCGACCCCTCGATCACCCTGCTGGCGAGCGTCGTCGGAAAGACCGATGAGTGGTATCTGACTGAGTTCGCACAGGCAGACGAACTGGTAGAGGCGAAGGAGACCGTCCTCGACCCGATCCGCGCCTTCCTGAAGGACGATCGAAAGGCGATCTACGACGGAGTCCGCAGGTTCCTCCGCGATGCGAGCGACAACCTCGGCTATCTCCCCAAGGGAGCGGCCGAGCCGGTGCAGGGGCTGCTAGACGATCTCGCCGTATACCGGGGCAACCGGATCGTGGATCTTCAGAACCAGGCCGACACGCTGCGACAACAGGTCGTTGAGCTTGTCAAAGACGAGCAGGGGAAGGCGGCTGATTCGATCGAGAAACGCCGCATCCAGCTCCAACGCACAGCCGAATACAACGAGGCGAACGAAGCCGCGCAGGGCCGGGCGCTCGATCGCGTCGACCGCGCGATCCAGCAGGTGCTGGCGGAGACGAGCATCGCGAAAATCAAGCTCGCCGCTGACAGCTTCGCCACGTCGACCTTCCCTTCCCTCGTCGCCGACCTCGCCGCTGCGCGCCTCGTGACGACGCCCCCCGGTGGCGATCAGCCAGGCTTCCCACCCGGCGGGGCCGGGCCGGACGCCCCTGGACCTCCCGTCCCACCCCAGTCGAAGCCCGCAGTGCACATTTCGCACGTCCAGGTCAGCGGTGGGAAGTTCGTACTCTCGACGGCAGCGGATGCCGATGAGTACGTGGAAGCGCTCCGCGCTGCGCTCAAGTCCACAATCGCCGAGGGGAAGCGGATCACGCGCTGATGGAGACTGCACCGCTCAAGTCCTTCGCCACGAAGGCGCGCACCGATTTGATCAAGGAAGTGGGCGCGCGGGTCTCCGTCGTCCTCGCGGAGAACTCCCTCGCCCGAGTCGAGTCGCTTGCGGCGGTTCGCAATCTGGAGGGGGCGATTGCCAGGGATGGTCGCGACCAGGTGATCGACCGGGTTGCCTATACCTGGTTCAACCGGATCATCGCGCTGCGCTTCATGGATGCCAACGGCTACACCCCGTCCGCCATCGTCTCGCCCGAAGCGGGCCGCACGACTGGTCAACCAGAGGTGCTCGCCGAGGCGAAGGCGGGCTCCTTTGACAGCTCCGTCGTCCCGGAGAAGACGCAGGAAACGATCACTGCGCTATTCAACCGAACGCGCCCGAGCCAAGACCCCGACGGGGAGGCCTACGGCCTGCTCCTCGAGGCGTACTGCCGTTCCTGGCACAAAGCGATGCCGTTCATGTTCGAGCGTGAGGGCGATTACACCGAGCTGCTCATTCCGGCGGCGCTGCTTGCCGTTGACTCGGTCCGCGACCGCGCGGTGAAGACCCTCACCGAGGACGTATGCCGCGACGTCGAGGTGATCGGATGGCTGTACCAGTTCTACATCTCGGAGCGGAAAGACGAGGTCTTCGACGGGTTCAAGAAGAACAAGAAGGCCGGCGCCGCCGAGATCCCTGCCGCTACCCAGCTCTTCACCCCGCACTGGATCGTGCGGTACCTCGTAGAAAACTCGCTCGGGCGACTCTGGCTGCTGAACAACCCATCCTCTCGGCTGGCCGAGCTGATGGACTACTACATCAAGCCGGTTGACGAGGAAACGGAATTCCTCAAGATCGCGAAGCCGGAGGAGTTGAAGGTCATCGACCCGGCTGTCGGTTCGGGGCACATGCTCACCTACGCCTTCGACCTGCTGTACGCGATCTACATGGAGAAGGGTTACGACCCCGCCCAGATCCCTGGCCTGATCCTTCAACACAACCTTTACGGCACCGAAATCGACCCCCGCGCCGGCGCCCTCGCTGCCTTCGCGCTCACAATGAAAGCGGCCGCCAAGCGGAAGCTCTTTTTGAAGAGTCCGGTTCAGCCGAATGTCTGCGTGCTCGAGAACGTGCACTTCGACCCCGCCGAGCTCGACTACCTTTGGACGCTCGCCAACGGAGGCGGCGTTGCACGCGGCGACGCGGACGAGTTCTGGAGCGCGTTCGAGCACGCCGACACTTTCGGCTCGCTGATCCAGCCGAAGGAACACCTCATCCCTGCCTTGAAGGCTGCGCTCGAGGGGATCGAGGCAGATGGCGACCTGCTTCACGGCATGATGTTGCAGAAGGCTGCCCTGGTTCTTGCGCAGGCCGAATATCTGTCGCGGCCATACTCGGTAGTTGTCGCCAACCCGCCGTACATGGGCGCCGGGAACATGGGTTCTCTGCTGGCGACGTTCGCAAAGGAGAGCTACCCGCCGAGCAGGACGGATCTGTTCGCCATGTTCATCGAGCGGTGTGTGCGCCTTGCTGGGCGGTCGGGCCAGGTCGCGATGATTACCATGCAGTCTTGGATGTTCCTGGCATCGTTCGAGAAGCTGCGGGAACGCATCCTCCAGTTCGCACCGCCTGTCAGCATGGCTCACCTTGGGGAGCGGGCGTTCGACTCGATTGGCGGTGCCGTCGTGTCCACAACGGCATTCGTTCTCCAGGTCGGTCGGCCTCTGGGACAGACAGGCTCGTACCTGCGTTTGGTCGACGGGCGCACGGAGGCAGAGAAGTCCAGGAAGCTGCTTGCGGCCGCGGCCGGCCGTGATGGGTCGCTCTACCGGAGTTCCGGCGAGACCTTCTCGCAGATCCCAGGTACCCCGATTGTCTATTGGCTCTCCGCAGACGTGCGACGCGCATTTGCCCTCGGGCGACCTCTTGGCGAAGTGGCGGAGTTGCGCGAGGGACTCTCCAGTTCGGATGCCGACCGGTTCGTTCGGCTCTGGTGGGAGGTGTCCGCTCACTCGCGCGTAATGGACGCCCCCACTCCTGCTGCTGCCGAAGCCGGTGGCGCGAAGTGGTTCCCGTTCAACAAGGGCGGCGACTTCCGCAAGTGGTACGGGAATCACGAGTACGTGATCAACTGGCAGAACGGTGGAGCGGAGATTCTGGCCGAACGGCCCAAGTCCACCGTCCGCAGCCCTCAGTTCTACTTCCGATCTTGCGTCTCGTGGTCGAAGATCTCGACTGGCTCGCCCGCCTTCCGGAGCTACCCGCAGGGGTTCGTGCTTGGCTCCGCCGCAAAGTCGGTCTATGTGGGCTCCGAGCAGGAGGCGACGCTAATTATGAGCATCTGCAACTCGTCGTTGGTGCAGGTGCTTCTCGAGGCCAAGTCTCCGACGATGTCGTTTGTGGCGGAGGATGTCGGTAGCCTGCCCATTCTCGCCACTCAAGCACCGGACGAAGTGCTCGCGCTGGTCGCCGAGCTTCAGGCCAATTCGACGGCAGATTGGGACGAATCCGAGACTTCATGGAACTTCGCGAGGACTCCTTTTCTGGTGGACGAGACGCAACGAACGCTCCCCGAAGCCTTCGACAAATACCGCCAGGAATGGACAAGCATCTCGCTTCGTCAGCAAGCGCTAGAAGAGTCGAACAACGAAGCCATCACCAAGCTGTATGGGCTTGATCATGAGGTCCAGACTGCCGTGCCGCTCGGTCGAGTGACACTGACTCGCAACGCGGCCTTCAGGTACTCAGGGAAACCCGCGAGCGAGCACTCGACTATGTTCCTCCGAGACGCGGCGAAGGACCTCGTCTCCTATGCCGTCGGGTGCATGTTCGGTCGATACAGCCTTGATGAGCCGGGGGTGATCCTCGCAGACCAGGGGAGCACGGTTCAGGAATTTCTGACGAAGGTGCCGTCGCAGTCGTTCATGCCGGACCAGGACAATGTGATCCCGATCGTCGATGGCGATTGGTTCGAGGACGACATCGTCGCCCGTTTCCGCAAGTTCCTTCGCGTGGCCTTCGGTGACGAGCACTTCGAGGAGAACCTGCAGTTTGTCACCGAGTCGCTCGGCGTGAAGGACATCCGTGACTACTTCGTGAAGTCGTTCTACGACGACCACGTCAGGCGGTACAAGAAGCGCCCGATCTACTGGCTCTTCCGCAGCCCGAAGGGCTCGTTCAGTGCTCTGATCTACCTGCACCGGTACAACCCCACCACAGCATCGACGGTGCTCACCGGATACCTGCGAGAGTTCATCGGCAAGTTGGAGGCCAACCTGGAGCACCAGGGGCGGGTCTCCGCAGGCATGGGCGGAGCCTCGGCTCGCGACATCGCGACCGCGCTGAAGGAAGCTGACCGGATCCGCAGGGTTCTAGTCGAGCTCCGCGACTACGAGCACGACGTGCTCTTCCCACTCGCCGGCCAGCAGATAGCCCTCGATCTCGACGACGGTGTACTCGTCAACTACCAGAAGCTCGGCGCTGCCCTGAAAGACATCGGCCTCAAGAAGGGCGGTGGCGGTGAGTGACCTCGGCGTTCTCAAGAACGGACTCGCTGAGCGCTTCGCGAGCGGACGGAAGGCCGGTGACCGTCACATCGCCTTCTGGCACGACCCGGAGGGCGAGTACGAGGCCGATCTCGACCAGCTCGAGGCGGAACTCGACGGTGTTGAGGTCATCCGGGTCGACCGTGACGAGTATGCGGTCAAATATCGGCTGCTCACGGAGCAGCCGAACCAGGCCTTCATCGTCTACCGCAAGGGCGACATCCCCGACGGCGTTGGCAACTGGCTTTGGGACCTCGAACTCGCCTACGGCGTCTTCACCGCTGACCGTGCCTCGATGGACGCGCAGGATCTCGGCCTCCCGCTCTCCCTGCAACCGGTCGTCGCTCAGCATCCGAAGTTCTTCAACAGCGCCGATCGCAAGGCAAAGCTCAAGGGCCTACTCAGCGCCGAAGACGACCGCACCATGCTCCGCGCAAAGATGAGTGCAGTGGCGCTCGGGGTCAAGGCACACAGCTTCGGTGAACTCACCCGTGCTCTTCTCATCGAGAATGCCGCTGGATCGTCGAACGGCTACGACGCGCTCTTCTCCTACGGATTGACTGACTTCTATTGGGAAGGCGCCAAAGGAATCTACGGATACGAGTCGGCGAACCCGACGATCGGCGACTTCGTCGAGTGGGTGTTCACACACGCGAACACTGACTTCAGTTCGGTGCGAGTCGGGCTTCGGCACGATTACAGCGCGTGGCGGAACGATGTCCGGAGCCGTGAGGCAATGGCAGCGCTTGCCCGCCGCGTCGAGCGCGATCTCGGCGTCGAAGCCCAGATCGCCGATCGCGACTACCACGAGCTGCTCAGTTCCGATGTCTTCGAGGCGATCGACTGGAAGATCATCGGCGACCTCGCCCTCGGCGTCAGCAACCAGAGCCTCACCGTCCGCGACCTACAGGAAGCGGAGAGGGCCCGCCAGACCACCTTCTGGTACACGCTCGACCCGTCAATCCGCGCCCTCTACACCGCGATCCGTTCCGCCGCCGAACTGCTGAATGACATCAGCACCCTAAGCGTCGCAATTGCTGACTTCGACGACGGGCTCTCGAAGTACAAGGACCGCTGGTACCGCATCGACCAGCGTTACCGACAGTTCCTTCTCGCCACCCACGCCACCGAGCATGCCGATCGGCTCGCCCCACTCGTCGAGCAGGTCGAGCTCTTCTACACCAACAAATACGTCTTCCCGCTCGCGACCGAGTGGCAAAAGCAGATTGATGCAGTTCAGTCGTGGAAGTCAGTCGCGTACCGGTCGCAGGGATCGTTCTACCATTCGTTTGTCGACCCGATCGTCTCGCAAGGGCGACGCGTCGTCGTCGTCATCTCCGATGCGCTCCGCTATGAGGTCGCCGACGAGCTCGCCTCCGCCCTGCGTAGCGATACGAAGGTCGCTTACGACGCGAAGCTCGAGGTCATCCTCGGTGCCCTGCCGAGCTACACGCAACTGGGCATGGCGTCCTTGCTTCCGCACACGACTGTCGGATTCGCGGGCAAGGGAAGCGACGTCGTCGTCGACGGGAAGCCGGCCGGCGGCCTCGTCAACCGGACCAAGATCCTCGACGCGATCGGCGGCACCGCGATCAGCGCCGAGGACGTGCTCGCGAAGAAGATAAAGGACGAGCTACGGCCCTTCTTGCAGCAACACAAGATTGTGTACGTCTACCACGACACCATCGACAAGCGCAGCCACAAGCTCGGCGCCGAGTCTGGCACGCCCGAGGCGGCGAGAGACGCCATTGCAGAACTGACGAAGCTGATCGGCAATCTCACCTCAGCCGACGCGAACGTGCTAGTGACCAGCGACCACGGGTTTCTCTTCCAGGAATCGAAGATCGGCGATGGCAGCAAACTAGATGAAGAACCGCATGGTGACATCAAGTACCGAGACCGACGCTTCCTGCTCGGCGAGGACTTCAAACAGACAGCTTCCTTCAATACGTACACATCATCACAGCTCGGACTTGTCGGCGACTGGCAGGTCCATATTCCGAAGTCGATCTACCGACTCACGCAGAAGCTCCAGGGTGCCGCAGATCGCTTCGTCCACGGCGGCGCGACGTTGCAGGAGGTAGTCGTGCCCGTCGTCACCGTCACCCGCAAGGGCAAGAGCGGGGTTAGGCCCGTAGACGTGCAGATCAAGCCGAAGAGCGACGTGCTGACAAACGCGATCGTGCGAATCAGCCTGCTGCAGTCCGAACCCATCAGCGAGCGGACCCAGGCACGTGAGCTCCGCGCTGCCTTTTACTACGGTGATGCCTTGATCTCAGACCAGGTGGTCATCGTCTTCGCCGCGACGGGTGATGAGCGGGATCGCCTGCAGGAGATCAAGCTTCAGATACGCCCCGACGCTGGAGTGCCGCTCGGCGCGCAAGTCGAGCTCCGACTCGAACAGCCGAGCCCGAACAGCAATTCGTGGCAGGCGCCTTACAAGCACATGTTCACGAACCGGATCACGGCTACGCCAGACTTCTAGGGAAGGAGGATCCATGACGAACCTCGACGAGGCACTTAGCGATCTCGGTGTGGCCGACGATGAAGAGGTCTATGTGCCTGCCTTCACCGAGGACGAGTCCGACCTCGATCGAAAGGTGAATGACCTCTTCGCCGGATCTGTGGTCCGCAAGGACCTTGTCAAAGCGGTGCGCGGCAACGCAGTCGTGCCCGGATACGTGCTCGAGTATCTCCTCGGCCAGTACGCCGCCTCTGACGACGAGGAAACCATCCAGGACGGCATCGACATGGTGCGCAGCATCCTCGCGGAGCACTACGTCAACCGGAACGAGAAGGTACTGATCCAGTCGACGATCCGTGAGAAGGGCAAGCACCGGATCATCGATCGCGTCACCGTCGACCTGAATACGAAGCAGGACTTCTACGAGGCGTCTTTCGAGAACCTCGACATCAAGGGCGTGCCGATCGACGCCAACACCGTCACTAGTAACCAGAAGCTGCTTGTTGGGGGCGTCTGGTGCATCTGCGACATCGAGTACCAGCCGAGCGACGGCCCCACCGAACCGTGGGTGCTCGCGAACCTCAAGCCGATCCAGATCGCTGGCGTCGACTTCGATCGGTACAACGCGGCGCGCGCATCGTTCACGACGGACGAGTGGATCGACGTGCTGATGCAGTCCATCGGTCTCAACCCGGAGCAGTTCAGTCCCAGAGGCAAGCTCATCGCGCTCACCCGGCTCATCCCGTTCGTCGAGCGCAACTACAACCTCGTCGAGCTCGGACCGAAGGGCACGGGAAAGTCGCACACGTTCAGTGAGCTCTCGCCGAACGGCGCGCTCATCTCCGGCGGCGAAGTCACGGTCGCCAAGCTCTTCGTCAACAACGCGAACGGCAAACTCGGCCTCGTCGGGTACTGGGACGTGGTCGCCTTTGACGAGTTCGCGTCGAACCGCCGTACCGACCAGAACCTGGTCAACATCATGAAGAACTACATGGCGAACAAACAGTTCAATCGCGGCAACCAGCCGCTCGGAGCTGAGGCATCCATGGTTTTCATCGGCAACACGTCGCACACCGTCCCGTACATGCTCCAGCACTCCGACCTCTTCGACGAGCTCCCCGACTCGTACCGCGATGCTGCGTGGCTTGACCGCATCCACCACTACATCCCCGGCTGGGAAGTCTCGCCGATCCGTTCAGAGATGTTCTCCGACGGCTACGGTTTCGTCGTCGACTACCTCGCCGAGATCCTCCACTCCAAGCGCTCGGAGGACTTCTCCGACAAGTACCAGTCGCACTTCAGCCTCGGCTCCGACATCTCCACCCGCGACCGCGACGGGATTAACAAGACCTTCTCCGGCCTGATGAAGCTCATTCACCCGACGGGAACCGCGACCCCGGAGGAGATGGAAGAGCTGCTCACGTACGCCATCGAGGGCCGCAAGCGCGTCAAGGACCAGATTCTCCGTATTGACGCCACCATGCGAGACAACGCGCCGCGCTTCGGTTACCAAGACTCCTTTGGCACCTGGCACGACGTCGTGACAGTCGAGGAGAACCAGTATCCGCAGCTTTACCGCCGCGATTGGGACAGCGAAGCCGCGGGCT
>NZ_WOYP01000040.1 GCF_011620715.1 Microbacterium sp. | reverse complement strand
TTCGGCGACCGTGGGTTCGGCGACGACCGTTTCGGCGACCGCTTCGCTCGGGGCGTCATCGGCGTGCGCCTCGTACATCGCACTGTCGAAGGAAGGATCCTCCTCGACCATGGGGTCATCGGCCCGCGGCAGCGAGCCGGCGGTCTGGGGCGCAGCATCAGCGGGTTCGGTCGCCGGCGGCTCCTGGACGACGGGCGACTCGTGCACCGCGGGCTCATCCGGGACGACCGCGCTGCGGCCGGCAGCCTCGGCGTCGGCGATTCCCTCGCGGGCGCTGCCGACGACATCATCGACGGGCCGGGGCTCTTCGACCGGGTCGCCGTAGGACGACTTCGAGTCACTCATCGGATGCACTCCTCACGCAGGGCGCGTCCCTGCACTGCGAGAGTAACCCGCGGCATGCGCCGGTCCGCGCAGGCATGCCGCGGAATGCGGGCGTGGCGCGGACGGCCTCCAGCGGGGCGCCGTGCGTATCGTGGGCGCATGGCACCTCGACGTGCGGCGCTCGCGTGCGCCGCCGCATCCGTTCTCGTGATCGCCGCCGCGCTGTCGGCGTGCGCGCCGCAGCCGGGAACGACCCCCGGCCCGAACCCGCCGAGTGCTTCTCCGACCGGCTCGGGCACACCGACGCGGTCACCCGCGCCCTCGACGGCCGCCGTGCCGATTCCAGCGGACTGCCGCGAGATCCTCACGACGGGCGTGCTCGATCAGCTCGGCGCGATTACGCTGAACGATCCCGCCCTCGGCCCGTCGGGGGTCCAGTCGGACGGCAGCCTGATCTGCGTCTGGGGCGATCCGGCCGTGCCGGGCACGGTCCTGCGGACCACGATCGCGTACATGTCGCGCGGCCCCGCGCTGGACATGCTCAACGGCCTGCTCGCGGAGGGGTTCGCCTGCTACACGCCCGACGGCGGCACCCGCTGCGAGAAGACGTGGTTCAGTGAGCCGGACCTGATCCCCGAGGGCCGCACGCTGTTCTGGCGGCAGGACGTGCTGATCGACTCGTCGTTCACGAACCTCGCGCCGAGCGGCTACACCGCCGCGATCGTCGCGAGCGTGTTCGGTTGAGCTCCGCAGGCGGAGAGCCGAACACGGTCACCGAGCAGCGCGTCAGCGCGTCGAGACACGGCTGAGCCCGTCAGGAGCTGGGCCGGTCAGGGACCGCGTCGGCTCAGCCCCACACGTGCGCCGAGAGGCGGTCGCCGTACTCGTCGGGGTGCCACCCGCGCTCCACGCTCGAGAGCCACAGGCCACCGCGGACCGTCTGCTCCTCCACGACGTCGCCGGTGGTGCGGGTGCACACCACCGAGTCCGCGTCGGACACGCACGTGAAGCCCTGGCCGCGCAGCGAGGCGTCCGCAACCGGCCCGGCATCGGGGGCCACCCCGGCAAGGGTCGACACGATCGTGCGGCCGCCGTCGGCGCGCCACTGGCACGTGATGCGCACCGAAGGGGTCAGCGCGTCGGTGAGGGTGGTGATCTCGGTGGCGGGCGGGGCGGTGTCCTGCGCGAGCAGCACGTTCGGGGTCCAGGTGAGCTCGGCCCACAGACCGTCGGGATAGAGCTCTCGGCAGTCGATGTCGCCCGGCGCGACGGCGAGCGACGCGACGGATTCCGCCACCGGCGCCACCGGCCGGGGTGCGGTCGCGGAGCGGAGCATGTCGCCCGTCCAGGCGACCGAGACGGGGAGCAACGGGTGTGCGAGCCACGCGAGCGCGGCCACGACCGCGGCGCACAGCAGCCCCGCGGGCCATGCGATCCACGAGTTGCGTCCACCGATCCGCGCCAAAGTCCCCACCCCCTGCTTCCACGGTAAGCGCAGAAACGCCCCGATCCATGAGGACCGGGGCGTTTCTGCGAGGGGACGGATGCCGCGGCATCCGTCGCCGCTCAGTTGTAGGTGCCGGGCGTGAAGTCGTCCGTCGAGAAGGTGTCGAAATCGACATAGCTCAGGTCGGCGTCGGTGTAGGCGCCGTCCGAGGCGAAGATGCGGTTGGGGTACCGCTCGCTCTTGGCCTCTTCGGTCGCCTCGACCACGACGTTGCGGTACTTCGCAAGTCCGGTTCCGGCCGGGATGAGCTTTCCGATGATGACGTTCTCCTTGAGGCCCAGCAGCGGGTCGCTCTTGCCCTCCATGGCGGCCTGCGTCAGGACGCGGGTGGTCTCCTGGAAGGAAGCGGCCGACAGCCACGACTCCGTCGCGAGCGACGCCTTCGTGATGCCCATGAGCTCGGGGCGACCGGACGCGGGGCGCTTGCCCTCTGCCACGACCTCGCGGTTCATGTTCTGGTACTTCTTGAAGTCCACCAGTTCACCCGGAAGCAGCGTCGTCTCACCGTGGTCGACCACGGTGATCTTGCGCAGCATCTGGCGCACGATGACCTCGATGTGCTTGTCGTGGATCGGCACACCCTGCGAGCGGTAGACGCCCTGCACGCCGTTGACGAGGTAACGCTGCACCTCGCGGGCACCCATGACGCGCATGACCTCCTTGGGGTCGAGCGTGCCCACCAGGATCGGCTGACCGACCGTGACGTGCTGGCCGTCCTCGACCAGGAGCGTCGCCCGGCGAAGCACCGGGTAGACGTGCGGCTCGTCGCCGTTGTCGGGCGTCAGGATGACCTTCTTGGCGCGATCGGTCTCTTCGATCGTGATGCGGCCGTCGGACTCGGCGATCGGCGACGCGCCCTTGGGGGTGCGGGCCTCGAAGAGCTCCTGCACGCGCGGCAGACCCTGGGTGATGTCGTCGGCCGAGGCCGAACCACCCGTGTGGAAGGTGCGCATCGTGAGCTGGGTTCCCGGCTCACCGATCGACTGGGCCGCGATGATGCCGACGGCCTCGCCGATGTCGACGAGCTTTCCGGTCGCGAGCGAGCGGCCGTAGCACTGCGCGCAGACTCCGACAGCTGAGTCGCAGGTGAGCACGGAGCGCACCTTGATGGTCTCCACACCCGCCTCGATCAGCGTGTTGAGCAGCACGTCGCCCACGTCTTCGCCGGCCGAGGCCAGCACGTTGCCCTGGGCGTCGACCGCGTCGGATGCGAGCGTGCGGGAGAACACCGAGTTCTCGACGTTCGCGTCCTTGACGAGCACGCCATCAGGACCGGCTGCCGCGATCGGCAGCTCGAGACCCTTGGTCGTGCCGCAGTCGTCCTCGCGGATGATGACATCCTGCGAGACGTCCACCAGGCGACGGGTGAGGTAGCCCGAGTCCGCGGTGCGCAGGGCCGTGTCGGCCAGACCCTTGCGGGCGCCGTGCGTGGCGATGAAGTACTCCGCCACCGACAGACCCTCGCGGTACGAGGAGATGATCGGACGGGGGATGATCTCACCCTTGGGGTTGTTCACCAGGCCCCGCATGCCGGCGATGTTGCGGATCTGCAGCCAGTTTCCACGAGCGCCCGAGGACACCATGCGGTTGATGGTGTTCTCCTCGGGGAAGTTCGCCCGCATCGCGACCTGCACCTCGTCGGTGGCCTCGGTCCAGATCTTGATGAGCTCCTGGCGACGCTCGGAGTCGGTGATCAGACCCTTCTCGAACTGCGCCTGGACCTTCGCGGCGACCTTCTCGTGGCGGGCCACGATCGCGGGCTTGTCCGGCGGGGTGAGGATGTCGCTCAGCGCGACGGTCACTCCCGAGCGGGTGGCCCAGTAGAAGCCGGCGTCCTTGATGCGGTCCAGGGTCGCAGCGACCTCCACCTTGGGGTATTCCTCGGCGAGCTTGTTGACGATCTCCGAGAGCTTGCCCTTGTCGGCCTGCTCGCGCACGAACGGGTACGGTTTCGGCTGACGCGGGAGGGTGTCGTTGAAGATCGCCTGCCCGAGCGACGCGTCGACCAGACCGTGGCGCTCATAACCTTCGGGCGCGTCGCCCTCGAGGAACGTGAGCCCCGGAATGCGGATGCGGACCTTGGCCTGCAGGTCGAGGGCGCCCTCGTCCTTGGCCATGATCGCCTCTCCGACGGAGCCGAACGCGCGGCCTTCACCCTTCGCGCCGGGCTTGACGGTGGTGAGGTGGTGCAGGCCGATGATCATGTCCTGCGACGGCAGGGTGACCGGACGGCCGTCGGACGGCTTCAGGATGTTGTTCGAGGCGAGCATCAGGATGCGGGCCTCGGCCTGCGCCTCGACCGACAGCGGCAGGTGGACAGCCATCTGGTCGCCGTCGAAGTCCGCGTTGAACGCGGCGCAGACGAGCGGGTGCAGCTGGATGGCCTTGCCCTCGACGAGCTGAGGCTCGAATGCCTGGATGCCGAGACGGTGAAGCGTCGGCGCACGGTTGAGCAGCACGGGGCGCTCGCGGATGATCTCCTCGAGCACGTCCCACACCTCCGGGCGGGTGCGCTCGACGGCGCGCTTGGCGGCCTTGATGTTCTGCGAGTGACCGAGGTCGATCAGGCGCTTGATCACGAACGGCTTGAACAGCTCGAGCGCCATCTGCTTGGGCAGGCCGCACTGGTGCAGCTTGAGCTGCGGGCCGACCACGATGACCGAACGGCCGGAGTAGTCGACGCGCTTGCCGAGCAGGTTCTGGCGGAACCGGCCCTGCTTGCCCTTGAGCATGTCGCTCAGGGACTTGAGGGCGCGGTTGCCCGTGCCCGTGACCGGGCGACCGCGGCGGCCGTTGTCGAACAGCGCGTCGACGGCCTCCTGCAGCATCCGCTTCTCGTTGTTGACGATGATCTCGGGGGCGCCGAGGTCGATCAGGCGACGCAGGCGGTTGTTGCGGTTGATCACCCGGCGGTACAGGTCGTTCAGGTCGGAGGTCGCGAAGCGGCCACCGTCCAGCTGCACCATGGGGCGAAGCTCGGGCGGGATCACCGGGACGACATCCAGCACCATGGATGCCGGGCTCATGCCGGTCTGCAGGAACGAGTTGACGACCTTGAGGCGCTTGATCGCGCGGATCTTGCGCTGACCCTTGCCTTCGGAGATCTGCAGGCGCAGCGAGTCGGACTCCCCCGCGAGGTCGAACGCCTCGAGGCGCCGCTTGATGGACTCCGCACCCATGTAGGCCTCGAAGTACTGGCCGAAGCGGTCCTGGAGCTCGTGGAAGATCTCGTCCTCGCCCTTCAGGGCGCCGACCTCGAGGGTGCGGAAGTCCTCCCACACCTTCTCCAGCCGGATGATCTGATCGTCGAAGGACTTGCGGATTCCCGCCATGTCCTTCTCGGCGGCATCCTTGACCTTCTTCTTCTGGTCGGCCTTGGCGCCCTCTTCTTCGAGCGCCGCGAGCTCCTCCTCCAGCGTGCCGAGGCGCGTGGCGATGCGCGAATCGCGCCGGTCGCCGAGCGTCTTCAGCTCGAGCCGGATGTTGTTCTCCTGCGTCGGGAGGTCGCGCTGACGCGCCTCCTCGTCGACGGAGATCACCATGTAGGCGGCGAAGTAGATGACCTTCTCGAGGTCCTTCGGCGCCATGTCGAGCAGGTAGCCCAGACGGCTCGGCACGCCCTTGAAGTACCAGATGTGCGTGACGGGCGCGGCGAGTTCGATGTGGCCCATGCGCTCGCGACGCACGGAGGACTTGGTGACCTCCACGCCGCAGCGCTCGCAGACGATGCCCTTGAAGCGGACGCGCTTGTACTTGCCGCACGCGCACTCCCAGTCACGGGAGGGCCCGAAGATCTGCTCTCCGAAGAGGCCGTCCTTCTCGGGCTTGAGGGTGCGGTAGTTGATGGTCTCAGGCTTCTTGACCTCGCCGTACGACCACCGACGGATGTCGTCGGCAGTGGCCAGGCCGATGCGGAGCTGATCGAAAGTTGTTGATTCGAGCACGAGTTCTCAGTTCTCCTGTGTTTCGGAAAGATTCTTCGGTGATCGAGTAGGCGCGTCAGCGCCGTATCGAGATCGGCCGGGTCAGATCTCGTCGATCGACGAGGACTCGAAGCGGCTGGAGATGTTGATGCCGAGCTCTTCAGCGGCACGGAAGGCGTCGTCGTCGGTGTCGCGGAGGTTGACCGGGGTGCCGTCGGCCGAGAGGACCTCGACGTTCAGGCAGAGCGACTGCATCTCCTTCATGAGCACCTTGAAGGACTCCGGGATGCCGGGCTCCTGGATGTTCTCGCCCTTGACGATCGCCTCGTACACCTTGACGCGGCCGAGGATGTCGTCGGACTTGATCGTGAGGAGCTCCTGGAGCGCGTATGCGGCGCCGTAGGCCTCGAGGGCCCACACCTCCATCTCACCGAAGCGCTGTCCGCCGAACTGCGCCTTGCCACCCAGCGGCTGCTGCGTGATCATCGAGTAGGGACCCGTGGAGCGTGCGTGGATCTTGTCGTCGACGAGGTGGTGCAGCTTCAGGATGTACATGTAGCCGACCGAGACCGGTGCCGGGAACG
>NZ_WOYP01000092.1:3112-6410 GCF_011620715.1 Microbacterium sp. | reverse complement strand
GAGAAGGTGCGTCTGGGCGCGAGAAGGTGCGTCTGGGCGCGAGAAGGTGCGTCTGTCCGCGAGAAGGTGCGCACCTTCTCGGTGCGGGATGCACCTTCTCGGCGGCTGACCCACAGCCTCGGGGTTCACCCCTGCGGCATGAGGCCCCCGTCGGCCGCAGGGCGATATCGTTCGAGCATGTCCGAGCTCCCTCCCGACCCCGCCCCCGCCCCTGACGAACCGACGGTGCCACCGCGCCCGGCGCCGGAGCGCAAAGGCATCTTGGCGCTGATCGAACGGCCCATGATCGTGGCGTTCATCGCCACGCTCGGCGTGCTGGGGGGCCTGGTCATCGGGTCGGGAATCGCCTCGATCACGACGGTCATCATCTACATCGTGCTGGCACTGTTCGTGGCGCTCGCTCTTGACCCTCTGGTGCGGTTGCTCGAACGCCGGGGGATGAAGCGGGGCGCCGGCATCGGGATCGTCTTCGGAGCCTTCGCCATCCTGGCGGCACTGTTCTTCGTCTTCCTGCTGCCGCCGATCCTCAGCCAGGTGGGTGCTTTCGTGCGGAACCTCCCCGAGGCGATCGCCGGCGTCGTGGACTCGGACTGGTTCCTGGCCCTGTCTCCCGACCTGCAGGATGCTGTCGCGGCCGGTCTCGACGAGGTAGCGGTCGCGCTCGCCCAGCCCGAGACGATCGCCGCGATCGGCGGGGGCGCGCTCGCACTCGGCGTCGGGCTCGTCTCCGCCATCTCGGCGGGTTTCATCGTCGTCGCGCTGACGCTCTACTTCCTGTCGTCGTTGAGCGGCATGAAGGAAGCCCTCTACTCCGTCGCTCCCGCCCGCGACCGGCCGACTCTCAGCGGTATGACTGAGCGGGTCACTGCCTCGGTCGGCAAGTCCCTGCTCGGTTCGGTCACTCTGGCACTGATCAACGCCGGTGTCGTGTTCGTGCTGCAGCTCGTCATCGGGCTCCCCTATCCCGCGCTCATGGCATTCATCGCCCTCATCATCACCCTCGTGCCGCTGTTCGGATCGGTGATCTTCCTGGTCATCGGGACGCTCGCGGCGCTGCTGTCGAGTCCGGAACAGGCGCTGATCTTCGGTATCGCCTACCTGATCTACATCCAGATCGAGGCCTACGTCGTGACGCCACGCGTGATGACCAAGGCGATCGCCATCCCCGCGGCACTCGTGCTGATCGGCGCGATGGTCGGCGGGACCCTCGGTGGCGTGATCGGCGTGCTCGTGGCCCTGCCGGTCATGGCCTCGATCCTGCTCGTCATCCGCGAGATCGTGGTGCCGAGGCAGGACCGCAAGGTCTGACCACGATCGCCGCGCACGTCACGGCTCGATTCGCAGCACGCTGCGAGATTCGCCGACCGCTAGGTCATCGACGACGCGCAGGGTGCGGGCGAGCTCGTCGACGGCGCCGATGACCGTGCCGAATCGCTCTCGGTCGCTGCACACGGCGGTCACCGTCACGAAGTGGGTGCCGGAGTCCCACGTGTAGGTCGCGAACGGCGGAGTGCGCTGATCCCGGGGGAGTGACATCGCGAGCTTCTCGCCGATGCCGAGGTACGTGCCGCGGAACGTCTCGGTGTCGTCGTATTCCATGGGCATCGACGCGCGTGCCGCGCGCAGCTGCGGCGTCGCCTGCTGCATCTGGGCCATCACGACGAGCAGCTCGGGGTCGGCCTTCCAGACCCACACCAGCACCCGGCCCGCGGCTCTGCGCATGAGGAACGGCGTCGCCTGGCTCATCGCCCACGCCATGAATCCGCTTCCGGGCTTCGCCTGGGCGCCCAGTGCGGTGTTCGCCTGGCCGAGCAGCATCCGGATCGCGGCCTTGCGATGCCGCCGCCCGCCGAGCCCGAGTGAGTCCGTGACGGCCACCCATCGCGTCGGGTCGGCATCGGCCTGCAGTCGGGGCATGCCTCCAGGGTACGAGCTCGAACCTGCGAGCCCGATCCAGAGCGGGTGGTCTCGGATGGGGTTCGCATCCAGGGGAGGCATGGGGACCTCCGGTACAGTGGGATCGCACATGCACCGACCTCGTGCGACCCGCCCCGCCCCGCACAGAGATAGGCAACCAGCATCCCGTGATGCCTTCCGAGACGCCAGAAGATCCTCCCGCCGCTAAGCCGGACGAACCCCGGCCCCTCACCGTGCTGATCGGCGCCGACACGTTCTCACCGCACGTGAACGGCGCGGCCCGATTCGCCGAGCGCCTCGCCGCCGGGCTCGTCGCCCGCGGCCACGATGTGCACGTGGTGGCTCCCAGTGCGACGCACTGGACCCGCGGCACGGCGGTCGAGGTCATCGAGGGTCAGCCCATGACGATGCACCGCCTCCCATCGTGGCGCTGGTACCCCCACGACTGGATCACGTTCGTGCTGCCCTGGATGTCGAAGCACCACGCCCGTCGCGTGCTCGAGACGGTGAGGCCGGATGTCGTGCACATCCAATCGCACATCGTTATCGGGCGAGGTCTCGCCCGCGAGGCGCGCAAGCGCGGCATCCCGATCATCGCCACCAACCACGTGATGGCCGAGAACATCCTCGACTTCACGACCCTGCCGCGTGCGCTGAACCAGGTGATTCTCGAGCTCGCGTGGGCCGACGCGAGGCGCACTTTCGGCATGACCCGCGCCGTTACCACGCCCACCCGCAATGCCGCCGACTTCCTCGAGTCCACGATCGACATCACCGGAGTGATCCCGATCAGCTGCGGCATCGATCGCGCGAATTACCGGCCCGACCTGGGGCCCCGCGATGCGAACCGCATCCTGTTCGTCGGCCGGCTGACGACCGAGAAGCACATCGACGTCCTGCTCAAGGCGGTCGCCCTGCTCGACCCGGCGCTGGATGTGCACGTCGACCTCGTGGGCGGAGGTGACCAGCGCAAGAACCTCGAGACGCTCGCTCGCTCCCTCGGGCTCGATGGCCGCGTGACGTTCCAGGGCAATGTGGGCGAGGAGGAGCTGCGTACGCTCTACAGCCGGGCGAGCCTCTTCGCGATCGCGTCGGTCGCAGAGCTGCAGTCCATCGCCACGATGGAGGCGATGGCCTCGGGGCTGCCGATCGTCGCCGCCGACGCCGTCGCGCTGCCTCACCTCGTGCACGACGGCGAGAACGGGTACCTGTTCGAGCCCGGCAACGTCGAGGAGATGGCCGCCCGGCTCACCGACGTGCTGACCGCCGCACCCGAGGAGCGTCGGCGCATGCAGCAGGCATCGCTCGACGGCGTCGTGATCCACGACATCAACCGCACCCTCGAAACGTTCGAAGCGCTGTACCGCGACGAACCGCTGCC
>NZ_WOYP01000092.1:0-3012 GCF_011620715.1 Microbacterium sp. | reverse complement strand
CTGTAGGCGCCGATGCACGTCGTGATGTTCGGCGACCAGCACGTCGAATCGCTCGGCGGCGCTCAGGTGTCGATGCGCCTGCAGCGCCGCTTCCTCGAGCGGGCCGGGCACACCGTGACGATCGTCGCGCCCCAGATGCACGGGCCGCGGGTGGCGTTCCCTTCCGACCCGGCCTACGTCGACACGCCCTCGATCGCGATCACTCCAGATCGCGAGTATTCGCTGTCGTGGCCGGGCGGCCGAACGGATCGGTTCGTGGATGCCGCACTCGCGTCCCGGCCGCCGGTCGACGTCGTGCACGTGCAGGCCGACTTCTGGGGTGCGCTCAGCGGGCACAGGTTCGCCGCACGCCACGCACTGCCGGTGGTGCACACGATGCACAACCGGGTCGACGTCGGCATCGAGGCGACCACGCCGTTCCCGAAGCTCGTGCTGCGCGTGCTGAATGCGTGGCAGCGCCGGGCGCTGCGCGACGTGGACGGGCCGCCCGAGCCGGGGCGCGACGGCTGGTCTTACCTGCGCCGCTTCGCGGCCCGATCGGGTGCCGTCACCGCGCCCTCCTCGCACTTCGCGCTTCGCCTGCAGGAACACGGTGCGGTGACCGCGTCGGGGGAGCCGGTGATCGACGTGTGGAACGGGATCGACGACGACGTGCTGGATGCCGCGCTCGCCATGGGTGTGCCCGCGCGCCCGCCGGGTCGCCCGAGGTTCGTCTGGCTCGGCCGCATGAGCCCCGAGAAGCGGTTGCTGCCGTTCCTCACGGCGGTCGCGGAGTCGGGCATCGACGCGGACGTGGAGATCATCGGCGGAGGGGCCCAGGAGAAGTCAGCGCGCCGACTGGTCGCGCGGCTCGAGCCCGCGGCATCCATAGTCTTCGCGGGTCGGCTGCCGTATTCCGAGACGCTCCGGCGCATCGCGGCCGCCGACGCGGTCGTGCAGACCTCGATCGGGTTCGAGACCCAGGGCATGACGGTGTTCGAGGCCGCGTCGCTCGGCACGCCCGCGGTCGTGAGCGACCCCGACATCGGCGCCGAGCTCGGCTCGGGCTTCTGGCCGGTGGCCGACGGGTCGGTCGGCGCGCTGGCCGCGACCCTGCGTGCCGCCGCCGCCGACATCGCAGCGGGTTCTGCGCCGTCGTCCGATCCGGGGATCGCCGAGCGTTTCCGGCAGTCGTCGCGGACGGCCGCGATGGTCGAGGTCTACGAGCAAGCCCGGGCTTGAGGCGGCGGGACCCGGGTTGCCGCCGCGAGCGGCGCATAACTCCTGCAAACTGCAAGAGATGCAGCAGCGGCCGACCGTGGCGGCATGCGCCGAACTCTGACGGTGGGACTCGCTTCGATAACGTGTGATCGTGCGCGCGGCCCTCCGGAGGCTCTTCTCCCGCAAGACGATCGGCAAGGATGCCGTCTCGGGCATCGTGCTGGGCATCGAGGCGGTGCCCGACGGGCTCGCGGCCGGCCTCCTCGCCGGCCTCAATCCGCTCGCGGGTCTCTATGCGTACCTGTTCGGCATGGTGGGTGCGACGTTCGTCACGAGCAGCACGTTCATGGCGGTACAGGCCACCGGTGCGATGGCGCTCATCGTCTCGGACTCAGATCTGCAGAGCCGCGCCGATCCCGACCGCGCGCTCTACACGCTCGCGATCATGACCGGGATCGTCATGATCATCGCCGGGCTGCTCGGCGGCGGACGCCTGGTTCGCTTCGTGCCGACGGCGGTGATGACCGGCTTCGTCACCGCGGTCGGGGTGAACATCGTCCTCGGCCAGCTCTCGAACTTCACGGGCTTCGCGTCGCAGGGCGCGAACCGCCTGACGAAGCTCTTCGACCTGCTGGTGCACATCCCGCAGTGGAGCATCGCGTCGGTCGCGGTCGGCCTCGTCGTGGTCGGCCTGATCTACCTGTTCCGCCTGACCCCGGTCGGCTCGCTGGGGCTTGTGATCGCCGTCGTACTCGGCTCGGGCATGGCGGTGCTGCTGAATGTCTGGCTCGCCGATCCGGTGCTGCTGCTCGATGACATCGTCGAGGTTCCCGCCGGTCTCCCCGCGCCCGTGCTGCCGAACCTCGAGGACGTGGTGTTCCTGCTCATCCCGGCCTTCTCGCTGGCGTTCGTCGGCGTCATCCAGGGGGCTGCGGTGGGGGCGGGCCTGCCGACTCCCGGCGGCAAGCCTGCCGACACGTCGCGGGACTTCGTCGGGCAGGGTGCCGGCAACATCGTGTCGGGCCTGTTCCAGGGGATGCCGGTGGGCGGGTCGATGTCGGGTTCATCGCTCGTGGTCGCCGCCGGAGCGAAGACGCGGCTGGTGTTCATCGTCGCGGGTGGCGTGATGGCGCTGCTCATCCTGACGGCATCCGATCTGGTCGGCCACGTCGCGATGCCCGCGCTCGCCGGCTTGCTGATCGTGATCGGCATCGGCGCGATCAAGCCGAGCCGCATCTACTCCGTGGTCAAGAGCGGTCCGCTTCCGACCGCGATCATGGCCGTGACGTTCGGGCTCACTCTCGTCGTCCCACTGCAGTACGCGGTGCTCGTGGGGGTTGGCCTGGGCATCATCCTCTTCGTCGCCCAGCAGTCGAACCAGGTGCGGGTGCGGCAGGTGCACGTGCTCGACGGCGGCCGGATGCGCGAGAGCACCCCGCCGCCCACGATCGCCGCGGGCGAGATCGTGATCCTCCAGCCGTACGGAAGCCTCTTCTTCGCGAGCGCCCCGGTCTTCGAGCACCAGCTGCCCGCCGTCAGCCGCGAATCGAAGGGCGCTGTCGTCATCATCCGCCTGCGCGGAACCGACCAGATCGGCCTGTCGCTCATCGAGGTGCTCCGCCGCTTCGCGCACGACCTTCGCGATGCGGATGCCGAGCTCAAGCTCGTGATCAGCGAGCAGCAGGTGCTCGACCAGGTGCTGCTGAGCGGACTCGCCGACGAGCTCGGGCCGGGAAACGTGTATCGCAGCACCGAGTGGATCGGCGAGACGGTCCGTCGCGCATACGCCGACGCGCTCGAGCAGCAGCGGCG
>NZ_WOYP01000101.1:20275-33118 GCF_011620715.1 Microbacterium sp. | reverse complement strand
GGATCGGCGAGACGGTCCGTCGCGCATACGCCGACGCGCTCGAGCAGCAGCGGCGCGGGTGAATCCGCAGCTCACGGTCGGACGCCCTTGCCGCGGCATCCACGCCCTGCTAAACTTGAGTCAATCGGGCTCAAGTTTAGTTCGGAGCCGCCACATCAGACTTCAGGAGACACATGAACGCCACGCAGCAGCCGGGGCAGGAGGACCAGCAGAGCGCCCTCGAGCAGTTCGGGATCAACCTCACCGACCGCGCCCGCCAGGGCAAGCTCGACCCCGTGATCGGACGCGACAGCGAGATCCGGCGCGTGAGCCAGGTGCTCACCCGTCGCACCAAGAACAACCCGGTGTTGATCGGCGAGCCCGGCGTCGGCAAGACCGCCGTCGTCGAGGGACTCGCGCAGCGCATCGTCGCCGGGGACGTCGCCGAGTCGCTCAAGGACAAAGAGCTCATCACGCTCGACATCTCGGCCCTCGTGGCCGGTGCGATGTACCGCGGACAATTCGAAGAGCGCCTCAAGTCGGTGCTCAAGGAGATCACCGAGTCCGAGGGCCAGATCATCACGTTCATCGACGAACTGCACGTGCTCATGGGCGCGGGTGGCGGTGAGGGCTCGGTGGCGGCATCCAACATGCTCAAGCCCATGCTCGCCCGCGGTGAGCTGCGCCTGATCGGCGCGACGACGCTCAACGAGTACCGCGAGTTCATCGAGAAGGATGCCGCTCTCGAACGCCGCTTTCAGCAGGTCTACGTAGGTGAGCCCTCCGTGGAGGACACCGTCGCGATCCTCCGCGGACTGAAGGAGCGCTACGAGGCTCACCACAAGGTGGCCATCGCGGATGCCGCGCTGGTGGCCGCGGCATCCCTCAGCAACCGCTACATCCCGAGTCGGCAGCTGCCCGACAAGGCGATCGACCTGATCGATGAGGCCGCCTCGCGCCTGCGCATGGAGATCGACTCCGCGCCCCTCGAGATCGACGAGCTGCGCCGCCACGTCGATCGGCTCAAGCTCGAAGAGCTCGCGCTGAAGAAGGAGAAGGACGCGGCATCGAAGGAGCGTCTCTCCGCCCTGCGCGAGACCCTCGCCAAGGAACAGACTCAGCTTGACGCCCTGCAGCAGCGGTGGGAGCTCGAGCGCGCCTCGCTCAACCGGGTCGGCGACCTCAAGACCAAGCTCGATGCCGCGCGCATGCAGGCCGAGCGCGCTCAGCGCGAGGGCAACCTCGAGAAGGCGTCCCGGCTGCTGTACGCCGAGATCCCGGCGCTGGAGCGTCAGCTGATCGACGCTGAGCGTGAAGAGCCCGCCGGAGACCGCATGGTCAACGACCAGGTCACCGACGAAGACATCGCCGCGGTCATCGCCGCCTGGACCGGCATCCCGGTGGGGCGCCTGCTGCAGGGCGAGACCGAGAAGCTCGTGCACCTCGAGACCGAGCTCGGCAAGCGTCTGATCGGCCAGAAGGAGGCCGTGAAGGCGGTATCCGATGCGGTACGGCGCTCGCGCGCGGGCATCAGCGACCCCGACCGGCCGACCGGGTCATTCCTGTTCCTCGGTCCGACGGGTGTCGGAAAGACCGAGCTCGCGAAGTCGCTCGCCGACTTCCTCTTCGACGACGAGCACGCCATGGTGCGCATCGACATGTCGGAATACGGCGAGAAGCACTCCGTCTCGCGCCTTGTCGGCGCCCCTCCGGGCTACATCGGCTACGAGCAGGGCGGTCAGCTCACCGAGGCTGTGCGCCGCCGCCCGTACAGCGTCGTGCTGCTCGATGAGGTCGAGAAGGCGCACCCCGAAGTGTTCGACGTGCTGTTGCAGGTCATGGACGACGGTCGCCTCACCGACGGCCAGGGTCGCACGGTCGACTTCAAGAACGTGATCCTCGTGCTCACCTCGAACCTGGGTTCGCCGATCCTCATCGACCCGGCCCTGACGCTCGAGCAGAAGCGGGATGCCGTGAACGGGCTGGTCCGCCAGGCCTTCAAGCCCGAGTTCGTCAACCGGCTCGACGACATCGTGATCTTCCAGGCGCTCACCCAGGACGACCTCGCGCAGATCGTCGAGCTCGCGGTGTTCGCTCTGCAGCGCCGGCTCAAGGAACGCAGGCTGACGCTGGCCGTCACTCCGGATGCCCGAGCCTGGCTCTCCGAGCGCGGATACGACCCGGCATTCGGCGCGCGGCCGCTGCGGCGGCTCATCCAGTCCGAGATTCAGGACCGCCTCGCGATGGCGATCCTCTCGGGCGGCGTGCACGACGGCGACCTCGTGCGGGTCGATGTCGCGGCGGACGGCGCGGCCCTCGTGCTCACCAGCAGCGGACCGGCGGCTGTCGCCGACGATGGGGCGGATGACGACGACGTGATCGAGGCAGAGCTGATCGAGGACTGACGGATGCCGGATCCTTCGATCCGGCGGCATCCGCCGGCTGTCAGTGCGCTGTGGCACTCGTCGCACCCCGGACCGAGCGTCGTCGTCACCCTCGTCGCGATCACGCTGGGTGTCGCCTCGGGGCTCGAGCCGTGGCGCATCGCGGTGCTGGGCGCGGCGATCCTGCTCGGCCAGCTCTCGGTCGGGCTCTCGAACGACGCGATCGACGCGCCACGGGACACCGCGACCGGCCGCACCGACAAGCCGATCGCCCGCGGCGATGTGTCGCTGCGAGCGGCGTGGGTCGCGGCATCCGGAGCCGTCGTGCTCGCTCTCGTGCTCTCGTGCGTGCTCGGCTGGGCGATGGGGATCGCGCACGCGATCGCGCTGGCCGCGGCGTGGGCGTACAACGCCGGGCTGAAGTCGACGCCGATCTCGGTGCTGCCGTTCATCGTGAGCTTCGGGCTGCTGCCTTCGCTCGTGACGCTCTCAGCCGATCCGCCGAGTCTGGCCGCGGCGTGGGCGTGGGTCGCCGGCGCGGCGCTCGGAGTCGCGATCCATCTCACGAACGTGCTGCCCGACCTCGAGGACGACGCGCAGACCGGGGTGCGGGGTCTTGCGCACCGGCTCGGACGCCGCCTATCGGCGGTGGTCGCGGCGATGGCGCTCGT
Organism: Microbacterium sp.; assembly: GCF_011620715.1. GTDB lineage: Bacteria > Actinomycetota > Actinomycetes > Actinomycetales > Microbacteriaceae > Microbacterium. The sequence continues at coordinate 30,084 of NZ_WOYP01000101.1, read as the reverse complement.
CGTGGGAGCGGTGGCGGTGCTGCTCGGACCCGATGCCGGCATCACGGTGTTCGGTGTGATCACGTTCGCCGGGGTGGTGGTGATGGCGGTCGCGGGACTCGTGCTGGCGCTCGTGCGCGCGCCGGGGCGCGGGGTCTTCCGGCTGGTGATGCTCGCGGCACTGTTGTTGTGCGTGCAGCTCGCCGCGACCGGTCAGTCTCTGGTGGCCTGAGGGGTTGTGGTCGACGACCGGAACAGCGGAAGGGCTCAGGGCCCGGCGTCCAAGCCCATCGCATAGGCCCAGGCGAAGCCGCGCCCGAGCGGAGGGGTCAGCATCCCGCGCACGAGTGTGCGACGCACGAAGTCGGCGGCGCCGCCGCGAGGCCGGCCGAGCGCGGTGTTGACCGCGGCGAGCTGCCCGGCGCGCACGGCCGAGCGCACGCGGCGCCGCTCCCACGCGGCGAGCTCGGCCTCGGGCGCGGTGCGCTCGTGCACCCAGCGCGCGAGCAGCGGCGCGAGTCCGATCGCGTCGAGCAGGCCGAGATTCATGCCCTGACCGCCGATCGGGCTCACTTCGTGCGCGGCGTCGCCGATCACGAACAGGCGGCCGCGGCGCAGCTGCGGAGCGCACACCCGGCGGATGCCGAATGCCGTCGCGGTCTGAACCGCGTCGGCGACGGATGCCTCGCCCCGCGCACGCAGGGCCGATTGCAGTCGCTGAACCCGAACCGCGGCCAGGTCCACTGCGGGGTCGCCCGCGGCATCCCAGGCGACGACGCGCCGCAGGGATCCTGGCAGGGGGAAGGACTCGAGCACGCCGCCCGGTGCGAGGTTCACGACCGCGGTGTCGGCATCAGGCCGGTCGGGCACGACGATGTCCGACATCAGGTACCGGTCGGAGTAGGTCGTGGTGGGCACGCGTCCGTCGCGATACACGAGCGCGCGCGAAGGCCACCCGCCGGCGAGCACCACGATCGGCGCGCGGAGGTGCTCCACGGCTCCGTCGGCGGGTCCGCCGTGCCGAGTCACCTCGAGCTCGACGGCCGGCTCGCGCTGACGCACGGCGGTCACCTCGGCGCCGCGCTCGGGCGCGGGCGAGACGGCGGCCAGCACGGCCTCCGTCTCGGCCTGGGGAAGGGTCGCGACGAAGGGGAAGCGGGTCGAGAGCCGGTCGAAGCGCACGATGCCGAGCACGTGCTCGCCCGAGCGTGCCAGCCCGCGCGGCACCCGCAGCGCCCGCTCGAGCAGTCGCTCGGTGATTCCGGACTCCTCGAGCGCCGCCAGCACGGGTGCGTGCACGCCGATCGCGCGGGTGCCGAGACCGGCGCTGGGGCGCCTCTCCAGAACGCGCACATCGACGCCGCGGCGGGACAGCTCGGCCGCCAGCAGCGTACCGACCGGGCCGGCGCCGACGACGACGACGTCAGTCATCGGCGGTGCCGTCGGCGGTCGCCAGCACCCGGAACCACACGGGCTTGTCCACCCGCCACCCATCGCCGAGCACAGCGGCCAGCTCTGCGCCGCGATAGCTGCGGCGGATCGAGCGAAGGCCGTCGGTGCGCAGGAACGTGCCCGGTGCGAACGGCGTGATGCCGATCGTATACAGCGCGTAGGCGATGCGACTGCGTTCGATGTCGCCGTGCAGGACGACGCCCCGCGACAGTCGGCGCGACTGGTCGGCGAACGCATCGAGCTCTTTCGATCCCAGGTGGTGCAGAACATGGTTCGAGACCACCAGGTCGAAGCGCTCGCCGTCGGCGAGCAGCCGCGTGCTGTCTGTGCATTGAAACCTCACGCTCGCGGGAGCGTCACGCTCCGCGGCGACCCCGATCGCCCGCGGGTCAGGGTCGACGCCGACCCACTCGGCTCTCAGCCCGTCGCGCTCGGCGCGCCGAGCCAGGTGGGTGATCACATCTCCCCCGCCGCACCCGAGATCGAGCACGCGGGGTGCGGCCCGGTCGAGCGAAGTCAGATACGGACGGACGCGGGTGCGGTACACCGCCCCCCAGCCCGAGACGAGACGGTTGATCGTGTCGAAGCGGCGCAGCGTGGCGCGCAGCTGCTCCGGATCGCAGTCCGGGTCGTCCATGAGCTCGCGCAGAACGACATCGCGCTCGGCGAGGCTCACCGCGCGCCTGCCAGGTGCCGATCGTGCGGTGGTGCAGAGGCGAGGGCGGCGGTGCGCTTGGTCAGCAGGGCGGACTCGACGGTCAGGCCCGGCCCGAAGGCGAGCCCGGCGATCGTCGCGCCGGGATCGACGGCGTCGTCGTGCAGCATCTCGCGCAGGATGAACATCACCGTCGCGCTCGACATGTTGCCGTAGTCGCGCAGCACCGACCGCGAGGTCGCCAGCGCATCGGGCGCGAGATCGAGTCCGGCCTGAACACGGTCCAGGATGCTGCGCCCACCGGGATGCACCGCCCAGGCCGTCGGCACCGTGTTGCCGAGGAAGGCGTCGACCGCCCCGCGGATCTCGCGGCCGATGATGCGCGGCACCTCGCCGGTGAGCACCATCTCGAAGCCGTCGTCGCCGATCGTCCACGCCATGTCGCTCTCGCCCTGGCTCGTCAGGGTCGTGGCGAACCTCTCGAGATCCAGCCCCGGCCGGTCCGCGTGCGCGGCGGTCACCACGGCCGCTGCCGATCCGTCGGCGAAGACCGACGAGGAGAGGATCTGGTCGGGTGAGCTGCTCGGGCGGATGTGCAGGCTGCACAGTTCGGTGCACACGACGAGCGCGACGGCATCCGGCTGCGCGGCGCAGAACCGTTCCGCCGCCCGCAGTGCGGGAAAGGCGGCCGCACACCCCATGAATCCCAGGTGGTAGCGCTCGGTCGCATCGGACAGCCCGAGATCCCGGACGATGCGGAAATCAGGACCCGGGGCGAAGCATCCGGTGCACGAGGCGGTCACGACGTGCGTGATCGAGGATGCCGCCATCCCGGCCTCATCGAGCGCCATCTGTGCCGCCTGACGTGACAGCTCGGGCGCATGGCGGATGTACTCGGCGTTGCGCACCGCCGTGCCGGGGGCGCGGAGCACACCGCCGGGATCGATGAAGATCCCGTCGCCCCCGGCGCTGCGCTTCTCGGAGACGGCACCGAGCTCGGTCAGCACGGTATGCCGGCGTTCGATCTCGGCCGCATCGAACGTCGCGCGGATCAGCCGCAGGGTCAGGCGATCGGTGCCGGGCTGCTGTGCGAAGAAGTCGCGGATACGATCCTGAGTGATCATCGTCGGCGGTGTGGCAGTGCCGATCGACACGATGCGTGCGGTCATGCTTCACAATAGGCCGCGAACAGCACCTCGGCTAAGGGGTTGCGCGATCAGGCGATGAGGGCTCCGAGACCGCGCCGCGTGTACAACGCAGGACCGATCCGTCGTCGAAGGCGCCGATGCCTTTCGCTGGGCGAAAGAACCGGAATCCTTCCTGCGTTGTGCAGGCCAGCCGGCCGAGAACCCGGCAGTAGCGTAGAGGCATGACGATCGCCACGGCCGACCTGTACGACGAGCGCGGCGAGGAGCTGGACTCCCTCGCGCTGCAGCTGCACGACTTCGGCGGCGTGACCGCGTTCGACGGGCCGATCCGCACCGTGCGATGTGCGCGCGACAACGCCCTCGTCAAAGCGACTCTTGCCACGCCTGGTGCGGGAGCCGTGCTCGTGGTCGACGGCGGTGGGTCGCTCGAGTCGGCCCTGATCGGCGACCTGATCGCAGCCTCTGCCGTGAGGAACGGCTGGGCTGGGGTCATCGTGCACGGGGCGATCCGCGACCGAGATGCCATCCGGGTATTGGCCCTCGGAGTCAAGGCGCTCGGATCGAACCCGCGCAAGAGTGCGAAGGACGGCATCGGCGAGGTCGATGTCGAGGTGGTGATCGCGGGTGTGCGGTTCGCACCTGGCCGGCACGTGTGGGCCGATGCCGACGGCGTGCTCGTCGAGCGACCCCTGGGCAGCGACTGACCGAAATCGCCCGAAGAGATTCCCGGAACGACTCAGCCGCGCAGGGCTTCGCCCAGCCTGACCCGGGCCCCCATCCGAAGCAGCGAGTTCTGATAGATCCTGGCGCCGACCAGGATCGCTCCCACGCACGTGGCGATCAGGATCGCGAGCGAGACCAGGGGTTCCCACCACTGCGCTTCGCCCAGGAACAGGCGCATCGGCATCCCGACGGGTGCTGAGAACGGCACGTACGACATGGTCGCGAGCACCACGGGGTTGTCGTTGAAGAAGGCCACCAGAAAGTACGGGGCCATGATCAGCAGCGTCAGCGGGAAAGTCGTCGAGCCGATGTCCTCCTGACGCGAGACCATCGCGGCGGTCGCGGCGAACAGGGCGGCCAGCAGCACGAATCCGAACAGGAAGAAGACGGCGAACCACAGGATCGGCACCCCCAGGGTCCCGAGCAGCTGGGTCTGGCCGATCACCGACAGGCCGATCACCGAGATCGCGGCCAGAACGAGGATCTGCGCCATCGCGAGCACCGTGTTGCCGATGACCTTGCCGGCCAGCAGCGTTCGCGCGCGGATCGCCGAGATGAGGATTTCGACGACTCTGGTCTGCTTCTCCTCGACGACGCTCTGCGCGATCGTTGATCCGAACAGGCTCGCCGCGGTCAGAAAGACGATGCCGAACCCGATTGCCACGAGGAACCGCAGCGCCTCGTCGGTCTGATCCGGATTCAGCAACTCGACCTGGGGCACCTGGGCGAACAGCAGCAGCAGTCCGGTCGGCGCCGACGAATCGGCGACGATCGTGAAGCCGAACGGCGTGGCCGACGGGTCGCCCACGATCGCCGCCTCGACGGCGCCGTCGGTCACGAGCGTCTCGGCGGCGGCCCGATCGGCGACCTGGGTGATCTCGAGCCCGTCGTTCGCAGGAACGAGGGATGCCGCATCCAAGGTCACCGCGACGGCGGTGCCCGACTGATTCTGCGCCGCGAGGCTGCCGATGACGATGCCCGCCAGCGCGAGCGCGAACAGGATCGCCGTCGAGATCAGGAAAGCCTTGCTGCGCAGCTTGGAGGCGATCTCGCGCCCGGCGACCAGCCATGCTGCGGCGGCCTCGCTGGGTGCCGCGGGCCGCGGGGCGCGCGGGCCGGTCATGCTGGCGCGGCGGGCGCTGGTGTCGGTGCTCGGTCGAACGGTGCTCATCTGATGACCTCTCGGAAGATCTGGGCGAGGGTGGGATGCTGCGGCGCGAAGCTGCCGACATCGCCCCGTGTCACGGCCTCGCGCAGTACGCGCTGCGCGGTCTGTTCGGAGTCGACCTCGAACACGGCGCTGTCGCCGTCGAAGCCGACGATCTGCACGCCTTGCTCGGTCCGCAGCCAGCCTGCGTCTTCGGTCGAGACGAGCTCGTACCGTTTCGTGGAGTGCTGTGCGCGAAGGGCTTCGCGGTCCCCTGCGGCGCGGATCGAGCCCTCCGCGATGATGACGAGGTCATCGCACAGGCGCTCGACCAGATCGAGCTGATGCGAGGAGAACAGCACCGCGGTGCCGGCAGCGGCCCGCTCTTGCAGGACACCGGCGACGGCGTCGACCGCGATGGGGTCCAGGCCCGAGAACGGTTCGTCCAAAATCAGCACATCGGGGTCGTGCACCAGTGCCGCGGCGATCTGCGCGCGCTGCTGGTTGCCCAGCGACAGGGTCTCGACGTTGTCCCCAAGTCGTTCGCCGAGACCCAGACGTTCCAGCAGTGCGGCGGCTGCATCCGCCGCGGCCGACTTGGAGTACCCGTGCAGCCGCGCGAGGTACACGATCTGCTCGAGCACCTTCATCTTCGGATACAGCCCGCGCTCCTCGGGCATGTACCCGAAGCGCCGGCGGTCGTCGGCGCCCAGGGCGGCGCCGTCGAGAGTGACTGTGCCGGCGTCGGCGGTGAGCACACCGAGCACGATGCGCATCGTGGTGGTCTTGCCCGCGCCGTTGCCCCCGACGAAGCCGGTGAGGCGGCCGGGGAGCACGTCGAAGCTCACGTCCGTGAGCACCCGATGGGTGCCGTAGCTCTTATCGAGGTTGCGCAATTGCAGCATGCGCTCCACGCTACGGTCGCGGGGTGGCTCGCGCATCACTCACGACGGAGGTCCACGTGGGTGGGGTGCGCCCAGGGTACTCTCTTTGCGGGAGTTCTTCTGCGTCTGGGGGGCGTCGTGCGTCACGGTGAAGTGAGGTGGGGTGCGCTGTGCGCGTCGCTCGCAATCGCGTTGAGCCTGGCAGGGTGCGCGGGCATCACGGCTCCGGCGGCACAGGCGCCGAGCGGGATGCCGATGCCTGCCGCCACGGAGACGGCGACACCGACTCCGACCGTCACCGAACCGCCTTCGCGCAACAACCTCACGGGCGATCAGATCCTCGCGATGGCGGGGGCGTGCGGGGGTCTCACCGCGGTCGATCCCGCGACACCGGGCCTCCCACTGCGGGATCTGTCGCAGTGGGCCGCCGACGCGATGCAGTATTTCTCCTCGAGTGCCCAGTGCGACCAGCTTCCGGTGATGGTGGCGCGGGATGCCGCGCGCACCGACCCGGAAGGGATGGTGTTCTCGTCGCCCTTGCAGTTCATCGATCCGCCCTGCCCCACCGGCACGGTCGTCTCGTTCTGGGCGCACTACGACGACGATCTGATTTTCGCGAATCCCGCGCTGCAAGACGCGCTCGGCGCCGGCGAGTGCCTGCGCACCTTCTTCTTCACCGAGTCCGACGCGGGTGAAGGCAAGTCCTCGTATGCCACGAACCGGGAGACCGGCCTGCGTGCCGCGTACGACGTGATCCGAGGCGCTTCCGGGTCCTGGACCGATCAAACGGTGATGCTGCGCAGCGGGATCACGCTGACCCTGACCCGCCCAGACGGCGACAGCCGCGTCTCGCTGCTGTTCCTGGGGCTGCCGGACGGCGGGCTGCAGGCCACCGGCTATCCGAAGACCGGTTGGGAGAGCCTGCCCGAACTCGTGACCGGCGAAATCCCCGAAATGCACACGGTCAGTTCCGGACAGACCGTGACCCTCGATCAGCTGCACAGCACCGTGGTGGAGCTTGTGAACAGCTACGGGGCCAGTGAAGTGCTGGCTCATCTGCCGGGTTTCGCCCAGGGGTCCGAGGGCGACCACCCCGATCACCGGTCGGTGGGGCGCATCGTCGCATCGCCGGTGGATGCCGGGCTGATCGACGGCGCGATCGTGCAGTTCGCGCAGGGGTACCCGGTCGCCCAGCGCCCGGCGAACGTCGCGGGCGATCCGCTGTTGCGCAAGTTGAACGCGTTCGCGGTCTACGCCGCTCACGACCCCGTGATCAGCTGCCGGGACTCGGGCGGCTGCCTCAGAGTAAACAGGTTCGGCGATTGGCTGCAGCGTCAGTACGTGATCCCCTATGCGGAGCTCGCCCGCGTCGAATAATCGCCTGCAATCGTCAAGCGATCTTGCGTTCAGCAGGCAACGCTCAGAAGATCATCGGTCTGTCGTCGTCATCAGGACCCTCGAGATCCAGGTCGACGACCACGGGCACGTGGTCGCTGGGCGCCTCGCCCTTGCGCTCGTCGCGATGGATCGTGGCGCCGGTCACCGCGTTCGAGAACGCGTGCGAGCCGAGGATGAAGTCGATGCGCATGCCCTCGTTCTTCACAAAGCGCAGCCGCTTGTAGTCCCAGTACGTGAAGCCGCTCGGCACGAGCGGGCGCACGACGTCGGTGAGACCGGCCGACTCCAGCGCGGCGAAGGCCTCGCGCTCGGGGCCGGACACATGGGTCGAGAAGCCCGGCACGACGGCGGGGTCGCCGTTGTCGGCATCCGTCGGCGCGATGTTGAAGTCGCCGACCAGCGCGAGCGCGAGGTCGGGATCGCCCGCGAGGGTGTCGGCCGCGTACTGCTGCAGCGCACTGAGCCATTCGAGCTTGTAGTAGTAATGCGGGTCTTCGAGGGCGCGCCCGTTCGGGACGTAGAGACTCCACACCCGGATGCCGCCCACGGTCGCCCCGATCGCGCGGGCCTCCTGCGGGGCATCGTCGCCCACGTGGTCCTTTGCGAAGCCGGGCATTCCCGCGAAGGCATACGACACATCGGTGAGGGGTTCACGGCTCGCGATCGCGACGCCGTTCCACTGCGAGAAGCCGTGCGCCTCGACATGGTAGCCGGCGTCCTCGAACTGCTCGAACGGGAACTGCTCCGCCTTGCACTTGATCTCCTGCATCGCCAGCACGTCGACCGACTCGCGCACCGCGAACCCGACGATCCGGTCGACGCGGGCCCGGACGGAGTTGACGTTCCACGTGGCAAGCCGCATGGGATCCAGCCTACGGCGACCCGCCGACGACGCGTTCTCGCAGAGCGCTCTCGGCGGGACGGGAACGGAGACGGCGGGTCAGCCCAGTGCCGCGCGGAGCGCGGGCAGCCGGGCTGTGAAGGCGTCCACCCGTCTTCGCGTGCGCTCAGGCTCGCCGAGCGCCTGGAGCGACAGCATCCCCGGATCCGCCCGCGCGATCCCAGCGGCGATCCGCTCCGACGCGCGCTGCATGCGGTCGGCGATCGCATCGAGCAGTTCCGTCGGTGCGACTCCGCCGTACGCGGTGGCCGCGATCCGCACCCGGCGCGCGGCATCCGTCGTCGGCGTCTCGCGGAAGAGGGGGATGCCGCTCCAGCACAGGAACGCGAGGTCCTCGAGCGGCCAGCCCGGGCCGGCCTGATCCCAGTCGATCAGACCGGCGAACCGGTCGCCGTCGACGATCCAGTTGTAGGCGCCGGTGTCGTTGTGGCAGATCAGCTGGCCCGCCGCGAAGCCGGCGGAGGCCTGACGCCAGGCGCGGGGCCCGGGATCGTACGAGCGCACGGCATCGTGGAACCGCCGCAGCCACCGTGCGGCCTCGGCCAGGATCTGGTCGGGTGCCGACTCCGTGTCGACGGAGATGGTGCGGCCGGGCAGGTACGTGAGGATCTCGCGGCCCTCGTCGTCGAAGCCGAGCACGCGCGGGATGCCGTCGAGCCCGGTCTTCGCGAGATGCGTGAGCAGGTCGTGCACCGCGGGCGTCCACGGCCCGGTCGGGCGGTGGACCGTCGGGCCGTGCACCGGGTCGTCGACCCGCCACACGCCCCCCGAACCGCCCGGCAGATGCTCCACCCGTCGAGGCTATCGCCGGCGGTGCGAGGGGTGCGGCATCCGTAAGCTCGAGGCATGACTGCCGCCAGCACGCCTGAGCTCGAAGCCGACCGCCAGGCCTTGATCGCCCTGATCAAGGACGAGGCCGTGTTCCACGGCGCCTTCACGCTCTCCAGCGGCAAGAAGGCCACGTACTACGTCGACATGCGCAAGCTCACGCTCGATCACCGCGCGGCACCGGCGATCGGGCGCATCATGCTCGACCTTGTCCGCGAGGTCGACGGGGTCGTCGCGGTCGGCGGGCTCACCCTCGGCGCCGACCCCATCGCCAACGCGGTCATGCACGAGTCCGCCCGCTCCGATGCGCCGCTGGACGCGTTCGTCGTGCGCAAGGAGCCCAAGGACCACGGCCGCGGCCGACAGGTCGAGGGAGCCGATGTCGCGGGCAAGCGTGTGGTCGTACTCGAAGACACCTCGACCACGGGTCAGTCCGCGCTCAAGGCCGTCGAGGTGCTGCGCCGCGAGGGTGCCGAGCCGATCGCCGTCGCGGTGATCGTCGACCGCAAGACCGGCGCCCAGGCCGCCGTCGAGGCTGCGGGCCTGCAGTGGCTCGCAGCGATCGACCTGGACGATCTGGGCCTCGCACCCCAGTGATCCGCGGCTGCCTCTGCCGAGAAGGTGCGTGCTGCGCCGAGGAGGTGCGTGCTGCGCCGAGGAGGTGCGTGCTGCGCCGAGGAGGTGCGTGCTGCGC
>NZ_WOYP01000101.1:18055-20175 GCF_011620715.1 Microbacterium sp. | reverse complement strand
CCTTCTCGCGGTGGAACCCACCTTCTCGCGGTGGAACCCACCTTCTCGCGGTGGAACCCACCTTCTCGCGGTGGACTGGCCGTGACTGATGCGGGCGGATGCCGGCGGTCAGTCCTTGTCGCGGCGGTTGTTGCGAAAGTACTGCCACACGAACACGATGAGCGTGCCGAGAAGCACGATCCCGGTCGCGGCGAACAGCAGGGTCTGCTCTGCGCTGCTCACCCCCGACTCCTCTCCTCGGCGCCGATCATGCCGGCCTCTTGCCGGCGGCGGCATCCGCCCCCTCAGCCTCGATCAGGTCGTCTGACAGCAGGTCGGCGACCGAATCGAGCACCTCATCGGGTCGGAACGGATACCGCTCGATCTCGGCGGCATCGCTGATGCCGGTGAGCACGAGCACGGTGTGCAGCCCGGCTTCGATGCCGGCCACGATGTCGGTGTCCATGCGGTCGCCGATCATCCCGGTGTTCTCGGAGTGCGCGCCGATGCGGTTCAGGGCCGAGCGGAACATCATCGGGTTCGGCTTGCCGACGACATACGGTTCCTTGCCGATCGCCTTGGTGATCAGCGCCGAGATCGCCCCCGTCGCCGGGAGCACCCCATCGGCCGACGGGCCCGTCGCGTCGGGGTTGGTCGCGATGAACCGGGCACCACCGGCGATGAAGCGGATAGCCTTCGTGATCGCCTCGAAAGAGTAGTTGCGGGTCTCGCCGACGACGACGTAGTCGGGATCCGTCTCGGTCATGATGAACCCGGCTTCGTGCAGGGCGGTCGTCAGCCCCGCCTCGCCGATCACGAACGCGCTCGCCCCGGGCGCCTGGCTGCGCAGGAAGTCGGCGGTCGCCAGGGCCGACGTCCAGATCGCCCCTTCGGGCACGACGAGCCCCGAGGTCCGCAGCCGCGCGGAGAGGTCTCGCGGCGTGAAGATCGAGTTGTTCGTCAGCACCAGAAACGGGGTGCCCTGGTCCCGCCACTGCTGCAGCAGCTCAGCGGCGCCGCGAACCGGGGTGTTCTCGTGGACGAGCACGCCGTCCATGTCGGTCAGCCAGCATTCGATGTCGGCGCGGGTCCGCATGCGCACAGCCTATCCGCCGGTCACGATGCGCAAACCGCGCCCGAATGTTAAGTCCCGATGACTTCCGAGCGCCATGGCGCGTCGGGCCGGCAATCGGCCTAGGGTCGAAGTCGTGGCGCGAAACCAGGCGTGGGACCCCGAACAGCTCCCCGACCTGACCGGTCGCACCTACCTGATCACCGGATCGAACGCCGGGCTGGGCTACTTCTCGAGCGAACAGCTCGTCCGTGCCGGTGCACGCGTCTACATGACGGGTCGCAGCCCGAACCGGCTCATGGCCGCACGCGCCGCCGTGCGACGGCGGAATCCGGATGCCGGAGACCGGGTCGAGACGCTGCTTCTGGATACCAGCAACCTCGGCTCGGTGCGCGCGGCGGCCGCCACGATCGGCGGTCGCGGCGGCCTCGACGGACTGCTGCTGAATGCCGGCATCGTGCATCCGCCGAAGGAGCGCGAGACCACCGGCGACGGCAACGAGGTCGTCTTCGCCACCAACGTCCTCGGCCATTTCGCGCTTTCCGGCGCCCTGCTGACGACGCTGGCCGCGGCATCCGGTCGCATGGTGTGGCTGGGCAGCGTTTCGACCTCGATGGCGAAGTACGACCCGTTCGACCCGCAGCTGGTCGAGGGCTACAGCGGAGGGCGCGCGTACGTGCAGTCGAAGGTCGCGACAGCCGCGCTCGGATTCGAAGCCGACCGGCGTCTGCGGGCAGCAGGGGTTGCGGTCTCCAGCGTGGTCGCGCACCCGGGGTACTCGACGAGCGGGCGCACGCCGGGCATCGTCGGCGTGAACAACCCGACCCGGCTCACCCGGTTCGCCGACAATCTGCAGTTCGCGATCACGCAGTCCAAGGAGCACGGCGCGTGGACGCTCGTGCGCGCCCTCGTCGATCCCGGGATCGAGGGTGGCGAGTACTGGGGGCCCAGGCTCATCGTCCGCGGCGAGCCGCACCGCGGCAAGTCGTCCAAGATCACGCGTGACCCCGAGATCGCGCAGCGCCTGTGGGGTGTGTGCGAAGACGCGACCGGAGTGCGCTGGCCGTTC
>NZ_WOYP01000101.1:0-17955 GCF_011620715.1 Microbacterium sp. | reverse complement strand
GGCGCTGAGCCAGACGGCCTGGGCCGCGGCGGCCGGCAGCGGCACCTCGGCGCCGCCGATGCGCAGGGCCACAGCATCCGTCACCGTCACTTCCGCGCCGACCGCGACGCCGGCCGCCTCGACGGCGCGCAGCAGCTCGGAGTCCCGGTCGCTCACCCGCAGCACCCGCCCGGTGTGGCCGGTTGCGGCGTCGGCGAGCAGCACGAAGGGCTCGCGGTGGACTCGTCCGGCGGCATCCGGAATCGCGTCGCCGTGCGGGTCGAAGCGCGGGCGCCCCAGGCGCTCGCTGATGCCCTCGAGCAGCCGGTCGCTGAGCGCGTGCTCGAGCACCTCGGCCTCGTCGTGCACCTCATCCCAGGCGTAGCCGAACTCGCGCACCAGCCACGTCTCGATCAGGCGGTGGCGGCGGATGATGGATGCCGCACGGAGCTCACCGGCCGGCGTCAGCGCGATCGGGCCGTAGGGCCGGTGAGTGACAAGGCCCTGCGCGGCGAGCTTCTGCACCATCTCGGTGACGCTCGAGGGCGCGAGACCGAGTTCTGCGGCCAGCTGCGATGGTGTGATGCGATCGCTCTGCCACTCGGTGTGGTGGTAGATCGTCTTCAGGTAGTCGTCGACGACGGCGGAGGAAGGCACGCGTTCAGGCTACCGGCCGGGCTGTTCGGGGCTACGAGCCGGTGAGGACCAGCCAGAGCAGCACGCCGTTGAGCGCGATGAGGAAGACGGATGCCACCACCCCCGCCGCGGTGGTCAGCACGCGGTTGCGGAACTCGCCCAGCGTGCGCCGCTGCGCGGTGAGCACGACGAGCGGGATCAGGGCGAACGGGATGCCGAACGAGAGCACGACCTGGCTGAGGACGAGCGCGAGAGTGGGGTCGACCCCGATGCCCAGGATGATCAGCGCCGGGATCAGCGTGATCAGCCGGCGCGCGATCAGCGGGATGCGGATGTGGAGCAGGCCGTGCATGATCTCGGCGCCCGCGTACGCGCCGACGCTCGTCGAGGCCAGTCCGCTGGCGAGCAGGCCGACCGCGAACAGGGTCGCGACCATCGGCCCGATGCCCGCGCTGAGTGCCTCGTACGCGCCCTCGAGCGTGTCGGTGCCCTCGACGCCGGCGAGGTTGGCCGCGGCCAGCAGCAGGATGCAGAGGTTCACGGTGCCGGCGATCAGCATCGCGATGCTGACGTCCCACTTGGTGGCCCGCAGCAGGCGCACGGTCGAGATGCCACGCTGCTGCTCGAGCTCGCCGTTCGCGCGGGTGTTGCGCGCGGCAGTGGACTCGGGCGCGGTTTCGGTGAGGGTCTGGAACATTTCGGGCCGCCCCGCGGCGATCGGGGCGAAGCGGTCGCGGGCGAGGGCGCTGTGCGCATAGATCGCGTGCGGCATGATCGTGGCGCCGAGGATCGATGCCGCAAGCAGCACCGATCCGGTGTCCTCGAAGCGGGGGACCATGCCCTCGACGACCGAGCCCGCGTCGGGCGGGGCGATGAAGACTCCGAAGGTGAATCCGATCGCGATGATCGCGACCAGACCGATCACGATGAATTCGAACGTGCGCGGGCCGCGCCGTGACTGCACAATCAGCAGCACGATCGAGACCGTCCCGGTGATGACGCCGCCCCACAGCAGCGGGACGCCGAACAGCAGGTTGAGCGCGACGGCGCCGCCGATGACCTCGGCGATGTCGGTCGCCATCGCGACGAGTTCGGCCTGGACCCAGTACGCGCGCCGCGACCAGCGGTGCGTGATCCGCTCGCCGAGCGTCTCGGGGAGGCTCTTGCCTGTGACGATCCCGAGTTTCGCCGACAGGTATTGGATGAGCCACGCCATCACGTTGCCGAGCACGACGACCCACACCAGCAGGTAGCCATAGCGCGCGCCCGCGGTCATGTTGCTTGCGACGTTGCCGGGGTCGAGGTACGCCACGCCCGCGACGAGGGCGGGGCCGATCAGCCAGGCGAGCCGGGCGGTGGTGCGCGGCGCGCGGCTCGTCGACTCGGCATCCAGATCGGTCTTCGCCACACGGAAACCATAGCGCTGTTTTCGGTAGACCGAAATATCCGCCGCGTGCATCAGGCAGGAGATCCAGGGGCCGAGCGCGGGTAGCCTGAGCCGAGTGACCGACGAGATCGCGGAGCCCGAAGCGCACCGCGAGCCTGAACTGTCGCATGGGGTCGGCCCCTGGCCCGGCGGGCCCGACGCCTGGCCGCGAGATGCCCGCCTCGATCCGGAACTGCTCGCGCACGGCGACGCACGCAACGTGATCGACGAGTACCGCTACTGGCGCATGGACGCGATCGTGGCCGATCTCGACGCGAAGCGGCATCCGTTCCATGTCGCGATCGAGAACTGGCAGCACGACATGAACATCGGCTCGATCGTGCGCAGCGCGAACGCGTTCCTCGCGGCGGAGGTGCACATCATCGGCAAGCGCCGGTGGAACAAGCGCGGCGCCATGGTCACCGACCGCTACCAGCACGTCCGCCACCATGAAGATGTCGCGTCTTTCGCCGCGTGGGCGACGGATGCCGGCATCCCCGTGATCGCCGTCGACAACCTCCCGGGCGCGGCGCCCATCGACAGCGCCGACCTCCCCGAGCGGTGCGTGCTGCTGTTCGGGCAGGAAGGACCGGGGCTCTCGCCGGAGGCGCTGGCGGCGGCATCCGGCGCCGTTGCGATCACGCAGTACGGCTCGACCCGGTCGATCAACGCCTCAGCGGCGGCCGCCATCGTGATGTACGAGTGGTGCCGCCGCTGGGTGTAGCGCGCCGCCGTCAGTCCAGCAGGAACCACCCGCGCACTTCGGACTCGTGGTCGACGTAGCGGTCACCCGACACATCCACCACGACCTTGTCGATCGTGCCGCCGGTGAACCGGTACGGCGCGGTGTAGGCGGGCGTCACGGGGGAGGCGTCGTCGCGCCCGACGCACAGTCCGTCGCCGACGGCGCAGAACAGACCGGGCTGTGTGACGATCTCGCTCGAGCCGACCACGTCGCCGTCGATGTACAGCGAGAGCGTGCCGTGTGCTCCGGGCATCTCCGGGTCGGCGTTGCGACCGGTCGCGGCGAACTCCGCCGTGATCACGTGCGCGCCGGGGGCGAGGTCTCGATCGGCGGTGATGACCTGAAGCGAGGTGCCCAGCCAGTTGAAGGCGTAGGTCGGCCGGTGATCCTGCACGTACAGGCTGTGCCCGCCGGCGACACCGCCGTGCGCGAAGAGCACCCCCTCGGCGTCCGGCCCGGCCTCCACGCCCGCCGCGATCGTGTACGAGCGACCTGGGATCGACACCGCGGACTGCTCCGGCACCGATGCGCAGTTCGGGTAGTAGACGTACCGGTCGCGCTTGGGTGCGCCGCTCGGCCGCTCGGCGAGGGTCTGCTCGAGAGCGGTGCGGTCGTCGAGCGGCAGGCCGTTGTACTGTTCGGCCAGCTCGAACCAGCGCGCGATCATGGCCTTCAGCCGCGCGGGCTCGGCATCGGCGAGGTTCGTGGTCTGGGACCGGTCGAGCTCGACGTGGTAGAGCTCCCAGACGTCCTGTTCGAACTTCCCCCAGCCGCTGAGCGGCGGGTGCACTGTCGCGGCGAGCCAGCCGTCCTCGTACAGCGCGCGCTGACCGAGCATCGCGTAGAACTGCGTGCGCTTGGCGGGCGCGCCGAGGTCGGTGAGGGATGCCGCGAAGCTCTCACCCTCGATCGGGCTCTGGGTGAAGCCGTTGATGGCGTCGGGCGGCGTGATGCCGAGCAGGTCGTAGATCGTCGGCACGACGTCGACGGCGTGCACATACTGGGTACGCGGGCTGGCCGACGGTGCGATCTTGGCTGGCCACGAGACCATGCACATGTCGGCGATCCCGCCCTCGTAGCCGGCCCACCGCTTCCAGTAGGGGAACGGGGTGTCGAAGGCCCATGCCCACCCGGTGTTGTAGTGGTTGTACGTGGCGGGCGATCCGAGCTCGTCGATGTGCTCGAAGCTCAACTCGGTCGGCGTGGGCGCGTTGTTGAAGAAGCGCCACTCGTTGAACGTCCCGTTCGGGCCCCCCTCGCCGCTCGCGCCGTTGTCGGAGACCACCACGATGATCGTGTTCTCCAGCTGCCCAGATCTGTCGAGGAAGTCGATCACCCGGCCCACCTGGTCGTCGGTGTACTCCACGTACCCGGCGAACACCTCGGCCATGCGGGCGAAGAGCTTCTTCTCGTCGTCGCTGAGCGTTGCCCAGGGGCGCACGGTGTCGAGCATCGGCCAGGGCTGGCCGTCCGGGCCGGTCACACCAGGCTCGCCGTGCGGGTTGATGCCCGAGAGCTCGGTGTCCTCCGGCAGCAGTCCGAGTTCCTTCTGACGTGCGAGGATGCCGGCCCGAATGGCCTCGTAGCCCTCGTCGAACGTTCCCTTGTACTTGTCGGCCCACTCCTTGAACACATGATGGGGCGCGTGCGCGGCATCCAGCGAGAAATACAGGAAGAACGGCTTGTCGGGCTCGATGGACTTCGCGTCCTGGATGAACTCGATCGCCCGATCCGACAGGTCCTTGGCGATGTGGTACCCCTCGTCCGGCGTCGCCGGCGGGTCCACGGGGTGGTTGTCGTGGATGAGGTCGGGGTACCAGCCGCTGGACTCGCCGCCCAGAAACCCGTAGAAGCGCTCGAAGCCGCGCCCCAGGGGCCAGCGCTTCTTCCACGCCGCCATCCCGGTCTCCTCACCCGGGGTGAGGTGCCACTTGCCCACGCAGTAGGTGTTGTAGCCGTTCTCAACGAGCACCTCGGAGATGAAGCCGTTCTCGAACGGGATGCGCGTGGAGATCCCGGGGAAGCCCGAGGAGAACTCCGCGATCGTGGCCATGCCGTTCGAGGTCGCGTTGCGACCGGTCAGCAGCGAGGCGCGCGTCGGCGAGCACAGCGCGGTGGTGTGGAAGTTGGCGTACTTCACGCCCTGGTCGGCGATGCGCGTCATCGTAGGTGTGCGCACCGGACCGCCGAAGCTGTCCATCGTGCCGTAGCCCACGTCGTCCCAGACGATGAAGACGACGTTGGGTGCCTCAGCCGGCGCCTTCGGCGCCAGGAACGGCTCCCAGTCCGGAACCGAGTCGCGGACATCGAGTGCGATCTTGCCTGAGAATTCGCGTGCCACGATGCATTCCTCCCCTGGACGCACCGCGTCCACCCGACCGAGTGTATAGACCGCGTGGTCGCGCCGAATCACCCAAGGGGGGTGAGACGCCGGGTGCCGCCGGTCACGCGCCGGCGCTCATCCAGGCGGCACCGCGCACGCGCCAGCCCAGCGTCGCCAGCCGGGCGAGCATGTAGACGCCGAAGAACGCGACCGACAGCCACGCGAGTCCGGCCGCACCCCCCGCGCCGAGCATCGCCGGCACGACGAGTGCCGGAACGAACGGCACCAGGTTCACCACGCCGGCGATCGCGAGGTACTTCGCGTCTCCCGCCCCGATGAGCACTCCGTCGAGGACGAACACCACCCCGCACACCGGCTGCGCGACGGCCAGCACGATGAGCGCGGGCTGAATCAGGGCGGCGAGCGCGGCATCCCCGGTGAAGAGGAGCCCGATCACGCCCGAGAGCGCGCCGATCATCGCGCCGACGATCACGCCGAACCATGCACCCCACGTCACCGTGCGCTCGAGCGTGCGTTGCACCTCGCCCGTGTCGCCGGCGCCGAGGCCCTTGCCGATCAGCGCTTGCGCGGCGATCGCGAGAGCGTCCAGCGCGAAGGCCGCGGTCGAGAAGATCGTGAACGCGACCTGCCACCCGGCGAGCTCCTCGGTGCCGAGCGTGGTCGCCGCGAACACCGTGGCCAGCAGCGCCGCGCGCAGCGACAGGGTGCGCAGGAACAGCCAGCCGCCCGACCGCGCCGACCCGCGCACGCCCGCGCGATGCGGGCGCACCGAGGCGTCGTGCCGCCGGGCGAGCCGGCCGATCACCACGACGTAGGCGGCGACCATGCCCCACTGCGCCACGACCGTGCCGAACGCCGAGCCGCCGATGCCCCAGCCGAAGCCGTAGATGAAGAGCCAGTTCAGGAGTGCGTTCGCTCCGAAGCCGAGACCTGCGATCCACAGCGGGATGACCGTGTCCTGCATGCCGCGCAGCAGCCCGGTCGCGGCGAACACGATCAGCATCGCGGGCAGACCCCACATCGAGATGCCGAGGTAGGTCTCGGCATCCGCCGTGACCTCGGGCGACGCGCCGAACAGGCCGACCAGGAGCGGCGTTGCGAGGTAGCCCGCGAGCGCCAGAATCGCGCCGATGCCGAGCGCGAGCCACATGCCGTCGATGCCGACCGACACCGCGCGCGTCGGATCTCCCGCGCCGAACCGCCGCGCGACGGCCGGGGTGGTCGCGTACGCGAGGAAGACCATCAGCCCGACGATCGTCTGCAGCACGGCCGACGCGATGCCCAGGCCCGCGAGCGGCGTGACGCCGAGGTGACCGACGAGTGCGGAGTCGACGATCAGGAACAGCGGCTCCGCGACGAGCGACCCGAGGGCCGGCACGGCCAGCCGCAGGATGTCGCGGTTCAAGGTGTCGCGGCGGCCCGTCACCGTTCGAGCATAGAAGCGGCCGGACGGCGTGAATCCCATCCCCGGCGAGGTCTGGCGCACATCACGCCGCCGCATATCCTGTACCAATGACCGATTCCCGATCCGGTCTCGCGCTCGACGAGCTCAGTGCTGAGATCCGCCCGCAGGACGACCTCTTCCGCCACGTCAACGGCGCCTGGCTCGATCGCACCGAGATCCCCGACGACAAGGCCCGCTGGGGCTCGTTCCACGTCATCGCCGAGCAGGCCGAGAAGGACGTGCGCGCGATCGTCGAAGAGACGCGGGATGCCGAACCCGGCACCGAATCGCGCAAGATCGGCGACCTGTACACGAGCTTCATGGACACCGAGCGCATCAGCGAGCTCGGCGCCGCGCCACTTGCCGAGCAGCTCGGCCGCGTCGATGCGATCTCCTCCATCCCCGAGCTGCTGCGCACGCTCGGCGAACTCGAGCGCGACGGCATCGGGGGCCTGATCGGCCTGTACGTCGAGCCCGACCCGGGCAACCCGATGCGGTACGTGCCGTTCCTCGTGCAGGGCGGTCTGTCGCTGCCCGACGAGAGCTACTACCGGCTCGACAATTTCGACGCCGTGCGCACCGCCTACCGGGGTCACATCGAGAAGATCCTCGAGCTCGCGGGGCTCCCCGAGGCCGCGGCATCCGCCGATCGCATCTTCGCGCTCGAGACCGAGGTCGCCACGCACCACTGGGACAACGTGCGCAGCCGCGACGCGGTCGCGACCTACAACCTGAAGACCTGGGACGAAGTCACCGCGCTCGCCGGTGTCGACCTGCGTCCGTGGCTGGAGGGCACCGCCCCCGGCCGCGAAGGGGCCTTCGCCGAGGCGAATGTGTACCAGCCGAGCTTCATCGAAGGACTCGGCTCGCTGCTGAACGAAGAGCGGCTCGAGGACTGGAAGGCGTGGGTGCGGTTCCGCATCGTCCACGGCGCGGCGGCGTTCTTGTCCGACCCGTTCGTCGATGAGAACTTCGCGTTCTACGGCACCCAGCTCACCGGGGTTCCGGTCAACCGCGAGCGGTGGAAGCGCGGCGTAGGCCTGGCCGAAGCAGCGCTGGGCGAGGCGATCGGCCGCGTGTACGTCGAGCGCCACTTTCCGCCGGAATCCAAGACGGCGATGGACGAGCTGGTCGCCAACCTGATCGAGGCGTACCGCCAGAGCATCACCGACCTGGAGTGGATGACGCCCGAGACGCGCGATCGCGCACTCGCCAAGCTCGACGCGTTCACCCCCAAGATCGGCTACCCGGTGAAGTGGCGCGACTACTCCGCGCTCGAGATCGACGCGGCCGACCTGGTCGGCAACGTGCGCCGCGCGCACATCCACGAGCACGACCGCCAGATCGGCCGCATCGGCGGCGAGGTCGACCGCGACGAGTGGTACATGACGCCGCAGACCGTGAACGCGTACTACAACCCGCTCATGAACGAGATCGTGTTCCCGGCCGCGATCCTGCAGCATCCCTTCTTCGATGCCGACCGCGACGCGGCGGCCAACTACGGCGGCATCGGCGCGGTGATCGGCCACGAGATCGGCCACGGGTTCGACGACCAGGGCAGTCGCTTCGACGGCGACGGATCGCTGCGCGACTGGTGGACGGATGCCGACCGCACGGCGTTCGAGGCCCGCACGAGCGTTCTGATCGAGCAGTACAACGCGCTCGTGCCGCGCGGACTGCCCGAAGAGAACAAGGTCAACGGCGCCCTCACCATCGGCGAGAACATCGGCGACCTCGGCGGGCTCGGCATCGCGATCAAGGCGTACGAGCTGTCCCTGCGCGGCGAGGAGGCACCGGTCATCGACGGATACACGGGCCTGCAGCGCCTGCTGCTGTCATGGGCGCAGATCTGGCAGCAGAAGGGGCGGGATGCCGAAACCATCCGCCTGCTGACCATCGACCCGCACTCGCCGAACGAATTCCGCTGCAATCAGATCGTCCGCAACATCGACGCGTTCTACGACGCGTTCGATGTGACGGAGTCGGATGAGCTCTGGCTCGACCCCGACAAGCGCGTCACCATCTGGTGACATCCCCAGCCTGAAAGGACCCACCTCGTGGGCATTGCCCCTGAGCCCTTCGATGCGGGCGCCGAGCGCCCCACTCAGGAACCACCCGAGCGGGACCCTGAGTCGTTGCGGGGGTCGCGACGAAGCACCGCACGACTGCCCCGGCGTGCCGCCATCGGACGCAGATCGTTCACCTCGACGCTGAAGGCGCTCGACGGGCTGGCCGCCGCCGGCGCGCGGGTCTCGGTGCGCATCACCGACCTCGACCGCGGCAGCACGGTGTTCGCGGGCGACGACTTCGTCACCCTGCCCATCGCCGGGCTCGGGGTCGTTCCGCTGCTGATCGAGGTCGCCGCCGCCTTCGAGTCGGGCGCGCTGGATCCGCTCGAGATCATCGACAAGTCCACGCTCGACCCGGTCACGGTCGCGGGGTTCTGGCACCACCTGAAGGTGCCCGCGCTGCCGCTGGCCGACCTCGCGGTGCTGACCGCCGCGACCGGCGATGCACTCGCCGCCAACGCACTGATCGAGCGCGTGGGCCTTCCGGCCGTGCGCGCCCGCATCGACCAGCTGGGGATGTCGCACTCGGCGCTGCTGGATCGGTTCCGCGACGAGCGCGGGCCCGACGACGCGCCGCAGTTCGCCCTCGGCTCGGCGCGGGAGCTCGCCGAGGTTTTCGCCGCGCTGGTGAACTCGCAGGCCGTGTCCGCGGGGGTCAGCGCTCAGGTTGCCGAGTGGCTGAGCCTGAACCACGATCTGTCCCTCGTCGCCTCGGCGACCGGACTCGATCCGTTCGCCCACGAGAATGATGAGCACGGGGTGCTGTTCATCAACAAGACGGGTCGGGATGCCGGCATCCGGGCAGAAGCGGGCGTGCTCGCCGGTCCCCGGGCCGGAGTGTCGTACGCGCTCATCGTCTGCTTCGACGACCTCTCGATCGCACATCGACTGCGCGCGCACGAAGCCTTCCGCACGCTGGGCATCGACCTCATGGAGTACGTGTTCTGAGCCCGCGGGGCATCGCCCAAGGGATCGACGAGCCCGACAGCGGGAGCATCCGGTCGAGGCGTCCGTCTTTCTAGGGTCGATCCGTGAAGACGATGGTCTGGTTGCCGTGCCGGATGACGCGGTCCTCGGCGTGCCACTGCACGGCGCGGGAAAGCACGGCGCGTTCGACGTAGGCGCCGCGGGATTGCAGGTCGGCGGCATCCATCGCGTGGTTCACGCGGGTGACGTCCTGCTCGATGATCGGTCCCTCGTCGAGGTCTTTGGTCACGTAGTGGCTGGTCGCGCCGATGAGCTTCACACCGCGCTCCTTCGCCTTGCGGTACGGGGCCGCGCCGATGAAGGCGGGCAGGAACGAATGATGGATGTTGATCACCGGCACGCCGACCTGGTCGAGGAAGTCCTCCGAGATGATCTGCATGTAGCGGGCCAGCACGATGAAGTCGACGTTGCCCTTCAGCAGTTCGAGGATCTTCGCTTCGGCCTCGGACTTGTCCTGCCCCTGCGAGGGGACGTGGAAGAACGGGATGCCGAAAGAGCGGACGTCCTCGGCGGTGTTGGTGTGGTTCGAGATCACCATCGGAATGCTGACGGGCAGCTCGCCGCGACGGTGTCGCCAGAGCAGCTCGAGCAGGCAGTGATCGGAGGTGGAGGCGAGGATCGCCATCCGCTTCGGCACCGACTGGTCCGTGAGCGTCCACTCCAGGTCGAGGGGCGTCACAGTGTGCCTGAGATCGGCCTCGATTTCGGGCATCGCGGCGGGCAGGTCGGACCGGTGGAACACGACGCGCTGGAAGAAGCTTCCGCCGTCCGCGTCGTCGGAGTACTGGTCGAGCTGGACGATATTGCCCTTGTTGCGGGTGATCAGCGCGGTCACCGCGGCCACGATCCCGGGCCGGTCGGGGCCGTGGACGATCAAGCAGGCGTGGTCGCGCAGAGCTTCGTTGTGCACAGTCATGGGTAGAGCCTGTCAGGACTGGGCGCGGTCGGGGTCCTCGAGCCTGTGGCGGGGAGCGAGTCCCGGGTGGAACACTGGGGCGCGGCATTCCCAACGCGGGGCTCGCCGCTGATGCACTCCGTGGTGCAGGAAGGACTGCAGTATGACCGCCGTCGGCAATCCGGGTGATTCCTCCCGCACCGCACCCCGTGGCCTCCTGAGGAGATACCCCCTCGCCTCCTACTTCGCGATCGCGTTCCTCTTCTCGTGGATCATCGAGGTGCCGGTCGCGCTGTCGGCTCAGGGCATTCTGCCGTTCACGATTCCGACGCCGGCGGTCGCGTTCGCGGTGGTGGCCGCGACGTTCGGACCGACGGTCGGCGCGTTCGTCATGACCGGGTTGACCGAGGGTAAGGCGGGAACGGTCCGCCTGCTGCGCCGATACGTCCAGTGGCGGGTGGGAATCCAGTGGTATTTCTTCGTGCTGCTGGGAATCCCGCTCATCATCGTGTTGGGCACGATCGTCATTCCCGGTGCCCTGTCCTCGTTCCAGCCGATCCTCGGCCCATTGCTCATCGCATATCCGATGGCGTTCCTGCTCACGTTCTTCCTCGGCGGCCCGCTCGGCGAGGAGCCCGGGTGGCGCGGGTTCGCGCTGCCGAGGCTTCAGGAGCGCAGCGGCCCGCTGTGGGGCAGCGTCATCCTCGGGGTCCTGTGGGCGCTGTGGCACTTCCCGCTGTTCTGGAGCGGGGTGTGGACTCCTCCGACGATCCCGAACATGATCATGTTCACCGTCATGATCACGACGCTGACGATCATCATGACGTGGGTCTTCAACCACGCCAAGGGCAGCCTTCTGCTCATGATGCTGATGCACGCGTCCTTCAACACGTTCGCCAACAAGATGGCGGCGCCCTTGTTTCCGGCGCCGATGTTCGACGATTTCGGGCTGCTGCCCGTGCTCATCGGCTTCACCGCCGCGGCGCTCGTGCTCATCGTCGTCACGCGCGGTCGGCTGGGGTACGTCACCTCGCGCCGAACGGCGGCGAGCTGACACACGGATCTTTCACCCGATCAAATCGCGGCATCCGGCCCCACTGCCTCCGAAGTCGACCTACCCTCTGGTCATGACAACATCGCCATCCGCGATCACCACGACCGGTCAACTGCGCGCGTCGGGGCACACCTACCGGCCGCTGCGCGCCGAGCTGCGAGAGCACCTCCTGTCGGCGCTCGCCGATGGCCGAGACCCGTGGCCCGGCATCCACGGATTCGATACGACGGTGATCCCGCAGCTGGAACGCGCCCTGCTCGCCGGACACGACATCGTGCTGCTGGGCGAGCGCGGGCAGGGAAAGACGCGGCTGCTGCGCAGCCTTGCCGGTCTGCTCGACGAGTGGTCGCCGGTCATCGCCGGATCCGAACTGGGCGAGCATCCGTTCCACCCGATCACGCCGGCATCGCTGCGTCGCGCGTCCGACCTGGGCGACGAACTGCCGGTCGTGTGGCGCCACCGCTCCGAGCGGTACGTCGAGAAGCTCGCCACTCCCGACACCTCCGTTGCCGACCTGATCGGCGACGTCGACCCGATGAAAGTCGCCGAGGGCCGCTCGCTCGGTGACCCCGAGACGATCCACTACGGGCTCATCCCGCGCGGTCACCGCGGCATCGTCGCCATCAACGAGCTGCCCGACCTCGCCGAGCGCATTCAGGTCTCCCTCCTCAACGTGATGGAGGAGCGCGACATCCAGATCCGCGGCTACCTGCTGCGTCTCGACCTGGACGTGCTCGTCGTCGCGACCGCCAACCCCGAGGACTACACGAACCGCGGGCGCATCATCACACCGCTGCAGGACCGGTTCGGCGCCGAGATCCGCACCCATTACCCGCAGACGGTCGAGGAGGAGGTCGCCGTCATCCGCCAGGAGGCCGACCTCGTCGCCGAGGTGCCCGCCCATCTGCTCGAGGTGCTGGCACGGTTCACGCGCAACCTTCGCGAATCGGATGCCGTCGATCAGCGCGCCGGCGTATCGGCCCGGTTCGCGATCGCCGGCGCGGAGACCATCGCCGCGGCCGCCCTGCACCGCGCGACGCGCCAGCACGAGGAGGTCGGCGTGGCGCGACCGGTCGACCTCGAGACCGCGGTCGACGTGCTGGGCGGCAAGATCGAGTTCGAGACCGGCGAGGAGGGCCGCGAGCGCGCGATCCTCGAGCATCTGCTGCGCACGGCGATCGCCGAGACGGGGCGCGCGCACCTGCGCGGCATCGACGCGACCGGACTCGTGAACGCCCTGCACGATGGCGCCACCGTCGTGACAGGCGAGCAGGTCGCCGCCGCCGATGTGCTCGCGGCGATGCCGGTGCTGGGCGAGTCCGACCTGTACGACCAGGTGGCCGACCGGCTCGACGCGCACACGGCGGGCGAGCGCGCCGGCGCGCTGGAGCTGCTGCTGGAGGTGCTCTACCTGGAGCGCCGGATCAGCAAGGACAGCGCCGACGGGGAGACCGTGTATGGCTGATCGGCTGCGGAATTCGCGGATGCCGAGACCGGGCGGCATCCGCTGATGGTCCGCGGATTCCACCGCGTTCCCGCCCACACCAACCGGTATGGGCGGTATGCCGGCGGGCCGGATCCGCTCGCCCCGCCCGTGCCGGTGCAGGAGGCCCTCGAGGCGATCGGGCGGGACGTCATGTCAGGCACCTCGGCCGAGCGCGCGATGCGCGAGTACCTGCGCCGCGGCACCCGCGACCAGCTGGGCCTCGACGATCTGGCGCGGCGAGTGCGCGAACGCCGTGCCGACCTCATGCGCCGTCATCGGCTCGACGGCACGCTCGAGGAGGTGCGCAAGCTCCTCGACCGCGCGGTGCTCGAAGAGCGCAAGCACCTGGTCCGTGACGTCGACCTGGACGACGATGCCCGGTCCTTCGCCGAGATGCGGCTCGAGAACCTGCCCCCCGGCACCGCCGCCGCCGTGAACGACCTTTCGGACTACGAGTGGCAGAGCCCCTCGGCGCGGTCCGACTACGAGCGCATCAGGGAACTGCTCGGCCGAGAACTGCTCGACCAGCGATTCGCCGGCATGAAGAACGCCCTCGAGGGGGCGACGGATGCCGACCGCCAGGCGATCCGCGACATGCTCGGCGACCTCAACGACCTGCTCGAGAAGCGTCGACTCGGCGAGGACACCGACGAGGACTTCGACGAGTTCATGCGAAAGCACGGCGCGCAGTTCCCCGAGGATCCGCAGAATCTCGACGAACTGCTCGACACCCTCGCCGAGCGCTCGGCCGCGGCAAGCCGGATGCTGAACTCGATGACTCCCGAGCAGCGCGAGGAGCTGATGGGCCTCGCCGCGCAGGCGTTCGGCTCCCCGGAGCTCATGCAGTCGCTGTCACGCCTCGACGACAACCTGCGGTCGCTTCGGCCCGGCCAGGACTGGAGCGGGTCGGCATCCTTCTCCGGCGACGAGCCGACCGGTCTCGGCGAGGCGACCGGTCTCATGCAGGAGCTCTCCGATCTCGACGCGCTGTCCGATCAGCTGGGCCAGTCCTACCCCGGAGCTCGGATGGACGACATCGACGTGGACGCGCTCGCGCGGCTCGTCGGCGACGATGCCGCGATCAGCGCCCGAGCCCTGCGCGACCTCGAGCAGCAGCTGAAGGACACCGGCATGCTGCAGCGCAGCTCCGACGGCGCGCTGCGGCTCACTCCGCGCGCGATGCGGCAACTCGGTCGTGCGCTGCTGCGCGAAATCTCCACGCGTCAGTCCGGACGCACCGGCCGTCGCGAGACGCGTCACGCCGGCGCAGCCGGCGACCGCACCGGCTCCACGCGGGAGTGGGCTTTCGGCGACACCGAGGCGTGGGACATTCCGCGCACCGTGTCGAATGCCGTGCTGCGAACGGTCGCCGACGGCGGCGACGCGTCGGCCGGAGTGCGCCTCGACACCCGCGACGTCGAGGTCGTCGAGACCGAAGAGCGCACGCAGGCGGCCGTCGCGCTGCTCGTCGACACCTCGTTCTCGATGTCGATGGGCGGGCGCTGGGTGCCGATGAAGCGCACCGCCCTCGCTCTGCATCACCTCATCACGAGCCGCTTTCGCGGCGACACCCTGCAGCTGATCGCGTTCGCCCGCCACGCCGAGGTGATGGACATCGAGAAGCTGACCGCGCTGGATGCCGCGTGGGACAAGGGCACGAACCTGCACCACGCCCTGCTGCTGGCTCAGCGGCACTTCCGGCGCAATCCCACCGCGCAGCCCGTGCTGCTGATCGTCACCGACGGCGAACCCACCTCGCACCTCGAGCCCGACGGCCGGGTGCACTTCGACTACCCTCCCGACCCCCGTACCGTCGCGGTCACCGTTCGCGAGCTCGACACCGTGCAGCGTCTCGGCGCGCAGACGACCTTCTTCCGGCTGGGGGATGACCCCGGCCTCGCACGCTTCATCGACGCGCTCGCACGTCGCGCCGGCGGCCATGTGGTCGCGCCGGAGCTCGACGACCTCGGGCGAGCGGTCGTGGAGAGCTACCTCGGCTCCCGCCACACCGGGCGCGGCAAACCCGAGGACTTCGGCGAGATGCTGCGCGGCAGATCGTGGTGGTGACGCCCCGCGACCAGGCATCGCGCTGCGCGCGAGCGCTGCAGAAACCTGCGAGCGCTGCGTCGGGCGGCACCGCGCTCGCCGGAAAGCGCCGCGCCCGCGGGTTCAGGGGGAGTCGATGATGGTCAGGGCGAGCGGTAGTGCGTCCCTGCGCACTCCGGGGGCGGGCTCTTCGACCAGCGCACCCGACTCGGAGGCGATGCATCCCTGAGGCGCGCCGGCCTGCAGCCCGAACTGACGCAGTGCCGTGTCAGTGCGACGCGAGGCCGTCCTGCCACCGGCGGTGTTCGCGCGCGACGAGAGCGGTGAGGATG
The DNA here is from genome assembly GCF_011620715.1 of Microbacterium sp. Classification (GTDB taxonomy): domain Bacteria; phylum Actinomycetota; class Actinomycetes; order Actinomycetales; family Microbacteriaceae; genus Microbacterium. Next base: position 2,512 of record NZ_WOYP01000101.1, on the reverse strand, counting down.
GCCCAGACGCCCATGTCGTCTACGAAACCCAGAGGGCCGAGCAGCAGTTCGGGGATCAGATCAATCGGCGCGAACGTGTAGATCACGGCGGCGATGGCGGCAACCGCTGTCGTCGGCGCAATGCGGTGCTCGCGGTTCTTGATCGCCTTGAGGAAGCTCCACATGGATCCAGTGTGCGGCACAGCGGCGCGACCCCGGAGAACTGTCGGGGATTGCTCAGCCTCTGCATCCCGTCACGAATCGAGTTGATGACAAGCTGCGGGTTGCCGAGCTGGATGTCAGCGCATCGACCAGCACCAGCCCGGCTACGTCGTTCGGGTGAACGCTCGCGAGGAGCCGGGAGATCAGTCCGCCGTAGGAATGACCTGCGAGCTCATCCTCGCTCAGACCCGCATTCTGTCAGTGTTGATCGTTCGGCCGCGCGCCCCCGCCGAAGCGTTCCGGGATTCCCGAATCATCTGATGTCTCCCGGGCCTGTCCATCGACGATTGGTCGGAAGTGCTCGCTGAACTCGATGCCACCAGCCGGATCTCGGGGGCGGTCAACGGCTGGTGGCTGTGGGGGCCGTGCGCGGCAGACTGGCCCGCCTCGACCGATGACCGCTACACCGGGCCGTGGGATGCCGAGACCGAAGTTCCGATCCTGCTCATCGGAACGCGCCACGACCCCAACACCGGCTATCAGAATGCCGTCGGCTCCGAGAAGCTCCTCGGCAACGCGGTGCTGCTGACGCACGACGGGTATGGGCATCTGTCGTTCAACGACGGAAGCGCATGCATCGAAGCGGCGCGCACCGCATACCTCGTCGATCTGAATGTGCCCGAGCCGGGAACCGTGTGCGAGGCCGACAAGAAGCCGTTCTTCTACGACTGAGCCTCTGGCACGCGGCCACTTCCATCACGCGCGCAGCGTCCGCAGCGGCACCGGCCCGGCCGGGGTCACTCGGGCAGGGATGGATGCCGCTCTTGCGGCGCCCCCTTCGCTGGAATGAACAGCGCCACCACGAGGGCGATGAGCGCGGCAGCCCCGCCGAGGATGAGCGAGAGCGTGAACCCCTGCGTGGTGGGCACGGGCGCTCCCTCGAAGTCCACCGCGTACGACGCGAGCACCGCGCCGACGACCGCAGCGGCCGTCGATGTGCCGAGCGAGCGGAACAGCGCGTTCAGGCCGTTGGAGGCGCCCGTCTCGCTCCGCGGAACCGAGCGCATGATGAGCATCGGCATCGATGCATAGCCGAATCCGATTCCCACGCCGACCAGGATGTTCGCGACCAGGATGTGCCACACCTCCGATGAGAAGAGCAGTGTGAAGCCGTACGCGGCGAGAAGTGACAGGGCACCGAGCAGCAGCAGCAGCTTCGGCCCGGTGCGCGAGGCGATGCGGCCGGCGATCGGGGAGAGCACCATCATCACCAGGCCTGCGGGCATCACGACCAGGCTCGCTGCGAGCAGCGACAGCCCGAAGCCGGCGCCGGTCGCGACCGGCAGCTCGAGCATCTGCGGGTACACGACGTTCGAGGCGAACAGCGCGAATCCCATGGCGACCGAGGCGATGTTGGTCAGCAGCACCGCGGGCCGGGCGGCGACCCGCAGATCGAGCAGCGGCTCGTCGATCCGCAGCTCGAACCAGCCCCACAGCAGCAGCACCGAGAGTCCGCCGAGGCCGCACACGAGCACGGCCGGCGATCCCCAGCCCCACTCGTTGCCGCGCGCGATCGCCAGCAGAATGCCGATCAGTCCGACCGCGAGACCCGCCGCGCCGATGAAGTCGAAGCGACCGGCGGTGCGCAGCACGCTCACCGGGATGATCCACAGCACCAGCAAGAACACACCGACGCCCAGGCCGGCCGCAATCCAGAACAGCACGTGCCAGTCGCTGAGCTCGGTGACCAGCGCGCTGATCGGCAGTCCGAGCGCGCCGCCCACGCCGAGGGTCGCGCTCATGAACGCGATCGCCGAATCGACGCGGTCTTCGTGCAGCACGTCGCGCATGATCGAGATGCCCAGCGGCACCACTCCGACGATGGCGCCCTGCAGCGTGCGCCCGACGATGATGCCGACGATGCCGGGCGAGAGCGCCGCGATGACCGAGCCGACCACCATGACGCCGACCAGCGCCAGCACGATCCGCCGCTTGCCGTACATGTCGCCCAGCCGGCCCGAGATCGGCGTGATCACCGCCGCCGCCAGCAGCGTCGCGGTCACGACCCAGGCGGTGTCCTCGCGGCTCGCGTTCAGCAGCGTCGGCAGCTTCGACTGGATCGGAACCATGAGCGTGAACATGAACGACGAACACAGGCCCGCGGTCGCCAGGACGGCTATCATCGCACCCTGGCTCGGCATCCGGGTGAGGCGGCTTCGTGCGTCCTCGTCCCGTGATCCCATCCTTCGAGGCTAGTCGTGCCACACCAAGACGGGGGTCTGGGGCGCAGCCCCGGACGGAACGTGTCTGTCATCGGCGCGGGCGTCCCTGCCGGAGCCGCGCTGCCGGAGCCGCGCTGCCGGAGCCGCGC
>NZ_WOYP01000107.1 GCF_011620715.1 Microbacterium sp. | reverse complement strand
CGATGATCACGAAGCGGATCCAGTCGGCTTGCCTGCGGCGGCGGCCGGTGCGTGTAAGACTGGATACGTGAACCGGTCGCGAGCAGCCCGCGTCGTGCGGGGTTCGCTCGCGGCCGCGGTGGCGACTTTCGTCGCGTTGGTGTCGCATGTCACCGGTGGGGGGCAGCTGCCCGGGTGGGTCGGCATCGTCGTCCCGCTGGTTCTGTCGGTTGCCGTGTGTACAGTCCTGGCTGGTCGACGCCTCTCGCTGTGGCGGCTCTCGATCGCCGTCGCGGTGAGTCAGATTCTGTTTCACACCCTCTTCGTTCTCGGAACGTTCTCACCCTCGCCGGGGTCAGGCGATGTGACGGTCCATCACATGCATGGTGCGTCATGGATGCCGATGGGTGATGCGTCGAACGTGGCAACGTCTCTGCACGCTGACGTGTCGATGTGGGTGATGCATGGCATCGCCGCCATCGTGACCATTGCCGCGCTGTACCTCGGTGAGCGCGCATACAACCGGTTGCGCGAGATCACGGCGGAGCTCGCGCAGTGGGCGCGACGTCATCTGCTGCCTGTCTTGATCGCGTTGCCCTTCGAACCTGTTCGTCCGCTCGTGGCGGCGGTGGGCCAGCCGTTCCGTCCGGCGTGTTCACCTCTCGCTCGCTCCCTGAGCCGGCGCGGCCCCCCGGTCATCGCTGTGCTCTGACTTCCGCCGACGCACCCAGGTTCAGGGGCGCTTCGGCGTCTTCGCGCTCGTTCCTGAGCGCCCTGTGTCTGCGCACCCGGTCCACGGGTGCTTGCGAGAGGTTCGCTGATGTCATCGTTCCCCAGGTACGCCGTCGTAGTGGCGGTCTCGGTCGTCGTGGCTCTCACGTCGGTTGCTCCCGCCTCTGCTCACGACGAGTTGGTGTCCAGCATCCCCGTCGCCGATGATCGGCTCGATTCGGCGCCGACGTCGGTGTCGTTGGAGTTCTCATCCGATGTGATGGAGCTTGGTGCGCTGATCATGGTCGCGGACGAGTCCGGCGCGGACTGGGTGGCCGGTGACCCGACCGTCCAGTTGAACACCGTCACGGTCCCGATCGCTGAAGGTATGCCGGCCGGCGGGTATGAGGTTCGCTGGCGCGTCGTGTCCGCGGACGGCCACCCCATCTCCGGGGTGATCCCGTTCACGGTCGGTGACGCCGAACCCCTGCAACGCCAACCTGCAGCTGATGCGACCACGAGCGCCGACAACGCGGACGCTGCGGCAGAACGACCACAGGACAGTCAGAGCACACAGGAGAACGGGGGCGTCTCTCGAGTCGCCCTGATCGGCGCAGCCGGTGCAGCGACTGCTGTCGCCGTGCTCGCCGGTATCCACTTCATCCGCCGCCGGCACACGGCCGGCAGCACCGACGACGTGACCGAAGAAGCCTCATCGTCGAAACACTCTGAAAGGCATTTCCTGTGATCACTCGCTCTACCCGTATCCGTCTCGGCATCTTCCTCGCCGCGACCGCGCTCGCTCTCACCGGCTGCGCATCCACCAGCACCCAGACCGCCGACAACGCCACGGTCACCGCGGGTGATGCCGTGTCGATCAGCGACGCCTGGGTGAAGTCTGCAGAGTCCGGCATGTCTGCCGGTTTCGGTGAGCTCACCAACGACAGCGACGCCGACGTGACCGTGGTCTCGGCCACCACCGAAGCCTCATCGATGGTCGAACTCCACGAGACCGTGGAGAACGAGAACGGTGAGACGGTGATGCGCCAGATCGAGGGTGGCTTCGTCATTCCCGCCAACGGCTCCATCATCCTGGAGCCTGGCGGGAACCACATCATGCTGATGGACCTCACCGCTCCGCTGGCTGCGGGCGAAGAGGTCACATTCACCCTCACCTTCTCTGATGACACCACGTACGAATTCACCGCCCCGGTGAAGGACTACTCGGGCGCCAACGAGAACTACGAGCGCGGCGACATGGACATGGACAACTGATGAATCCACGCGATCGGCAGAAGCATCCCGATCGCGCCGGCGCGACCCGGCGGCAGTTCCTCCTCGGAGGCACTGTCGCCGGTGTCGGAGCCGTCGCCGCGATCGCGGTCGAGAATGCTCTTTCCACCGACTCCACCACGCCCGCCACGGCCGCATCGGTCCCGCTCAATGGAGACGTCACCGTTCCGTTCCATGGTGCACACCAGGCCGGGATCGACACGGCCGCACAGACCCACGGCATCTTCCTCGCCCTCGACCTCCTCGCCGAGACCGACCGGGACGGACTGCGGCGGATGATGCGCATCCTCACCGACGATGCGGCACGCATGACCCAAGGGCAGTCGGCGTTGGCAGACTCCGAACCAGAGCTCGCGGTCGCGCCCGCCCGGCTCACGGTCACGTTCGGATTCGGGTCGGGACTGGTCGCACGAGCCGGTGCCACGAGCCCTACGTGGTTGAAACCGCTGCCGGCGTTCGGGATCGACCGGTTGCAGGCGGAGTACAGCGACGGCGATCTCCTCATCCAGATCGCTGCGGACGACCCCCTCACCGTTGCGCACGCCTCTCGCATGATGCTGAAAGACACCCGCAGCTTCGCGTCGCTGCGGTGGACGCAGCAGGGCTTTCGCCGCGCGCACGGCTCAGTGAAGCCGGGAACGACGATGCGGAACCTCTTCGGTCAGGTCGACGGCACCGCAAACCCAGAACCAGGAACCGCCGACTTCGACGCCGTGGTGTGGAACACCACTGACGGGTGGGCTGCCGGCGGTACCGGCATCGTCGTCAGGCGCATCGCGATGAACCTGGACAAGTGGGACCGCCTAGACCGCCCTGGGCGAGATCAGGCCGTCGGCCGGTTCCAATCCAACGGGGCTCCCCTCACCGGATCCGGCGAATTCGATGAGCCGGACTTCGAGGCGAAGACCGCCATCGGGTTCCCGGTGATCCCGGAGTTCTCCCACATGCGCCGCTCACGCAGTCACAACCCGAGAGAACGGATCTTCCGACGCGGGTTCAACTATGACGACAACCCTGCGGCCGGGCGGATCTCCAACGCCGGGCTGATCTTCGTATGCTTCCAAGCAGACATCGAGCGGCAGTTCATCCCGATCCAGCGACGCCTCGACGAGCTCGACCTGCTCAACGAATGGACGACCCCGATCGGCTCGTCTGTATTCGCCGCTCCGCCCGGGTGCTCCGAAGGCGGATACATCGGCGAGACCCTCCTCGCCTGAAAGCACTCAATATGACGGAAGCGGGTCTTCGAGAGCATTCAGATTGTATATATTGTTGATATGCAATTGACAGCGATCGACCAGCTTTCGGTCAGCCTCATGGTTCACTCCAGTCGCTTTGCGCGCAGTCTCTCGCGTCGCGCGGGATCGGTGCGGTCGCTAGTCGCGATGCGAGTGCTCTCGAACCTCGAGCAGGTGGGCGACTTGCGCATCGGGGAGCTCGCCGAACGCGAGTTCATCGCGCAGCCGGCGATGACCGCCACGGTCAATCGGCTCGAGGGCGACGGGCTTGTCGAGCGCCTTCGCGACGAGGGCGATGCCCGAGCGTCGCTCGTGCACCTCACGCGCGCGGGCGCCGAGCTGATCGCCGCCTTTCGGCTGCGCGCGGCCGACGTCGCGCGTCCCGCAATGGAGGAGCTGTCAGCAGAGGAGATCCGCACGCTGGATTCCGCGGTCCCGCTGCTCGCTCGGCTGGTCGCCGCGCTGGAGTCCGCGTGAGCCTTGCGGCGTCCGCGAGCGCCGCCCTCCGATATGCCGTTTCCCGCAAACCCGTCCCATCGATTGAGGAGTGCAATGTCTATGTCCGATGAGCAGAAGCCGTCCATCCTGCGCCAGCCGCCCGCCGTCTGGGCGATCGCGTTCGCGTGCATGGTGTCGTTCATGGGGATCGGTCTCGTCGACCCGATCCTCCCCGCGATCAGCGCCGAGCTGGACGCCACGCCGACCGAGGCGATGCTGCTGTTCACGAGCTACCTGCTCATCACCGCCATCGCCATGTTCTTCGCAGGCTTCATTTCCAGCAGGCTGGGGGTGAAGCGGACGCTGCTGATCGGGCTGGTGCTGATCGTGGTTTTCGCCGCTCTCGCGGGCCTGTCGGGGAGCGTCGGCCAGATCATCGGCTTCCGTGCCGGGTGGGGACTCGGAAACGCGCTGTTCATCTCGACGGCGCTTGCCGCGATCGTCGGCGCGGCAAGCGGCGGCAGCCGGCAGGCGGTGGTCCTCTATGAGGCCGCGCTCGGCCTCGGAATGGCGGTGGGCCCCCTCGTCGGCGGACTGCTCGGGAGCATCTCCTGGCGTGGTCCCTTCTTCGGCACCGCGACCCTCATGGCCATCGCCTTCATCGCGATCATGGTGATGCTCCGCGCTGACACCGAGCCGCGGGAGCGGATATCGTTCACGGCCGGCTTCGTGGCGCTGCGAAACCCGGCGTTGCGTACGCTCGCTATCACAGCGCTGTTCTATAACTACTCCTTCTTCACGCTCCTCGCGTACTCGCCGTTTCCCATCGCCGCCGCCGCCGACGCCGCCGGGTTCGAGTTCGGCGCGCAGGAACTCGGTTTCGTCTTCTTCGGCTGGGGCGTGGCGTTGGCGATCGCGTCGGTACTCGTGGCACCCGTCCTCACCCGACGCTTCGGTCTGCGACCCGTGCTGTTCGCGATGTTCGGGCTGCTGGCTGCGGCCCTCGCCGTCATGGCGCTCTTCGCGACCTCGGCGGTCGTGCTGATCACGGTCGTGATCGTCGCCGGCCTTTTCCTCGGCGTGCTCAACACAGCGCTCACCGAGACAGTCATGGAGGCGACGGACCTGCCGCGCAGCGTGGCCTCGTCGACATACTCCGGGGTCAGATTCCTTGGTGGCGCGGTCGCTCCCGCCGTCGCGGGCGGGATCGCAGTGGCCTTCGGCGTCGGTGCGCCGTACTGGTTCGCCGTCGGTTCGCTCGTCGTCGCGATCGTCGTTCTCGCCGTTGCCGGACACCGCATCACCCGTCACGCCATCCCCCACGAGAGCGCCGAGGAAGAGGCCGAGGCCATCACGGTCGGCGACCAGGTCTGACCCGCCAGGGGACGGCGCGGCTCTGCCATTCAGCCGGTCCGCTGCTGCACACGGCGGATCGAGCGGCGGATAGGGCATCCGCGTCGGTCCCGGCGGCGAGACCCGATCCGTCTCGACTCTCAGATGTCGATGTTCTGGCGTGCTTCCGGGATGCCGAGATCGTTGGGGGCGATCGCCAGCTCGCGGCGAGGAAGCGCGGGGCACCACCCGGTGACGGCACCGATCGCCAACAGCACCGCGCACAAGCCAGCGGGTATGGCGTACCAAAGATTGGCGCCCATGCTGACCGCGAAGGCGCCCACGAAGACTGCGACGGCAATGCGCATGATCCGCTCACCGGGTGTCACCGTGCACACACGCGTCCACCGCAGACGTGGTGCGGAATCGTCGCTCACGACGTGATCACATCGTGAGCGTTGTCGGCGGTGATCTCTCGGCACGTCATGCTGACGAGCCTACCCGATACCCGATGGGGTATGTCCGCCCGGGGTGAACCCGACGACGAAGAGCGCATCGTTCTCTTCCGCCGAGGGGCGGAGACATTGCGACGCGGGGTCGACCTGACGATGGTCGACCCCGCGTCGCTGTCGGTCAGGCGGCTACAGCCTCGGGAACGACGACCTCCGAGGGCACCTGGTGCAGCAGCGAGAGGAACTGGATCCAGTAGTACACGCGGTTGAAGAAGCTCAGCAGGTTGCCGTGATCCAGCTGAAGGTGGCGGTACATGACAGTCCGGGCCGCGTCGTAGCCACCGAGGAACTTCTCCCAGCCCTCGTACGTGCCCACCAGGAGGTAGTCGCTGGCCCGCGCCTCGTCCGGCGTGATCACACGAACCTCCTGCACCACGCCCTCCGAGATCTGGATCGCGACGAACTCGCCGACGTCCAGGACATCGCCCTTCACCGGCACTGCGCCGAGGGCGAGCACCCCTGAGAAGGTGGACGAGGCGGTGTCGATCCACGTCCAATAGTCCGGCAACCGTCCTTCCCGGTCCTTCTCGGTGAATCCCTGCGACAGACGCTCCTGCACGTCAGCCGCCCACTGCTCTGAGAATGCCCTCGACATCGCTCAGCCTCCAATCGCGTTGTCGGCGGAGATGTTCTGCACCATGCCGGCCAGATCGGGCGGCAACTCCAGTCCGATGAGGTTCATCTTGCGCACCAGCTGGGTGATGAACATGGCCTGCACGTCGTCACGCGTCCAGCCGATGGGCTCGTACGCCACGTACTGGCTGGAGGTGGAACTCATCAGCAGCAGAGTGCGCAGCGTGTCGTGAACCTCGCGGATCAGCGTCGGGTCCTCTTCGAGGGCCTCGGTGAGGAACCGCAGTCCTGCCTGGACGTGCCGGGCCTCGTCGCGCGCTGTGAGGGTGAAGCCTGCGTAGTAGCCGGGGAGCACCTTGCGCTGGCGTGCGTATCGCAGGGTGATCTGCATGACCGACACGGCGAGGACGCCCTCGATCCAGAGCATGT
>NZ_WOYP01000028.1:26955-33218 GCF_011620715.1 Microbacterium sp. | reverse complement strand
GTCGCCGTAGGTCGCGAACACGTCGGGGAAGTACGCCTTGACGACGTGGCCGAAGATGATCGGGTCGCTGACCTTCATCATCGTCGCTTTGAGGTGCACCGAGTAGAGCAGGTCCTCGTCGGCAGCGGTGTGGAGGGTCTCAGCGAGGAACTCATCGAGCGCCGCGGCGGAGAGTACGGTCGCGTCGACGATCTCGCGGGGGAGCACCTTGAGATTGTCCTTGAGGATCGTGACTTCACCATCGCTTCCGGTGTGGCGGACCGTGAGCACATCGTCGTGCGCGGCGACCCAGGACTTCTCGTTCGACTTGAAGTCACCGTGGTCCATCGTCGCGACGCGGGTCTTGGACCCCTCGGCGAAGGGCTTGTTGAGGTGCGGGTGCTTGCGCGCGTAGTTCTTGACCGACGCCGGCGCGCGGCGATCGCTGTTCCCCTCGCGCAGGACGGGGTTGACCGCTGAGCCCTTGATGCGGTCGTACCGGGCGCGGATGTCCTTCTCCTCGAGCGACCGCGCCTCGTCGGGATAGTCCGGGATCTCGAAGCCCTGGGACTGCAGTTCGGCGATCGCCGCCGACAGCTGGGGAATCGAGGCCGAGATGTTGGGGAGCTTGATGATGTTCGCCGAGGGCAGTGTCGCGAGGCCGCCGAGCTCGGCAAGCGCATCGCCCACCTGCTGCTCCGGCGTGAGCTTCTGCGGGAAAGCCGCCAGAATGCGCGCCGCGAGCGAGATGTCCCGCGTCTCGACATCCACCCCTGCCTGGCCGGTCACTGCCTTCACGATCGGCAGGAAGGACGCCGTCGCCAGCGCCGGAGCCTCGTCGGTATGGGTGTAGAAGATCGTCGATTCAGTCACCGGTGATATCTCCGTTCGGGTGGTTCTTCCAGCCTATCGCAACGGCAAAGTATCTTGACATCGAGATACTTCTGCGGATGAATTCCTCGCTGATCACGACTCTCACCGTGCCAACCGAAGGGATTCCCGGATACCCTGTGCCTATGGCTGAGCTCAGATTGGTGGAACTGTCGGCGACGACGATCGTTGCGGTCAACACGCTGGGGCTCAAGCCCGGACAGGAGCAGTTCCTCGCCCCCGTGAGCTACGGTGTGGCGGCCACCGTCGTCAACCCGCAGACGACCTGGCAGCGCGTCGTCGTGGACGGCGACGAGGTCGTCGGCTTCGTCAGCGCCAACTTCGATCCCGACGCGACCGAGGAGCACTTCCGCTCGGTGCTCTGGCGCATCAACGTCGACGCCGACGACCAGGGGCGCGGCGTCGGCCGGTTCGCGGTCGAGCAGCTCATCGAAGAGGCGCGCAGGCGCGGCATGGACCACGTCGACGTCATCTACGAGGCCGGCGAGGGCGGGCCCGAGGCCTTCTTCACCCGCGTCGGCTTCACTCCCCGCGGCGAGACCGAGTACGGCGAGGTCATCGCCGAGATCCGCGTGTAGCGCGGGCGCGGCATCCGGTCGGAGTATCGGGCTACGGTCGGAGGAATCTGCTCGAATCGTCCGACTCTCCGTGGACTCTCCGACGTTGGCGAGGTATGGCCGCGTCTCCTCCCCATCTTCCGTGGTCGGCGCGAGATCCCCTGATCCCCCCTTCGCGGGCCACACGCCCCGTTACCGGACCACACTGGCGCCATGCGGATCGACGAGTGGGTGACGAGCAACGGCGGGATCGTCCATCGCGACACGGCCAGGGGCTGGCCGGACGCGACGCTGCGCCACGCGGTGCGCCAGGGCACGATCCAGGTCGTGCGCCGAACCTGGATCGCGACGGCATCCGCCCCTCCGGACGAACTGGCCGCCGCCCGGGCCGGTGCTCGCGTCGCGTGCGTCTCGGTCGCCCGTGCACGCCGATGGTGGATGCCGGACTCCGTCGATCCGCGGCGGCACCTGAGCCGCCTTCCGCACGCGAAGGCGGTGCCGACGGACCGGAGCGAGGTCATGCACTGGTCGAAGCCTGTCGCTCCGGCATCCGCTCTCAGCCTGCACGAGTCGATCGAGGACGCGCTCGCGCACATCGCTGCATGCGTGCAGCCCGAGGCCGCCCGCACGATCTGGGAGTCGGCGATCCGTATCGAGCGGCTCTCAAGCGATGCTCTGCGCCGCGTGCGCTGGACGAGCCGCGCAGCCGCACGGCTCGCAGACGAAGCGAGCGATCTGAGCGACTCGGGGCTCGAGTCGATCTTCCTCATCCGACTCGGCCCGTGGGGTCTGCCGATCAGACAGCAGACCGTGCTCGCGGGCAGGCCCGTGGACTTTCTGATCGGCGACCGCCTCGTCGTTCAGGTCGACGGCCACGCCTACCATTCGAGCGCGGCCGACCGCGGCCGCGACGCGGCGCACGACGCCGAGCTGCGGCTGCGCGGGTACCACGTGCTGCGCTTCACGTACTCCCAGGTGCTGCACGATTGGCCGGCGGTCGAGCGTTCGATCGCGCGGGCTGTCGCGGCCGGATTGCACCGCTCTCAGTGATGCGAGGGTCGGACGATCGGTGTTCGGTCGGATGATTCTGCGCGAACTCTCCGACCGAAGGCCGATCCTCCGACCGAACGATCACATCACGGGTCAGACGAGGGACTCCCGCCAGGCGGCGTGCAGGCGGGCGAAGCGGCCGTCCCCGCCGATCAGTGCGTCGGGTGAGTCGTCCTCGATGATCTGGCCGTTCTCCATCACGAGCACCCGGTCGGCGATCGCGACCGTGGACAGGCGGTGCGCGATGATGATCGCGGTGCGGTCGGCCAGCAGGGTCTGCAGGGCGTCCTGGATCTGCCGCTCGCTCGGGATGTCGAGCGAGGCGGTCGCCTCGTCGAGGATCAGGACCGCGGGATCGGCGAGGAACGCCCGGGCGAACGAGATCAGCTGACGCTGACCGGCCGACACGCGCCCACCGCGCTTGTTGACGTCGGTCGCATAACCGTCCGGCAGGCGTTCGATGAAGGCATCCGCCCCCACCGCCCGCGCAGCCGCACGGATCTCGTCGAGATTCGCGTCGGGCTTGCCGAGCGCGATGTTGTCGGCGACGGTGCCGCTGAACAGGTAGGCCTCCTGCGTGACCATCACGATCGCGCGGCGGAGGTCCTTCGGGTGCAGGTTGCGCAGATCGATGCCGTCGAGGGTGATCCGCCCGCTGGTGGGGTCGTAGAAGCGCGACACGAGCTTCGCGAGAGTCGACTTGCCGGCGCCGGTGGTGCCGACGAGGGCGATCGTCTGGCCCGCCGGGATCTCGAGTGTGAAGCCCGGCAGGATCGTCCGACCGTCGCTGTAGCCGAACTCGACGTCGTCGAAGCGAAGGTGCCCGCGGGCCTGCCACAGGTCGACGGGCTTTGCGGGATCGGGAACCGTCGGCTCCTCCTCGAGCACGCCCGAGACCTTCTCGAGCGCCGCCGTCGCGGACTGGTACGAGTTCAGGAAGAACGCGACCTCCTGCAGCGGCGAGAAGAAGTTGCGCACGTACAGCACCGCGGCGATGAGCGTCCCGATGAGGATCGAGCCGTCGACGACCCGGATGCCGCCCCACAGCAGCACGAGAGCGACGGTGACCGAGGCCACGGCCATGAGCCCCGGCTCGAACGTGCCGAACAGGCGGATCGAGCGCATGTTGACATCGCGGTACTCGGCGGCGAGTCCGCCGAACTGATCGTCGTTGCGCACCTCCTTGCGGAATGCCTTGACCGCACGGATTCCGGTCATCGTCTCGACGAACTTGACGATGACCTTCGCGCTGACCACACGTGATTCGCGATACACCACCTGCGAGCGCGTGTAGAACCAGCGCATGAGCAGGTACAGGGGCAGGCCCATCACGACGAGGATGACACCGGACTCCCAATCCAGCAGCAGCAGGGCGATCACCGTGAACACGCCGTAGAGCACACCCGAGACGAGCTCGTTGAGCCCGCCGTCCAGCAGTTCGCGGATCGTATCGAGGTCGCTCGTCTGTCGCGAGATGATCCGGCCCGACGTGTACGACTCGTGGAACTCCAGGCTCAGCCGCTGCGTGTGCAGGAAGATCCGCTTGCGCAGGTCGAGCATGACGGACTGCGTGAGGCGTGCCGCGACGACGACGTACCAGCCGATGAGCGCGGCCCCGCCGAGCGCAGTCAGAAGGTACACCGCCACGACGCCGATGGTCGGCATCCAATTCATCTGGTCGATCACCGCGGGCAGCGCGGTGTTGATGCCGTACGCGATCAGCGCGGGTCCGGCCACGCGCAGCGCGCTCGAGACCACGATCACGACGGCGGCGAGCACGAACTGCCATTTGAGCGGCGAGACGAGCGAGCCGAGCAGACGCAGCGAACGACGACGGATGCTGCGACTCTCGTCGCGCGTGTAGTCGGAGCGGTCTTCACCGCTGGTTCCTTCGACGGTCACGGTGCTCACAGAGTCACCTCCCTCGCCCGCATGCGGGCTTGCTCGTCTTCGAGACTCGAGATGACGTGGCGATAGTGGTCGCTGTCGCGCAGCAGCTCGGAGTGCGTGCCGACCGCCGTGATGCGGCCCGCTTCGAGCAGAGCGACGCGATCGGCGAGCGTGACGGTCGAGGGACGGTGGGCCACGACCAGCGCGGTCGTCGCGTGCAGAACCTCGCGCAGCGCGTCTTCGACAAGGGTCTCGGTGTCGACGTCGAGCGCCGACAGCGGGTCATCGAGCACGAGCACCGCCGGCCGTGCGGCCACGGCGCGGGCGAGCGCGAGGCGCTGACGCTGACCACCGGAGAGCGACAGGCCCTCTTCGCCGATGACCGTGTCGACACCGTGCGGAAGGTCCTCCACGAAGCCCGCCTGGGCGACCTGGAGCGCTTCGCGCATGACGGCCTCGGCTTCGGGGCTGCCCGGCTCGAGGTCCTCCCGACCGAGCAGCACGTTGTCGCGGACGCTCTGCGAGAACAGGGTCGCGTCTTCGAACGCCATGCCGACGTGCGTGCGCAGTTCGTGCAGCGTGAGGTCGCGCACGTCCACGCCGTCGAGGGTCACACGTCCGCCGGTCACGTCGTACAGGCGCGAGGGCAGCGTGGTGAGCGTCGTCTTTCCCGAGCCGGTGAGGCCGACCAGCGCCATGGTCTCCCCCGGGCGCAGCACGAGGTCGATGCCGTCGAGCAGATCGCGCTCACTGGAGGCGGCGTCCTGATAGCGGAAGTGGACGTTCTCGAACGCGAGCTCGCCGCGGGGCCGGTCGATCGTGACCGGTTCGGCGGGGTCGAGGATGGTGTTCTCCTCGTCGAACACCTCGAAGATGCGATCGGTCGCGGTGCGCGCGTCGAGCGTGAACGAGAACAGGAAGCCGATCGACTCCATCGGCCAGCGCAGCACCGTCGCCATCGCGAAGAACGCGATCAGCTCGGCGACCTGCAGCTGCCCGAGCTGCACCAGGTAGATGCCTGCACCGAGGCACAGCGCGTAGGCCATGTCGGGCAGCAGCACGAGCCAGAACCAGATCACGCCCACCGCGCGCGCTTTGCGCAACTCGGTCTGGCGCAGCGTCTCGGCCTGTTCGGTGAACTTGTGCAGCGCGTGCTTGCCGCGCCCGAACGCCTTGAGCACGCGGATGCCGTGCACGCTCTCCTCGACCGAGGTCGCGAGATCTCCGGCCTGGTCCTGGCTCTGCCGGGCGAGGGTTCCGTAGGTCTTCTCGAAGCGGTAGCCGGTGTACCAGAGCGGCAGCGAACACACCAGGAAGATCGTGCCGAGCAGCCAGTGCCAGCGGAACAGCAGCAGCGTGCCGATGAAGATCGTCAGGACGTTGACGACCAGCAGCACGAGTCCGAACGCCATCCAGCGGCGCAGCATGCCGATGTCCTGCATCATGCGGCTGAGCAGCTGACCCGACTGCCAGCGATCGTGGAACGAGACCGGCAGCCGCTGCAGGCGCGAGTAGAAGCCCTTGCGCAGGTCGTATTCGACCTTCGTGGCCGGGCCGAGCACGAACCAGCGCCGCAGCCAGACCATCAGCGCTTCGAGCAGACCGAGCACGAGGACCACGGCGGATCCGAGCACGAGCTGGGTGGGATCGCCCGAGCTGATCGGCCCGCGCACGATGACCTCGAGCACGAGCGGGATCGACAGGGCGAGCAGGCTCGCGATGAGCGCGCTGACCGCGCCCATCGTCAGGCGGGGGAGCACCGGCTTGGCGAACGGAAGGAGGCGAGCGAGCGCTCTCAGCGTGGAGGGGCGGCCGTCGTGTGATGCAGCGGTGGAGATCATGATCCTTGTGGGATTGGTTCGCGGTGGGATTGGTTCGCGGTGGGATTGGTTCGCG
>NZ_WOYP01000028.1:0-26855 GCF_011620715.1 Microbacterium sp. | reverse complement strand
GATCCTTGTGGGATTGGTTCGCGGTGGGATTGGTTCGCGGTGGGATTGGTTCGCGCAGGGATTGGTTCGCGGTGGGATTGGTTCGCGCAGGGTGCAGGAGGTGGTCGCCGGGACGGCGATGGGCGATGACGCCTGTCGAACGGAACGCGTGGAGCGCCGGGCCTATGCCCGGCCGGCTCGGCTCAGCCGAGGAGTCCGGAGGTTCCGATCGGGTCGCGGAGGATGGCGGCGACCGGCGAGACGGCGATCGGGTTCATGGCATCCTCCTTCGATGGTGTCCGCGGGTTCCGCGCGCACCAGAGTCCTCCAGCCTAGCCCCGTCGCTTGCGCGCATGCAACGCCGTGCCGCCGCGTCTTCGCGCGGAGGGATGCCGGTCAGGCGGACGCCTCACGCGCGAGCAGGCTGCGCTTGACTTCGAGCCCCCAGGCGAAGCCGCCGAGCGACCCGTCCGAACGCAGCACGCGGTGGCACGGTACGAACAGGGCGAGCGCGTTGCGCGCGCAGATGGATGCCGCCGCCCGCACCGCGCGCGGCTGCCCGAGCGCGGCGGCGAACTCGGCGTACGAAAGGGGCTCCCCCGGCTCGATGCGCCGCAGCGCCGCCCAGCCGGCCAGCTGCATCTCGGTGCCCTGCTGGGCGACCGCGACGTCGTCGACGGCCGAGATCTCGCCGCCGTAGTATGCGCGCACGGCTGCCGCGGCATCCGTCTCGGCCTCGCGCACGCGCTGCGGGCGCAGCCGCGGGGCGATGCGGGCGATCGCGGCGCCGGCATCGGCCGTCCACCCCGAGGCGAGGACCCGCCCGCGGTCGTCGGCCACGATCGTGAACGCGCCGTCGGGGGTGTCGATTGTCTGGATGCCGGCGGTCATTTCAGGCCCTTCTCGATGCCGGTCGTCGGGACCGGCGATACGGATGCGATGTCGGGTGACGGGCGGGGAGCGGCAGCAGTGGCCGATCCGACGACCGGCCCGCCACGCGGCGTTCGCGGCGGCACCGCGCGCCACAGGTGCGCGGTCAGGTAGCTGCGCCAGGGCGCTGTTCGGGCGGCCCACTGTTCGAGCGCGCGCGCCTCGGCCGGCAGCCCGGCGGCGGCCGCGCCGGTGCGCACCGCCACATCGCCGCGCAGGAAGACATCGGTGTCGCCGATCACGCGCATGCGCACGTAGTCCGCAGTCCACGGCCCGATGCCGGGCATGGCCAGCAGCGCCGCGCGCTGGCCGGCGGCCTCGTCGCCGGGACCCAGCGAGAGGGAACCATCGGCGAGCGCGGCCGCCGCACCGACGATCGCGCGCGTGCGGGCCGCGGGTCCGCGGAGCACCTCGTGACCGTGCTCGGCGATCGCGGTCATCGTGGGGAACAGCCGGGTCTCGGAGCCGGCGCCGTGCTCCACCGCCTCCCCCAGCGCATCGCACAGCACGGTGAGCGCCGTGCGCGCGGCGGCCACGGTGATCTGCTGGCCCACCATGGCCCGCACGAGCATCTCGTGCGCGTCCGCGGCGCCGGGCACCCGGATGCCGGGAACCCGTGCCACGAGCGGAGCGAGCTCGGCATGCCGCGCGAGGGCCTCGTCGACCGCGATCGGATCGGCATCCAGGTCGAAGAGGCGGCGGGCCCGGGTGACGAGCGTCGAGAGGTCGCCGAGATGGGTGAGCCGCGCGCGCAGGCGGATGCGGCCGGCCTCGTCGAGGCGCAGCTCGAACCACGCGGGACCGCCCGCGAGTCGCAGCGTGCGGGAGAACGAGGTCGCGGTCGCCGATTCGACGCCGCTGATCGCCCGCGCGCCCATCCACGCGAACAGCCCTGCGGCATCGAGCGGCGCGCGGTGCGGCAGCACCAGGTCGATCGCGCCGGGAGCGTCCGGGCCGGGCGCCTGCCGCCGACGCTCCCGCAGCTCGAGCGGCGGCATCCCGAACACTTCCCGCACGGTCTCATTGAACTGGCGGATGCTGGAGAACCCGGCCGAGAAGGCGACCTCGGCGGCGGGCAGGTCGGTTCCGACCAGCAGCATGCGCGCCGTGTGCGCGCGGTGGGCACGGCTGAGCGCGAGCGGTCCCGCGCCGAGCTCCGCGGTGAGCAGCCGGGTGAGGTGCCGCGGCGAGTACCCGAGCCGGCGCGCCAGGCCCGGCACGCCCTCGCGCTCGACGACGCCGTCTGCGATGAGGCGCATCGCGCGCGCGGTCGTGTCGCCGCGCAGATCCCACTCGGGCGAGCCGGGCGCGGCCTCCGGCAGGCACCGCTTGCAGGCGCGGTAGCCGGCTTCGTGCGCCGCGGCGCTCGTGGCGAAGAACGAGACGTTGGACGGCCGGGGCGTGCGAGCCGGGCAGCTGGGCCGGCAGTAGATGCCCGTGGAGCTGACCGCCATGACGAACTGCCCGTCGAAGCGCGGATCGCGCGACAGGATCACGCCGTAGCGCTCGTCGAATGTCATGGCCGGGGTGCCCACGGGTCCCAGCCTGCCATGCCCGGCCGCATCCGACTGGCGGAAATCGGACACCGCACTGACGGACACGCTGTGCGGCGGCGACCGCGGCGGTGACCGTGGCGGCTACCGTGAAGGGATGAGCGAACGCGAATACGACGTCATCGTGATCGGGGCCGGGGCCGTGGGCGAGAACGTCGCCGACCGCACCGTCCAGGGGGGCATGAGCACCGTCATCGTCGAGGCGGAACTGGTCGGCGGCGAGTGCTCGTACTGGGCCTGCATGCCGTCGAAGGGGCTGCTGCGCAGTGCGGCGGCCCTGCGCGCGGCGCGAGACCTCGACGGCGCGAAGCAGGCCGTCACCGCTGATGTCGACGTGGCCGGGGTGCTGCGCCGCCGCGATCGCATGACCCACGACTGGGACGACGCATCCCAGGTGCGCTGGCTCGAGAAGGCCGGCATCGACCTCGTGCGGGGGCACGCCGAGTTCACAGGCATCAAGCGCGTGCGCGTGACCGCCGAAGACGGCACCGTGACCGACCTGGTCGCCCGCCACGCCGTCGCGGTCTCGACCGGGTCGGCGGCGCTCCTGCCCGACATCCCCGGGCTCCGCGAGATCGGCCCGTGGACCAGCCGCGACGCGACCGGTGTGAAGACCGTGCCGGCTTCGCTCGCCGTCATCGGCGGCGGCGTGGTCGCCGCCGAGATGGCCACGGCCTACGCCGGCTTCGGCACCGAGGTCACTCTGCTGGTGCGCACCGCGCTGCTGGAGACCATGGAACCGTTCGCCGCCGAGCAGGTCGAAGCCTCACTCGAGAAGCTCGGCGTCACCGTGCGAAAGGGCGTCGAGGTCACCGCGGCGCACCGCGCCGACTCGAATGCCGTGCTGACCCTGTCCGACGGCGGCCGGCTCGTCGCCGAGGAGGTGCTCGTCGCGATCGGACGCACGCCGCGCACCGGTGATCTCGGGCTCGAGAGCATCGGCCTCCAGCCCGGCGCGTGGCTCACGGTCGACGACACCCTGCGGGTGAAGGGCACCGACTGGCTGTACGCGGTGGGCGATGTCAACCACCGCGCGCTGCTCACGCACCAGGGCAAGTACCAGGCGCGCGCCGCGGGCGATGTGATCTCGGCTCGCGCGAAGGGCGTCGCAGTCAGCGATGCGCCGTGGGGCGCGCACGTCGCGACAGCCGACCACGACCACGTCCCGCAGGTCACGTTCACCGACCCCGAGGTCGCTTCGGTGGGACTCACCGAAGCGGCAGCGCGGGCGGCGGGCCGCGGCATCCGCGTTCTGGATTACGACCTGTCGTGGGTGGCCGGCGCGACCACCTACGCCGATCACTACGAGGGGATGGCACGCGCGATCGTCGACGAGCAGCGTGGCGTGCTGATCGGCGCGACCTTCGTCGGACCCGACGTCGCAGAACTCCTGCATGCGGCCACGATCGCGATCGTCGGCGAAGTGCCGATCGACCGCCTCTGGCACGCCGTGCCGGCCTACCCGACCCTCAGCGAGGTGTGGCTGCGCTGGCTCGAGGAGTACGGCCGCCCGACCGCCTGAGCCCGCTCATCGCGCGGTCAGTGGAAGAAGTGTCGCTCCCCGGTGAAGAACATCGTGACGCCCGCCTTTCGCGCGGCGTCGATGACCTCATCGTCGCGTACTGAGCCGCCGGGCTGCACGATCGTGGAGATTCCGGCGTCGATCAGCACCTGCGGTCCGTCGGCGAACGGGAAGAACGCGTCGGATGCCGCCGCCGAGCCGGCCGCGCGGTCCCCGGCCCGTTCGACCGCGAGCCGGCAGGCGTCGACCCGGTTGACCTGGCCCATTCCGATGCCGACTGTGGCCGATCCCTTCGCCAGCACGATGGCGTTGGACTTGACGGCGCGGCAGGCCTTCCAGGCGAAGATGAGGTTCGACATCTCCTCCTCGCCGGGCCGCTCCCCTGAGACGAGCTCCCAGTCCTTCGCGACGGATTCGATGTCATCCGGAAACCGGTCCGCGTCCTGCAGGAGCAGGCCGCCGGAGACGAGCCGCACGTCCATGCGCTCCCGCTGCCAATCCACCGGCAGCTGCAGCACGCGCAGGTTCTTCTTCAGCGCGAACACCTCGAGCGCGGCCCGCTCGAAGTCGGGAGCCACGATGACCTCGGTGAAGATGTCTCGCAGGTTCTCGGCCATCTTCAGGGTGATCGTGCGGTTCGCGGCGACCACGCCGCCGAACGCCGAGACCGGATCGCACTCGTGGGCGCGCAGGTGGGCGCTGGCGATCGGATCCAGCGCGTGGGGGGCCGCGATCGCGATCCCGCACGGGTTGGCGTGCTTGATGATGGCGACCGCGGGCTTGACCATATCGAAGGCGGCGCGGAGGGCGGCATCCGCATCGACGTAGTTGTTGTACGACATCTCCTTGCCCTGCAGCTGGGTCGCCTGGGCGATGCCGTGTGCGCCGACGCGGGTGTAGATCGCCGCGCGCTGATGCGAATTCTCGCCGTAGCGCAGCGTCGCCAGCCGCTCGGCCTTGATCGTCAGGTGCTGCGGAAGGTCGGGCTCGCCCAGGGTCTGCTCGGCGAACCAGGTCGATACCGCGCGGTCGTACTCGCACGTGAGCGCGAAGGCCCGGGCAGCGAGTTCGCGACGCTGGGTGTGGGTCGTGCCACCGGAGCCCAGCGCCTCGATGACCGCCGGGTACGAATCGGGCGAGACCACGATCGCGACATTCGCGAAGTTCTTCGCCGACGCCCGCACCATCGCGGGGCCGCCGATGTCGATCTGCTCGACGACCTCGTCGCCCTGAGCGCCGGCGGCGACGGTCTCGGCGAATGGGTAGAGGTTCACCACGACGAGCTCGAAGGGAGCGATGTCGAGGGCGGCGAGCTGACGCTCATGGTCCTCGAGACGCAGATCGGCCAGCAGCCCGGCGTGCACCCCCGGGTGCAGGGTCTTGACTCGACCGTCGAGCGACTCGGGGAACCCGGTCACCGCGGCGACGTCGGTCACGTCATGGCCCGCATCGCGGATCGTCGAGGCCGTCGAGCCGGTCGAGACGATCTCGACACCCGCGCCGACGAGAGCCTCAGCCAGGCGCAGCAGGTCGGTCTTGTCGCTGACCGAGATGAGCGCGCGACGGATCGGGATGACGTTGCGGTCGCGGTACAGGGTCGGGTCGTGGCTCGGGCCGGCCATGGGGGCTCCTCCGGTGGGGATTCGGGGTCAGTGCCTTGCAGGTTCAGTGAACCGCGGTGAGGTCGAGTTCTCCGGTCGCGATGCGCCGGACGACGTCGATGAGCAGTCTGCGTTCGACGGCTTTGATGCGGTCGTGGAGCGTGTGCTCGTCGTCGCCGGGCACCACCGGGATGCGCTCCTGGGCCAGGATCGGACCGCTGTCGACGCCGTTGTCGACGATGATGACGCTCGCGCCGGTCTGGGCGACACCGGCCGCCAGGGCATCGCGCACGCCGTGGACGCCGGGGAATTCGGGCAGGTAGGCGGGGTGGGTGTTGATGATGCGCGGCGACCACGCGTCCACGAGCGAGGCGGGCAGCAGGCGCATCAGACCGCTCAGCACGACGAGGTCGGGCTTCCAGACGTCCAGCTGGGCGCCCAGCTCGGCGCCCCACTCGTCGCGCGAGTCGAACTCTCGCCACGGCACGAGCATCGTGGGGATGCCGTAGTCCTCGGCATGCTGGAAGCCGTCGGCTTCGCGATCGGCCCCGACGACGACGACCCGCGCCGGAAAGTCGGGTTCGGCCGCCTGGTCGAGCAGGGCCCGCAGATTGGAGCCCGCGCCCGAGATGAGGACGGCGACCGTGAGCACCGGCTCAGTCTAGCGGCGGGAGGGGCGTCGGCCTTCGGGGGCCGAGGTCGGCGGTCGCGGTGCTGTCCGGGTCGGTCGGGAGGCGACCAGCCGATGCTGCGGGCTGCGGCTCCGGCACCCGCTCGGGAGGCGGGGCCGGCGTCACCGGAGGCGCCGCATCGCGAGCCCTGGCCGTCTTCGCCGGCCGGCGCGGCGAGAGCAGCAGGATCGCCGCCCCGAGCAGCACCTCCACGCCGACGGCGAGGGCTACCGCGCCGGGCTGGGGCCCGACCTCGGCGAGCCGGCCGGGACCGATCGATCCCGAGGCGAGTGCCGACAGGGCTGCGGCCGTCGCGGCGGACAGCACGGCGATGCCGAACGCGATCGCCGCCTGCGCGCCGATCCGGTCGGGCTGCTCATCGCCGGCGGCCGGCTCGGCATCCGCCACCACTGCCGGTGCCACGAGACGGGACCGTACGATCCATCCGGCGAGCGCGCCCAGGGCGACCGGCAGCAGCGCGAGCAGCAGCAGCCAGGGGGTCGTGGACTCCGGGAGCGCGCCGAGCACCGGGATGCCGGGGATCAGCCCGAGCTGCGTGCCGGCCGGTGAGACGGCCGTCCCGGTGCCCACGGCGAATCCCGGACCCGCGACGAACGCCATGCCCCAGATCGCGAGGGTCGGCAGATACGCGAGCTGCGCGAGGGTCACCACGGCGGCGCCGAGCACATCGACGTGCGCGGCTTCGAACAGGGCGATGACCTCACCGCCGCGCAGCACGAGCGCCACCGCGAACGCGAGCGCGCCGAGACCGAACAGACCCACCAGCACGACCGCGCTTCCGCGCGCGATGAGACCCGGGACCTCGCCCCATCCGTGCGGGAACGCCTCGATTCGGTCGCGCAGCCGGGCGACGAACCCCGAGCCCGCCTCACACCACTCGGTGACCGCCGCACCGATCAGCAGCGGGATCGAGAAGACGAGCGCGGGGAACAGGATCGCCTGCCACCCGTTCACCGCGGCGAGACCGGTTCCGGAGCTGAGCGCGATGAGCGCGGCGAGCGCGGCGAAGACGAGCGACCCGGCGATCACCCCGGTGACCCAGGACTCGGCTCGCGACGCGCGCACCCCGGAACGCGCCGCGGAGATCGCCGTGAAGCCGGCGAACGCGAGGGGTGCAAGCGAGAGGACGAAGGATGCCGCCCCCGGATCGATCCCGGCGACGGCGAGGTAGTCGCCCGGCAGCGTGACCTGCACCGGCACGAGATTGCCGAACTGCCACACCACGGCGCCCGCGGGCCACAGAGCGCCCCAGTCGGCGGTGCCGCCCAGGCTCAGAACCCACAGCAGGGTGAGCGGAGCGAGGGTCGCCGCGATGCCGACGGCCGCCGTGATGGCGGCGTCGACGGCGGCGAGAATGACGACGATCAGGCGATGCATGCCCCATCGACCCTACCCAGGGGCGACGTGGGTTGCGTTGCCCGGCACGCCCCTGCGCGGCATCCGCTCAGCCATCCGGCCTTCAGGGCGGAACAGCCCAGCAGGACGGAGACCGCAGCGACGAAGGGACTACAGTCCGGCGATGATCTCGCGCATCAGGTCGGCAGTCTCGGAGGGCGTCTTTCCGACCTTGACCCCGGCGGCTTCGAGGGCCTCCTTCTTGGCCTGAGCGGTTCCCGCGGAGCCCGAGACGATGGCGCCGGCGTGGCCCATGGTCTTGCCCTCCGGGGCGGTGAAGCCGGCGACATAGCCGACGACGGGCTTGGTCACGTGCGCCTTGATGAACTCGGCTGCCCGCTCTTCGGCGTCGCCGCCGATCTCGCCGATCATGACGATCGCCTTCGTCTCGGGATCGGCCTCGAACGCCGCGAGCGCGTCGATGTGCGTGGTGCCGATGATGGGGTCGCCGCCGATGCCGATGGCCGTGGAGAATCCGACATCGCGCAGCTCGAACATCATCTGGTACGTCAGCGTGCCCGACTTCGAGACGAGACCGATCGGGCCCTTGCCGGTGATGTTGGCCGGCGTGATCCCGACCAGCGACTCGCCGGGGGTGATGATGCCGGGGCAGTTGGGCCCGATGATGCGGGTCTTTTCTCCCTTGGACCGGGTGTACGCCCAGGCCTCGGCGGTGTCGCCGACGGGCACGCCCTCGGTGATGACGACCAGCAGGGGGATCTCCGCGTCGATGGCCTCGACCATCGCGTCCTTCGTGAAGGCCGGCGGCACGAACGCGATCGACACGTCGGCCCCGGTCTTCTCGATGGCCTCGGCGACGGTCGCGAACACGGGCAGCTCGACCGCGTTTCCGTCCGCGTCGTGATGCAGCACGGTGGTGCCGGCCTTGCGGGCGTTCACGCCGCCGACGACCTGGGTTCCGGCCTTGAGCATCAGCGCGGTGTGCTTTGTGCCCTCGCCACCGGTGATGCCCTGGACGATGACCTTGGAGGTCTTGTCAAGAAAGATCGACATGTTGCTTCAGTCCTTATGCGTTCGCGAGCTCGGCGGCCTTCTCGGCGCCCTCGTCCATGGTTTCGGCCAGCGTGACCAGAGGGTGGTTCGCGTCGCGAAGGATCGCGCGGCCCTCTTCCACCTTGTTGCCGTCCAGGCGCACGACCAGCGGCTTGGTCGCGGTGGCGCCCAGCTCGGCCAGTGCGCCGACGATGCCCTTGGCGACCGCGTCGCACGCGGTGATGCCGCCGAACACGTTGACGAAAACGCTCTTGACCTGCGGGTCGCCGAGGATGACGTCCAGGCCCGCGGCCATGACCTCGGCCGAGGCGCCGCCGCCGATGTCCAGGAAGTTGGCGGGCTTGACGCCGCCATGGTTCTCGCCGGCGTAGGCGACGACGTCGAGCGTCGACATCACGAGCCCCGCACCGTTTCCGATCACGCCGACCTGACCGTCGAGCTTGACGTAGTTGAGGTCGTTCTCCTTGGCCTTGGCTTCGAGCGGGTCGGCGGCATCCCTGTCTTCGAAAAGCGCGTGCCCGGCGTGACGGAAGCCGGCGTTCTCATCGAGCGAGACCTTGCCGTCGAGGGCGATGATGTCACCCTCTTCGGTCAGCACGAGCGGGTTGACCTCGACGAGCGTCGCGTCCTCGCCCTTGTAGACGGCGTAGAGCTTGACGAAGACGTCGCTCACCTTGTCGACGAGCTCGGGCGCGAATCCGGCGGCCTCGGCGATCTCGACGGCCTTCTTCTTGTCGATTCCGGCGAGCGGGTCGACCGCGATCCGCGCCAGGGCATCGGGACGCTCGACTGCGAGCTCCTCGATCTCCACGCCGCCCTCGACGCTGCAGAGCGACAGGTACGCGCGGTTCGCGCGGTCCAGCAGCACGGAGAAGTAGTACTCCTTGTCGATGCGCGCGCCCGCCGCGACCATGACGCGCCCCACGACGTGGCCCTTGATGTCGAGGCCGAGGATGGCCTTCGCTGCCTCGTAGGCCTCGTCGGGGGTCTTCGCGACCTTGACGCCGCCGGCCTTGCCGCGGCCTCCGGTCTTGACCTGGGCCTTGACGACGACGACCCCGCCGATCTTCTCGGCGGCTGCCTTCGCCTCTTCGGGGGTGTCGGCGACGAGCCCGGCGAGCACCGGAACCCCGTAAGTCTCGAAGAGGTCGCGTGCCTGGTATTCGTACAGATCCACAGTGCGTTCTTTCGCTGAGGGCGATGGGGAGATGACGCGAAGCGTCGTGACGTCGAGCGATGTCGACCAGTCATCGAGCCTACTACCGGGCGATCGCGGCTCCCGACCGGCGCTGGTGCGACCGCGACGCCGACGAGCGGATGCCGATGCCCGCGCACCCCGCGGGGCTAGGCTTCTGTCGATCATGAGTGAGACCGCGTCCGCCTCCGCCGCGCGCACCGCAGTCGTCGCCGCCGCGCTCGAGCTGTTCGCGCGCCAGGGATTCGACGCGACGTCGGTCGAGCAGATCGCGCA
The DNA here is from genome assembly GCF_011620715.1 of Microbacterium sp. GTDB lineage: Bacteria > Actinomycetota > Actinomycetes > Actinomycetales > Microbacteriaceae > Microbacterium. The sequence goes on along the minus strand of NZ_WOYP01000028.1, from coordinate 16,698 downwards.
GGCCGCCGGGGTGTCGCGCAGCACGTTCTTCCGTCAGTTCGGCGGCAAGGAAGACGTCGTCTTCGCCGACCACGAGGTTCTCCTCGACGAGCTCCGCGAGTGGCTCGACCGCGGACACCCGAACCCGTGGGTCGCGGTGTGCAGGGCGTCCGAGCGGGTCTTCCAGCACTTCGCCCATGATCCCGAGGTCGCGCGCCTGCGCTACCAGATCGTTCGGCAGGTGCCCGCGCTTCGCGAGCGCGAGATCGTGACGGTGTTCCGTTACGAGCGGCAGTTCGACGAGTATCTGCGCCGCTCGCTGCCCGAGATCGATCCGCTGGACGCGGTCGGCTTCGCGGCACTGGTCACCGCGCTGCACAACCACGTGCTGCGGCGCCTGCTGCGCGGTACCAAGCGCGTGCCCCTGACCGTGCTGCGACGTGCTCTGGACGATGCGCTGCGCCGCTACGGCGTTCACCCGGACGGGGCGGACGAGGCCGCCGATGATGTCGTGGTCGCGGTGTTTCCGCGCTCGATGCCGACCGCCGAGATCGCCCGCCGGGTACGCGCGCAGCTCGACGGCTGACCGCTGCCCACCGGACAGGGCGTCGAAGACGACCGAGGTGCACCTGAACGCGCTGGGCGAGGCCGGGATCGGCTGCCGGCCCGTCGCATCGTTCACAGGGCGGTGCGCATGCCCCCGCCCCCGTCGATGACGAGGGTCTGCCCCGTGATCCAGGCGGCATCGTCCGAGAGCAGGAACGCGACCGGTCCGGCGACGTCGTCGGGCTCGCCGAGGCGCTGCAGCCGATACTGCGCCGCCACCTGTTCCTCTCGTCCCTCGTAGAGGGCGCGCGCGAAATCGGTCTTGATCACCGCGGGCGCGACCGCGTTCACGCGCAGGCCCGGGGCGAGTTCATCGGCGAGCTGCATCGTGAGATTGATGATCGCGGCCTTGGAGATCCCGTAGAAGGCGATGTTCGGGCTGGCGCTCAGCCCGCTCACCGACGACAGGTTCACGACGGAGCGCGCGAGCCCTGCCGCGACGGCATCCCGGGTCCATTCCAGCGTCGCGAGGACGTTCACCGCGAGGATCTTGTGAGCGATCGCCGAGTCGATCTGCAGGAGCGGACCGAACGCCGGGTTGATGCCCGCGTTGTTCACGAGGTGGTCGAGGCGGCCGTGCCGCTCGGCGACGTGCGCGAACGCCACGGCGCGGTGCGCCGGGTCGTCGGCCTTGCCCGCGACGGCCGACGCGCGCTCCCCCAGCGCGGCGACGGCCGCGTCGAGCGACTCCTGCCTGCGTCCGGTGATGACCACGGAGGCGCCCTCCGCGACGAGTCGCCGGGCGATTGCGAAGCCGATGCCGCGGCTGCCGCCGGTGATCAGTGCCACCCTGTCGCTGAATCGCTCCACACCGCACTCCTTCGTGTCTGGTTCTGTCCGGGGACCTGGCTCTCGGACGCCCGCCCGGTGCGGTCACCGTAGCACCAGCCGAGCGCAGGCGCATCTCGTGGAATCGAGTCACATCGGTGGCGACACTGAGTGCCGGTACGCTGTCCTGATGAGCCACTCCCCCGTGCCCGGCGAACGCGTCGCGGTCTACGACGTCTCCGATCGCCTCGACACCGACTACTACGAGGTCTTCGCCGATGTCGCCGGTGACGACCGCGCGGTCTGGGATCGGGCGAAGGGCTTCGTCGACGAAGTGCTCCCGCGCATGGACGGCCTGTGGGACCGCGGCGAGTACGACCTCGACCTGGCGCGCCGGATGGGCGAACTCGACCTCTTCAACGACGGTCTGGTGCACGACGGGCTCGGCTACTCGTCGCCGCTGGCCGCCGGTCTGGTGAACATGGAGATCTCCCGCGGCGACGGATCGCTCGGCACGATCCTCGCGGTGCAGGGCGGTCTCGCGCTGCGCTCGGTCGCGCTGTTCGGCAGCGACGAGCAGAAGGCGCGCTGGCTGCGCCCGATCGCGCGGGGCGAGGTGCTGGCTGCATTCGCGCTCACCGAGCCCGATCACGGCTCGGACTCGGTCTCGCTCGAGACCGGAGCCCGGCGAGAGGGCGACGAGTGGGTGCTCAACGGGGTCAAGAAATGGATCGGCAACGGCTCCTCCGGCGGTCTGAGCATCGTCTGGGCGCGGGTCCTCGACCCCTCCGACCCGGACCACGACGGAAAGGTGCGCGGATTCCTGATCCCGCAGGAGACAGCGGGCTACGACGGGCGGCCGATCCTGGGCAAGGCGTCGGTGCGCGCGATCCACCAGGCGCACATCCGGCTGACCGACGTGCGGGTGCCGACGGATGCCGTCCTGCCGGGAACGCATTCGTTCAAGGACGCGTCGACCGTGCTGCACTCGACCCGCTCGGGCGTCGCGTGGTCGGCGCTCGGACACGCGGCCGCCTGCTACGAGGCGGCCCTGGCCTACTCACAGCAGCGCGTGCAGTTCGGCAAGCCGCTCGCGAGGTTCCAGATGGTGCAGGAGCGTCTGACGCAGATGCTCGACGACCTGACCGCCATGCAGCTGTACTGCCGGCAGATGGCCGATCTCGAGACCGCGGGTGAGCTGCGACCCACCCAGGCCTCGCTCGCGAAGTACCACAACACGCGTGCCGCGCGACGCATCGCCTCGGTGGCGCGCGACCTGCTCGGCGGCAACGGCATCCTTCTGCAGAATCGCGTCATGCAGCACATGGCCGACATCGAGGCCATCCACACCTACGAGGGCACCGAGAGCGTGCAGGCACTGCTGATCGGCCGCGACATCACCGGGCAGAGCGCGTTCGTCTGATGCCCCGAGCACAGTCCGGCGGCCGCCGCGAGCCGACCCGACCGGGCTGGTCGCGCGGATAGGTTCGTCTCATGGGACTCTTCCGCAACGACCCGCAGACCGTGCGCCTCGAGTCGCACGATATCGACCTCAACGCGACCCGCGCCCCCTGGAGCCTGTGGGCCGACGGATTCGGCAGGCTCGCCATCCGCGCCATCCAGATCATCGTGGTGGTCGCCGTCGCCGGCGGCATCATCTTCGCGATCCAGCAGCTCACAGTGGTCACGATTCCGCTCGTGATCGCGCTCATCCTGGCGTGCGCGTTCGCGCCGGTGATGGGCTGGATGCGGCATCGGGGTGTTCCCTCGGTGCTCGCCACGGTCATCACCCTGCTCACGATCGTGCTGATCCTGTCGGGCATCGGCTGGCTGATCGTGTGGGCAGTGCAGGACCAGTGGGACGAGCTCTACGCGCAGGCGCAGGACGGCATCGCGGACGTGATCGAATGGGTGCAGACCCTGCCCTTCTTCGACGCGGTGGCTCAGCAGCTCGATGACGTCATCGGCACCGTCACCGACTTCCTGACGAGCGCCCAGTTCGGCTCGGGTGCCCTGGCCGGCGTCGGGGCGGTCGCCAACTTCGCGACCGGCCTGGTGCTGATGGTCACGATCCTGTTCTTCTTCCTCAAGGACGGCCCGCAGATGTGGGAGTTCCTGCTGCGCCCCTTCCGCGGCGAGAGCTACCTGCGCGCCGAGCGCATCGGCGACAAGACCGTGACCGTGCTGGGCTCGTATGTGCGGGGCACCGCGACGGTCGCGTTCGTCGACGCCGTCGGCATCCTGATCGGCCTGCTGATCCTGCAGGTTCCGCTTGCGATCCCCCTTGCGGTGCTGGTCTTCCTGCTGGCGTTCATCCCGATCGTCGGGGCGACCGTCGCAGGCATTCTCGCCGCGCTCGTCGCGCTCGTCGCGAACGGGCCGGTCAACGCGCTGTTCGTGGTCGCCGTCGTCGTGCTCGTCAACCAGCTCGAGGGCGACTTCCTGCAGCCTGTGCTGATGGGCCGCACGATGAAGCTGCATGCGTTCGTGGTCCTTGTCGCCCTGACCGTGGGCACCGTGCTCGGCGGCATCGTCGGCGCCGTGCTGGCCGTGCCGATCACAGCAGCAGTCTGGGGCGCCGTCACCGTATGGGACGGCCCGAACCTGCCTGCCAGGTGGGCGCGGGCCAAGCACCCGGCCGAGGCCTGAGCCGACCGCGATCCTGTCGGCAGCCGGCGGGCCGCGGCAGGATAGGCGTATGCCCTACGAGATTCCCGCGCCGATGCTCGCCAAGTCGGTGCCCGAGGTGCCCGCCCAGGAGGCGGTGCCGGGCGGGCTGAGCTACGAGCCGAAGTGGGACGGCTTCCGCGGGCTGGTGTCTTGGGACGGAGAGAACGTCGAGATCGGCAGCCGCGGCGCCAAGCCGCTGACCCGGTACTTTCCCGAGCTCGTCGAGGCCTTCTCACGCCTTCTGCCCGAACCGTGCCTGCTCGACGGTGAGGTCGTCGTGCCGAAGGGCGAGCCGGGCTCGCAGCGGCTGGACTGGGAGTCGCTCACGCAGCGCATCCACCCCGCGGCATCCCGGGTCGACATGCTCGCCGAGAGCACGCCCGCCATGTTCATCGCGTTCGACCTGCTCGCCCGCGGTGACCGCGACCTGAAGATGGAGCCGTTCTCCGAGCGGCGAGCGCAGCTGGTCCACCTGCTCGCCGGGCTGCCGCATCCGATCCACGTGACGCGGACGACGATGGATGCCGACACCGCCCGCACCTGGATGAACGAGTTCGAGGGGGCCGGGCTCGACGGCGTGGTCGCGAAGCCGCTCGCGCAGCCCTATGCGCCGAACAGGCGCACGATGTTCAAGATCAAGCACGCCCGCACCGCGGATGTGGTCGCGATGGGGTACCGCATCCACAAATCGGGCGTAGGCGTCGGCTCGCTGCTGGTCGGGCTGTACTCCGACGACGGCGCGCTGTACCCGGTCGGTGCCGTCTCGGCGTGGACCAACGCACGGCGCCTCGAGCTCATCGATGAGCTCGCGCCGCTCGTGCAGACCGACGACGAGGGGGCGGCGCTCACCGGAGCGGGCCAGAAGTCGCGCTTCTCGGCCGCCGGCCGCGACTCGTCATTCGTGAAGCTGCGCCCCGAGCGCGTCCTCGAGGTGCGCTACGACCAGCTCGAGGGCTGGCGCTTCCGGCACACGGTGCAGTTCGAGCGCTGGCGGCCAGACCGCGACCCGGCCTCGTGCACGTACGAGCAGCTCGAGTCGGTCTCGGCGTACGACGTCGGAGCCGTGCTCGACTGATTCCTGCGTTCGACTGCCCGAGAAACGGCGTTCCGGCCGGGTCAGTCGGCCAGGATGAGGGCCGGCGGGTCGGCGCCGATCACGCCCAGTTCTCGGGATTGATCCGGCTGGGCTGCACGCGCGGGGGCTCACCCGGCATCTTCGGAAAATCCGGTGGGAACGGCAGTTCGCCCAGCCCGTTCGACAGGTCGCGCTGCCACCACTCCAGCAGCGTGTCCACACGCCCGGGGTTGGCGAGGAAGCCTGCCCACGGGTCGCCGGTGTCGGCGAGCCGCTGTGGCACCGAGCGGATCGTGAACGACGTCGGGTCGACGCCGTCGAGCTCGTCCCACGTCACCGGGGTCGCCACGGTCGCAGTCGGCAGCGCGCGCGGGCTGTAGGCGCCGGCCATCGTGCGGTCGCGGCCTGCCTGGTTGAAGTCGACGAAGATGCGCTCCCCGCGTTCTTCCTTCCACCAGCTCGTGGTCACCTTGTCGGGCATGCGGCGCTCGAGCTCGCGCGCGGCGGCGATCACCGCGTGGCGCACGTCGAGGAACTCGTGCGTCGGCTCGATCGGGCAGAACATGTGGATGCCGCGACTTCCACTCGTCTTGACCCAGGCTTCGAGCCCGGCTTCGCGCAGCACCTCGCGCAGCGCGTGCGCGGCGGGAACGGCATCCGAGAAGTCCGTACCGGAATGCGGATCGAGGTCGATCCGCAGCTCGACCGGGTTGTCGGTGTCGCGGGCCAGCGACGCCCACGGATGGAAGACGATCGTGTTCATCTGCACGGCCCATACGATCGCAGCGGGCTCGGTGAGGACGAGTTGCGGATGCCGCCGCCCGCTGTTGTAGGTGACGGTGACCGCCTCGACGTAGGCAGGCGCGCCCCTGGGCGGGTTCTTGGAGAAGAACGACTCGCCGTCGATGGACTCCGGGAAGCGCTCGAGCGACATCGGCCGGTTGCCGTTGGCCTCGAGGAACGGGCCGGAGACGGCGATCACGTACTCGGCGAGCTCGTGCTTGGTGATGCCCGCCTCGGGCCACAGCACACGGTTCGGGCTCGACAGCCCGACTTCACGGTCGCCCTCCGGGCCGGGCACGGTCAGGGTGATGCGCTCGCTCGCCATGCCAGGGAGTTTAGTTGGGCTCCGCCCCCATACCCCCGGCTCGCTGACGCTCGGCCGGGCCGGACCGGCAGCCGTCACGCCCGCCGACCGGGCGCCGCGGAGGACCTGTCACCTGGGCGCACAACTCCTGCAATGCGCTGGGGAGCTCGCCGACTCGTCAGGCGCGTACGCGAGTCTCTCCGAACAGACCGAACAACATGCAGGAGTTATGCGCCCCGAATCAATGCGACCCGAGCCAGCACGACTCGCCAGCACAACTCGTCGGCGCACGATTCGTCGAGCTTCTCTCACCCTCGGGTCCATGGCCCTGATCAGTCGGCCAGGGCGAGGAGCGGGGCCAGGTCTTCGCGGGACAGCCGGATCCACGGGCCGCCCGGGTCGACGATCACGCCGCCCAGCCCCTCGTCGGTGCGCAGCGCACCGGCCAGCTGCGCAGCGGTCATCGGCGCGGCCTGGTCGCCGCGGCGCAGCGACGCGACCTCGAGCGGGTGCGAGTACAGCTCAATGAGCCGCGCACCGTCGTCGGTGCGCGCCTCTGCGACGCCGAAGCGACCCTCGGGCGAGCGCTTGACGGCGACCCAGAACTTCACGTGCGTGAGCGCCTCGGCGATGTGAGATGCCGTGGCCGCGGTGCGATCGCCCGAGAGCAGCGTCTTGACCTGGAGCGCCGGGTCCGCCTGGTCGACCAGCTTCTCGAGCAGCTCGCGCGGCAGCACGGCACGAGCGGGCGCCGACGAGTTGTCGATGATGAGGCCGGCGTAGGTTCCGGCGAGCACGTATCTGAGCACCGCGAGCACGGGCTGGCCCATCGCCGACGTGTCGGTCACCCGATCGGCCGCGATGCTCGCGCGCAGCGCCGTGCCGCTGCTGTACGCGAGCACATACTGCACGCCCTTCACCTCGGCCACGCCCAGCGGCAGGTCCTTGCCCTCGGCCAGGAGGGCGCGCGCGTCGCCCTTCACTCGCAGGAACAGGTGACCCTGCATGAGCTGACGGGCGACTTCGAGCACGTCCGCGGGCTCCGCGGACACCGGCAGCGCGGCCAGCGCCTCGCGCAGCACCACGTTGTCGCGGAGCCCGGGTATCGTCTCGGTCGCGACCGGGGCCCGCTCGGCACGCGGCGCGCGCACGGCGGGCGGTTCGACGGATGCGCCGGAGGGGGCGTCGACCGGTGGCGCGGGGGCCGGGTCTGCCGCCGCAGCGGCTGCGACGGGCTCCACCCCCGGTTCGAAGTCGTCGGTCTTCTTCCGCCGCGAGAACAGGGCCATCGTTCGAGCCTAACCGGCCCCCATGATCGGCGCGGGGCGTCGTTACCGATTCAGAGCTTCTCGATCGGCGCGATCTTGATCAGCAGCTTCTTGGGCCCGGCAGTGTCGAAGCGCACGTGCGCGACGCGCTTCGCTCCCTCTCCGGTGACGGCATCCACGCGCCCTTCGCCGAAGTCGTCGTGCTTGATGCGGTCCCCCGACGCGAGCACCATGTCCCCGTTGTCGCGGACCTTCGCCGGGATGCGGTTCGCGAAGCGCTCGATCGAGGTCGACTTCGGCACCAGGTCTTCGCCGTAGCGTCGGCCGGGCGCGCTGCCTGACCCCCCGGGACCACCCGGCCGCCGCGCATTCAACGCCCGCGACTGCATGCCGCCACGGGAATTCACGTCGCCGGGCGACTGGCGCCAGTGCACCAGCTCGGGCGGGATCTCCTGCAGGAACCGGCTCGGCATCGCGACCGAGATCTCGCCGAACTGCGCGCGCGTCATCGCGAGCGACAGGTACAGGCGCTTGCGGGCGCGGGTGATTCCGACGTAGAAGAGCCGCCGTTCCTCTTGCGGACCGCCCGGCTCGCCCGCGGAGATGCGGTGCGGAATGAGGTCCTCTTCGACACCGGTGACGAACACCGCGTCGTATTCGAGCCCCTTGGCCGTGTGCATCGTCATGAGTGAGACCGAGCCCGAGGCGTCTTCGAGGTCGTCGGCGTCCGATACCAGCTGCACTTCCGCGAGGAAGTCGACGACCGTGCCCTCGGGGTTGTTGCGGGCGAACTCGCGCGCGACGGCAACGAGCTCGTCCAGGTTCTCGACCCGCGCTTCGTCCTGCGCATCGCGGCTCGCCCGTAAAGCATCGGTGTAGCCGGTCTTGCCGAGCAGCAGCTGCAGACCGTCGGCGACGGCGGTCGGCGGTGCCAGCTCACCAGTCGCGGGCAGCATCAGGTCGGTGGCCTCGGCCAGCACCGCGTCGAGGTGCGCAATCGCAGCCTGGATCTTCGGGCCGACGCCGAGCGCCGAGGAGTTGGCGAGCGCATCGCGGAACGTGATCTGTTCGTTCGCGGCGTACCGCGAGATCGCCTCGATCGTGACGTCGCCGATCCCCCGCCGCGGGCGGTTGACGATGCGGCGCAGCGCCATCTCGTCGGCGGGGTTCGACACCGCGATGAGGTAGGCCAGCGCGTCCTTGATCTCGGCGCGCTCGTAGAACTTCGTGCCGCCCATGATCTTGTAGGGCAGCGCGGCGCGGATGAAGATCTCCTCCAGCGCACGGCTCTGCGAGTTCGTGCGGTAGAACACGGCCATCTGCGAGTAGTCGATTCCGCCCCGGTGCAGCGTCTCGATCTCATCGGCGACGAACTGCGCCTCGTCGTGCTGCGAGTAGCCGGTGAAGCCGATGATCTTCTCGCCCGCGCCGACGTCGGTCCACAGCTTCTTGTCCTTGCGATCGAAGTTGTGGCCGATGATCGCGTTCGCCGCGCTGAGGATGTTCTGCGTCGACCGGTAGTTCTGCTCGAGCAGCACCACTTTGGCACCCGGGTAGTCGCGCTCGAACTCGCTGATGTTGCGGATGTCGGCGCCGCGGAACGCGTAGATCGACTGGTCGGAGTCGCCGACGACGGTGAGGGATGCCGGCGCCTTGCCGGGATCGTCGGCCCGGTCGGCCTCGAAGATCATCATCCCGTTCGACTCGAAGCCGGGAGCATCCGAGCCGATCGGCCGGGTCAGCTCGTGGATGAGCGCGTACTGGGCATGGTTGGTGTCCTGGTACTCGTCGACCAGAATGTGCCGGAAGCGGCGTCGATAGACGTCCGCCACGTGGGGGAAGGCACGGAACAGATAGACGACCTGACCGATCAGATCGTCGAAGTCGAAGGCATTGGCCCGCTGCAGTTCGCGCTGGTAGTCGCTGAACACGTCGACGAAGACGCGCTCGGCCGGATCGGTCATGTTCGCCGACCGGGCATAGGCCTCGGCGTCCGACAACTCGTTCTTGAGCTTCGAGATACGGCTCTGCGCGCCCGCGGGAGTCAGTCCATAGGCATCCGCCTCGTGCTCTTTCACGAGTCGCTTCAGCAGAGCTCGCGAATCGCCCGAGTCGTAGATCGTGAACGACTTGGTGAAACCGAACTGCTCGGCCTCGCGGCGCAGGATACGCACGCAGGCGGAGTGGAAGGTCGAGATCCACATGCCCTGCGCGCGCTCGCCGATCAGCTGGCCGACCCGCTCGCGCATCTCGCCCGCGGCCTTGTTCGTGAACGTGATCGCGAGGATCTGGCTCGGCCACGCGTCTTTCGTGCGCAGCAGCGACGCGACCCGGCGGGTCAGAACACTGGTCTTGCCCGAACCGGCGCCCGCCACGACCAGCAGCGCGGGGCCGCGATACGTCACGGCTTCGCGCTGTGGCGGGTTCAACCCCGCGAGGAGGTCCTCGTCGGAGCGCACCGATCCCGACGCACCGGCTGCGGGACCGCGGTCGCCGTCGACGATGACGATGGGGGCGGATGCCGCGCGCTGCGCGGCCGCGGAGGCGTCGGTCATGTCCCTCCAAGTCTAGGCGCGCGCCCCGACAGCCAGACTTCCGCGACGACCGGGCCGGCAGGATCGGGCGGATATCCAGCCGTCAGCCACCAGAATGGACTCGTGCGCACCCTGCTGAACATCATCTGGCTGATCTTCGCCGGCTTCTGGCTCTTCATCGGCTACATGCTCGTCGGGGTGGTGCTGTGCGTCCTGATCATCACGATCCCGTGGGGCATCGCCTCGTTCCGCATCGGCCTGTACTCGCTGTGGCCGTTCGGACGCGAAGTGGTGGCCAAGCCCACCGCCGGTGTCGGCGCCTTCGTCGGCAACGTCGTGTGGGTCATCCTCGCGGGCTGGTGGCTGGCGATCGCCCACATCGTTTCGGGCATCGCACTGTGCATCACGATCATCGGAATCCCGATGGGCATCGCCGACTTCAAACTCGTGCCGGTCTCGCTGATGCCCCTCGGCAAGGAGATCGTGTCGACCCGCGGTGGAGCGTTCGACAAGACGCTGACCAGCCGCTAGCTCATCAGGTCGCCGGAGGCCGCAGCCTCGGGCTCGGCGCGGCGATCGGCACGCCCGTAGGGCAGTGCCAGCAGCACGCCGACCACGGCGATCACGAACCCGACGCCTGCGGTGAACCAAGCGGTGGCGGGGATGCCGAGATGCACCGTGATGCCCAGGATCCGGGACAGGCCCCAGGAAAGCAGACCCATCTCGTCGTCGCCGACGGTGAGCGCCCCCTCGATGCCGACCAGCGCGACGATGAGTGCCGCAACGGCGAGCCCCGCACCGACCCCGGCCAACACCGTTCCGGTCGCACGCCGGCGCCCGATCTGCGACGCGAGCGCCCACGCTGCCGCGACCCACATCCAGACGAAGAGCGTGAACGCGACCGCGATGTAGACCGTGCGCCCGGTGGGTTCGGTCCAGAACGAGAACCAGTGGCCGTCTGGTCGGGTCACCGAGAGCGCGAGCAGCGTCACGACACACCTGAGCACCACGACCCCGCCGACAGCGGCGATGACCGGCCACGGCGAGCGGCGGCGCAGCAGCAGCCGCACCACGAGGACGAACACGACCCACGCCCCCATCACGACCACCAGGTGCGTCCACGAGAGGAATGAGGTCTGCACCGCCCGGGTCCCCACCAGCAGTGCCGCCGGGATGCCGAGCAGCAGCCAACGGTCGAGGGGAAGCAGTCCGAGTGTGGACTCGCGGGCGCGCCACGGCCGGGTCGTTGCGAGCCAGGCGGCGCGCGCGGCCGCCGCGCCGGGACGGCGCACCAGTCGTGTACGCGACGCCACGACGCCGATGATGATCCACAGCACCGCCAGCAGGAGCAGACCGCGCGCGATCCAGGCCATCACCATGTCGTTGTCGGAGCGCTGCACGCCGACTTCGGCGCCCTTCCCCCACTCGGCCGAGTACATCTGCGTCGCCGGTTCGGTGCGGATGCCGAGCGCAGCGTCGACGACGAGGCCGAGAGCGACGCCGACGGCGGCCAGGACGACGATGGTGACGACAGCGAGCATCGCCCGCCGCATCGCCGTTGTCATGGGTTCACGCTAGCGGCTCGAACCCGGCGCTCCCGACACGCCCGCGCGCGGCGTTACTCGGTGAGCAGTCCGACTCAGCCGATCGTCTCAGCCAGCGTCGGCGTGAGCTCCGTCGCTATCTCGCGAGCCAGGAACCCGATACCGGTACGTGCGGCAAGTCGGTCTCCGGCCCGGGCGTGAGTCCAGCTTCCCCACACCGCGGCGCGTGAGGGTTCGCCGCCGCGCGCGGCGAAGCCGGCGATCGCACCCGCCAGCACGTCTCCGCTGCCCGATGTGCCCAGACCGGGCCCGCCGACCTTCACCTGCCACGTCCGCCCCGTCGGCGTGGCCACGGTTCCGTAGCAGTTGACGATCGCGTCGAATCGGCGGGCGATCTCTGACACATCCGCGACGGGGTCATTGCTGAGGTCGCGGCCGAGAAGGATGGCCGCCTCTTCCTTGTTGGGGTTGAGGATCAGCGCCGCGGGCAGCTCGGATCGCGGGACTGCGGAGAGGATGCCAAGCGCGAACGCGTCCAGCACCAGACAGCGCACGCCGACCGACCCGACTCGCCGGAGAGTAGCCAGCGTCTGCTCGGCGTCATCGAAGCCGGGCCCCAAGAGGACGGCATCCGCGGATTCGAGTTCGGTCAAGACGACGTCATCGAAAGTGTCACCAGCGTCCTCAGGCATTGCGAAGACGGCAGCTTCCGGCATCGTCACCCCTAGCTGCCCATCGATCGAGCGTGGCACCACGAGTCCGAGCCGACCGGCGCCGACGCGCAGGGCGGCCTCACCGGCCAACAGGGCGGCCCCGGGTGCGCGGCGCGAACCGCCCACCACGATCACCCGGCCACGGGACTTCTTCGAGTCGCCCGGGTCTGGCAACCCCCAGTCGCGCAGCAGCGCGCGGGTAACCACCTCACTCGGGCTGGACATCGGGGCTCCCCGGGTGGACGGTGACCGGCGCGCCCTCGGCTTGCAGGTGGTCGACGGTCGAGAACTCGATCAAGTCCCACCCCGCGTCACGCCGCACCAGATGCGTGAGGGAGGCGTTGAGCACGGTGTGGGATGCCGCGAACTCGAGAAGCTGCGACTCCTCGAGCGGCAGCAGCACCGAGAGGATCAGCATCACGACCGCGTCGTGAGCGACGACCATCGCGGTCTCGCCGGGCGCGTTCATGGCGTCACCGAGAAAGGATCGGAGCCTGAGAGCGACATCCGCCCAGGACTCTCCTCCGGGTGGACGGTGATAGTACTTGCCGAGCCGGCGGCGACGTTCCGCCTCTCCCGGATGCAGCCGCGCAATGCCGTGCGTCGTCAGCAGGTCGAGAATCCCCAGTTCGCGGTCGCGAAGGCGTTCATCCACGACGACCACCGAGGGTGGGCCGGATTCGCCGAGCGCGATCGTGAGCGTCTGACGTGCGCGGACATACGGCGACACCCAGAACGTGTCCAGCCCGGATAGATGCTGCGCCACCCATGTGCCCAGAGCGGCGGCCTGATCTTCGCCCGTGTGCGATAGCGGAACGTCCGCATCGCGGGTTTCGATGGGGATGGCGTCGAGGCCATCCTGCTCCGCGCGAGTGGCGGCCATGTTCGCGAGACTCTCCCCGTGCCGCGCCAGCCACAGCTCTCTCACCGCCATCAGCTCACGTCCTCCCGAGCCGCGGTCACAGGTCACCCAGCTTGTGCAGGAGCGGGCCGGCAGCTGCGGCGAGGAATCTCCCCTGGCCTTCGTCGCCGACGTGTACCACCGCGACATCAGCGAACCCGGCATCCACGTACTCCTTCACTCCGGCGGCGACCGCGTACTTCACGAGCTGGCGGGCCCCGCTCTGTTCCGTCATCAAGGTGTAGCCGAACCGTGCCGTCACCCTCGCTCCTGCGCGTTTGCTCTCATGACCCTCACGGTAGGGGCGATCCGGAATCGATCTGAGGGGCTTGACACGGGTTCGACGACGGGTGTGGGGCTGTGGCTGCGCCCCACGCCGATAGGTGCCGATGACCGCGCGCGCAAGGCCTTGGCTGCAGGAGAACGGATGCGCATACTCGTGCAATGGCACGAGTGGGTACGTCCGGTTGGAGCTACGACCATTGGAACGGCGTCCTCTACCGGCCGGGACTGCCCGCCCGAGACCGCCTCGGCCGATATGTCGAGGTGTTCGACACGGTGGAGCTGAATGCGAGTTTCTACCGGTGGCCGCCACCCGCAAGCTTCGCGTCATGGCGTCGTCGGCTGCCTGAGGGGTTCGAGCTGACGGTGAAGGCACCGCGCGGCCTGACCCACGCCCGCCGGCTCTACGGGCCCGAGCAGTGGATCGAGCGGATGACCGCAGGTCTGCACGAACTCGCCGGCCGCCGCGGCCCGCTCCTCGTGCAGCTGCCGCCCGGCATGCAACGCGACGACGAACGGCTGGACTACTTCCTGAAGCGAGTGCCGTCCTGGATGAAGCCGGTGGTCGAGTTCCGGCATCCGTCCTGGTCCGACGATGCCGTGTTCACACTCCTCGAGCGACACCGCGCCGCGTACTGCGTCATGAGCGGGGCCAGGCTGCCGTGCATCCTGCGGGCCACCGCCGACGTGGTGTACATCCGTTTGCACGGACCCGACCCCGGATCCCTCTACGCGGGGTCGTACTCGCCGGAGGATCTGGCGTGGTGGGCCGAACGCATCCGTGAGTGGGAACAATCCGGGCACCAGGTATACGCGTATTTCAACAACGACGGCGGGGGCAACGCGGTGCGGGATGCAATAGCGCTGCGTGCAGCGTTGTCACAGTGAAGTGTTGCTGTCGGTCCATGCCCGCCTTGTCCATCAGCGGTCGTGCGAGCGCGTCGGGCATGAGCCCGACCGCTTTATGGATGAACTTCACGCCGGCATTGCCGTGGGCCTCCAAACCCACCGCATCGATCGCGGCGTCCGTCCCGCGACCTTCGGTCAGATCGCGTGCAATGCGCGCATCCAGGCTTGCGCGCCCGCGAGGATAAGGGTCCGCAGACGCCTTGTCCACCCCGGTGACCCGGTGAGAGTCGGGCGGAGAGTGGAGGGGACGCCGAGGAGGCCCCAGGTACTTCCCCTGCAGAACCTCATCAACCCGATCGAGCAGGATGAGCCGGATCCCGCGGCGGCGAACGCCCTGCAGGAGGGCCTCGGCGGCCAGTTCGGCGAGATGCGCACGATGATGCAGTACTTGTTCCAGAGCATCAACTTCCGCGGCGCCGGCGCGAAGCCCTACAAGGACCTGATCCAGGGCATCGGGACCGAGGAGATCAGCCACGTCGAGCTGATCGGCGCCACGGTCGCCCGGCTGCTCGAGGGCGCTCCTGAGTACCACGGCCGCAAGACGGACCCGGTGGACAAGCCGGGCCTGGACGACGCCCCTCCCCTGAACATCGCCCTGGACCCGAAGGGCAACATCCACCACTTCCTCGTGGCAGATCCATCGCGGTTTCACGCCGTCGTGAGCCATTGGCCGCAGCGGTTTCCGCCGGTGCGATGGTCGCGCCGAGTTCTTCACACACGCACAACGAAGGAGAGTCATGAACAGCACTGACAAGCCCTCGCACAACACCCACGGAACGCCCGATGGAGACGTCGAAGCTGATACCGCCTCGGGCGGGGCCCCAGAGGGCCCCGACGCGACGGACGAGAATGGGATGCCGGTCGACAATGGGGTGCGCTCACGACCAGAATGACGCACGACTCCGAGCTGGGGCGGAGCGGGCTAGTCGAGTCCGTCCAGTGCAGCGACGACGCGCGAAATCACGTCTCCGGCTTTCTGCGCATCCGCTTCGGGCACATCGTCGATGGCAGCGACTATTGCGGAGTGGTGCGCGGAGTGGGCGTCATCCACCCGGGCGATGGCTTCAGGGGTGGGAACGAGGTAATGCGCTCGACGGTCGGTGGGGTGGTGCACCCTGGTCACCAGTCCCCTGGCCACGAGTCTCCCGATGACGTTGGTGACGGTCGCGCTCGTGGAGTCGAGCATGACGATCACGTCCTTCGGGCTCAGGTGGCGTCCGTCCCGGTAACCCTGGACCAGGTACCGGAGCGCGGTGAGATCGGTGGCGGAAAGACCGGAAGCGCGCTGAGCCCGCGCGGTTTGCGCGCGTTCCGCCCGACTCAGATGAAGGATCGCATCGCTCAGTCGACGTCCTGCCTCGGTGCGCGGTTCCTTCGCATAGAGGTGTTCCTCTTCATGGCGTACAACGGTCTTGGGCATCTGGTCCTCCGTACGCGCCGAATGATCACCCGAGGCGCTATTTCGTTCTCTCACGATATATGACAGATATTGACAAGCTTCGGATGTGTGATAAGAGAGTTATGGGATAGACAGGCTTCGGGCAAGCCGGTTGGGACCGCTCGCTCGGGGTCGGAGAGAGAGGAATGGTCCGATGGCATATCTGTACTACGGAACCGAGTCCCTCCCGGTGGAGATGCCCGACGGCATGCTCGCTCATGTCAAAGCGGTGGTCGCCACCAAGCTGCGTCGCGGTGAGAGCTTCATGTTGACGTGGAAGCATACGGGGGATGCCGGTGCCTCCTCCATCTGGTTGCAGCCCTCGATTCCGCTGCGGTTCGTCTTCGACGTTGCCGATCATGGACCGTTGGAAAGTGAGTACCTTCAGACACTCGCTCGGGCGGCGAACTCCAGCGGAGGCCTGGTCCTCGAGTGGGACGCGGCGCTGCCAGTTGATCGCAGGCCACGCGAGGTCTTCGCCGCCTAGGCCGAGTCGCGCACCTCGCCGGTCGTGATCACTTCTCGAGCACATGGGCACACGACCTGTCCCGAACCCGTTTGTCAAGCCGCTTCTTCTCCACCAATGTGGGGCCGGAGGATTGAAGCCCTCGCATCGGATCGGGCTCGAGATCGGAGGACGGAGATGAGAGGCGATCTATCGGCCGACGGCTTCGCGCTGACCCGGTTCGACGCCAGGAATCGCAGATCATCAATCGCAGACACGCCTGCCGACACGCGGCACACCGTGGCCTGGATCACGGAAACCGGCGAGGGGGCACGTACGAGTCAAGTGGGCACGGGCGACACCGTTACCGAGCGTCTACCACCGCAACCGACGCCTTGAATGCCTTATGGCACGGGGCCGAACGACCCGATGGCGCAACTGGGCCGACGGCCATCCCGCATTTCCCTCCGCCGCCTCAC
>NZ_WOYP01000067.1:52606-103820 GCF_011620715.1 Microbacterium sp. | reverse complement strand
CTCCTGCGCGGGCGGAGCCTCCTGCGCGGGCGGAGCCTCCTGCGCGGGCGGAGCCTCCTGCGCGGGCGGAGCCACCTCCGCGACAGGCGCCACCTCCGCGACAGGTGCAACGGCAGATGATTCCGCGGGGGCGGCGACGCTGTCGCCGATGCGCGCGAGCGGCGAGCCGACGGCGACCGTCTCATCCTCCTGGATGAAGATCTGCTGCAGCACGCCCGCGAAGGGCGAGGGGATCTCGGTGTCGACCTTGTCGGTCGAGATCTCGAGCAGCGCCTCGTCGACCTCGACCGTGTCGCCGATATTCTTGAGCCAGCGCGTGACGGTGCCCTCGGTGACGCTCTCGCCGAGTTCGGGAAGCACGACGTCCTTGCCGTCGGGCGCCCCGCCCGCAGCCGGGGCCTCGGCAACAGGGGCACCCGCAGGCGGTGCCTCCGCAGCGGGCGCCTCGGACTCGGCAGACGCGGGTTCCGGGGCGAAGCCCTCGGTCGAGGGCGCCTCGGGCGCGGTCGCGACATGCTCGGCAGTGTCGGGGGCTTCATCCGACGCCGAGGCGGACCCGACCTCGCCGATCTTCGCCAGCACAGCACCGACCTCGACGGTCTCGTCCTCCTGGACGAAGATCTCCTCGATCACGCCGCTCACCGGCGATGGAATCTCGGTGTCGACCTTGTCGGTCGAGATCTCGAGCAGTCCTTCGTCCGCCTCCACGGTGTCGCCGACCTTCTTGAGCCAGCGGGTGACCGTTCCCTCGGTGACGCTCTCGCCGAGCGCGGGGAGGACCACAGAAGTGCTCATGTGCATGACTCCTTCAGAATGCCGATGTCGCTTTCCAGCTTAGTGATGCTGTCGTCGTAGCGCGTCGGCGCGCGTCAGAGCGCATGCAGGGGCTTTCCCGCGAGTGCGAGGAACGCTTCGCCGAGCGCTTCGCTCTGGGTGGGGTGCGCATGGATGAACGGTGCGATGTCCTCGGGGTGTGCTTCCCACGCGACTGCGAGCTGCCCCTCGGTGATCAGCTCGCCGACGCGATCGCCGACCAGATGCACGCCGAGGACCGGACCCTCCTTCAGCCTGACGACCTTCACGAGCCCCGAAGTGCCGATGATCTCGCTCTTGCCATTGCCCGCGAGGTTGTACTCGTACGAGACGACCTCTGCAGCGCCGTTCGCTTCTACGGCCTGGGCTTCGGTCAGACCGACCGAGGCCACCTCCGGGTGGCTGTAGGTCACCTTGGGGATCTGCGAGTCGGGGACCAGCACCGGCCGCAGGCCCGCGATCTCCTCAGCGACGAAGATCCCCTGCTGGAATCCGCGGTGCGCCAGCTGGAGGCCGGCGACGATGTCACCCACAGCCCAGACGTGCTCGGCGCTCGTGCGCAGGCGCTCGTCGATGGTGACGAAGCCGCGATCGAGCGTGACGCCATTCTCCTCGAAGCCGAGTCCGGCGGTCACCGGGCCGCGGCCGACGGCCACCAGAAGGTAGTCGGCCTCGTAGGTCGAGCCGTTCTCGAGCGTCACTGTGACGGCATCCGCGCTCTGCGACACACCGGCCACGCGCACGCCGAGGGACGAGGCGATGCCGCGTCGACGGAATGCCCGCTCGAGCGCCTTGCTCATCGTCACGTCCTCGTTCGGGACGAGATGGTCGAGAGCTTCCACGACCGTCACGTCCACGCCGAACGAGCGCCACACGCTGGCGAATTCGACGCCGATCACACCACCGCCGAGGATGACGATCCGCTGGGGGATCTCGGCCAGATCAAGGGCATGCTCGCTGGTGAGGACCCGCCCTCCGATCTCGAGACCGGGCAGCGTCCGGCTGTACGAGCCGGTCGCAAGGATGACGTCCGCTCCACGGTACAGATCGTCGCCGACGCGCACCGCCGGACCCGCCTCGAGCATGCCCTCGCCGGCGACGACGGTGATCCCGCGCGCCCTGATGAGCCCCTCGAGCCCCTTGTACTTCTTGGCTACGATGCCTTCCCGGTAGGCGCGCACACCGTCCGGGTCGATGCCGTCGAACGTGGCGCGGATGCCGATGACGGCGGCATCCCGGGCGACATCCGCGACCTCGGCTGCGTGCAGCAGCGCCTTCGTGGGGATGCAGCCGCGGTGCAGGCAGGTTCCGCCGACCTTATCCTTCTCTATGAGGGCGACCGACCTGCCCAGCTCCGCAGCCCGCAATGCCGCGGCATATCCACCGCTGCCACCACCGAGCACGACGATATCGAATTGGTGATCTGTCATGGGGTCTCCTCACCCTCTGGGGCTCCGCCCCAGACCCCCGGCTCGCTGACGCGCGCCCCCTCCGGGGCTCCGCCCCAGACCCCCGGCTCGCTGACGCGCGCCCCGGCGACGAAGCGGATGAGCGACCGGACGGTCGCTCCCGTGGGGCCTTTATCGGTGAACCCATAGCCGCCGCCCTTGTTCATTCCGACTCCGGCGATATCCAGATGAACCCAGGGGATTCGCGGCGCCTCCGCCTCGTCCGACACGCGACCGACGAAGTGGCGCAGAAACAGACCGGCGAAGAGCGAGCCGCCGGCCGAGTCGCCGATCTTGGCGTTCTGCAGGTCGGCGATGGGGGAGTCGAGCTCATCCACCATGTGGGCCGGAAGCGGCAGCTGCCAGGCGAGCTCGCCGGTCTCCGCGGAGGCCGCGAGATACTCGGCGACGGCAGCGTCCTCGCCCATCACCCCGGCATGCCGCGTACCCAGGGCAGTCGAGATCGCGCCCGTCAGGGTGGCGACGTCCACGATCACATCCGGGTGCTCCCGGCTTGCGGCCACGAGACCGTCGGCGAGCACGAGCCGCCCCTCGGCATCTGTGTTCAGCACTTCCACCGTCGTCCCGTCGAGCATGCGCAGCACATCGCCGGGGCGGGTCGCTCGACCAGAGGGCATGTTGTCGGCGATGCACAGCCATGCGGTCACGCGCACCGGCAGGCCCTGCGTCGCCACGGCGCGCAGTACGCTGAGCACCGTCGCGGCGCCGCACATGTCGTATTTCATGCCGACCATCGATCCGGCCGGCTTCAGCGACAAGCCGCCGGTGTCGAACGTGATGCCCTTTCCGACCAGCGCGACATGCCGCACGGCCTCGGCGGGTGCGTACTCGAGCCGGACCAGCCGCGGCGGCCGGTCGGATCCCTGGCCGACACCCAGGATGCCGCCGTAGCCTGCGTCGCGCAGAGCGGTCTCGTCCAGGACTTCGACGGTGACAGGAAGCCCCTCTACGGACTCGACGGCGCGTTCGGCGAAATCAGCCGGTCCCAGCCATTCCGCCGGGGTCGCGACCAGGTCCTTCACGAGTGCGACGGCGTCCGCTGCGGCGAGGACCGCGGCCAGTTCGTCGGCGGGCGGCTCCTGCGGACCGTGGACGATGACAGTGCTCGCGCGCGCCCTGGGGGACTCGGTCTTGTAGCCCTCGAAACGGTAGCCGCCGAGGGTCGCACCCTCCGCCGCCGCGCGCCACAGGCCGACGTCGTCGGCGACGACCGCGACGCTCACGGTCGCATAGCCGGTCAGAAGACGGATGCCGGCGCCCACCGCGTCACGGACGGCCGCGGCATCCGGATTCGCGCCTGTGCCGACGACGGCCAGCGGAAGCAGGGTGATGTCGGGCGCATAGACCCGCTGGAACGATGCCAGACCGCCGGTGAAACCGGTGCCGGCGAGTGCGTCGCGCAGTCCCGGCCAGGCTGCCAGCGTGGGCGCGTCGTCACGATCGAGCGGAGGCAGGGCCAGCAGGATGGCGTCGGCTTCGGATTCCTGAACGGGGGCGGCGCTGAACACGAGATCGGGAAACGGCATGACCTCCATCCTAGGTATGCCGCCCTTTGCCGTGTTCGCTGTGAGCGGGATGCGCGAGGTCTGCTCCGACGGGCGCGACTCGTAGCATGGGGGCATGGCTCTTTCCGCTCCGCTCTACGAGCGTGTGGCATCCGCGCCGCCGATCCCACGGGGACTCCCGCTCATCATCGCGCTCACGGGTTTCACCGACGCCGGGAGCGCGGTCAGCCGCATGGTCGATTACTTCCGCAATGGTCTCGAGCCCACCCCGGTGGCGGTGTTCTCGAACGATGTGCTGCTGGATTATCGCGCCCGCCGGCCGCTGATCTCGTTCGAACAGGATCACCTCACCGACTACCGGCCGCCGCGACTCGAGCTCTCCTTCGCGCACGACTCGCTCGGGCAGCCCTTTCTCCTTCTCGCCGGCTATGAGCCCGATTTCGCTTGGGACGCGTTCGCCGACGCGGTGCTCGACTTCGCCGCAGCCTACGACGTGCATTCGGTGACGTGGGTGCATGCCATCCCCATGCCCGTTCCGCACACACGACCGATCGGCACGACGGTGAGCGGAACGCGCAAAGAGCTGACCACGGCCCATTCGGTATGGCAGCCGCACACGCAGGTTCCGGCCACCGCGGGTCACCTCCTCGAATACCGCTTCGCAGAGGCCGGCGCGCTCGTCGTCGGCTTCGTCCTGCTCATTCCGCACTACCTGGGTGACACAGAGTACCCGGCGGGCGCGATGGCCGGCCTCGACAGTCTGACGGTGGCGACCGGCCTGGTCTTCGCCGGCGATGAACTCCGCGAGGAGAACCGAGAGTACCTCACGAAGGTCGAAGAGCAGGTCGCCGGCAGCGACGAGCTCTCCCGCATGGTGCAGGGCCTGGAAGAGCGATACGACTCCTACATGGCGGGGTCCACGCTCGCGACTCCGATCATCCACACGGGCGATCTTCCCAGCGCGGATGAGCTCGCAGCCGAGCTGGAGCGCTTCCTCGCGAATCGGCCGTCGGGCGACGACGAGAAGCGTGGAGCCTGACCTCGGCGGAATTCCCATCCCCGCCCGGGTGTTGTTCCAGATGTGTCCATTGCGCACGTCGGATGTGCGCGACGGATGTGCGACAATGGATGACCTGACCCGTTGTCAACCGACTCTGCGAGCATTTCTCAGCAGAGTGGGGACTTGACAAGGGTCTTACTAGTGTCCGAAATCTACCGGAGGGCGTGCGACACGCGTCCGACGGTGAAAGGCGAACCGTGACCTCAGGCACGAAGACCACAAACCGCGCGACCGGCGCGAAGGACACCGCGGCAGACTCCTCCGCGGTCGAGCCCGCGACGATCGTCGCGAAGAAGACCGTGACGAAGCCGGCCACCGACAAGACCACGGCGGCCAAGACGACGACCAAGACCGCGGTGGCCCCGAAGGCGGTGGCGAAGCCGACCAAGGCGCGCACCACTCCCGCGACCGACGACGACTCAGAGGACCTCGCGGACGAGGTCGAGATCGACGATGTCATCGAGCTCGACGGCGTCGTCGTGGAACTCGACATCAGCGACGACGACGAGAAGCCCAAGGCGACTCGGAGTCGGGCCAAAGCGGCCCCCGCCGCGGAGCCCGAAGGGGAGGCGTCCGAGTCCGAAGAAGAGGACGACGACGAAGAGGACACCAAGCCGGCGTTCTCGGAGCCGCTTCCGACCGGAGCGATCGTCATCTCGTCGACCGACGAAGACGACGTGCCCGTCTACTCGACGATGATCACCGGCGCGACGGCCGACCCGGTCAAGGACTACCTGAAGCAGATCGGCAAGGTGCCGCTGCTGAACGCGGCCGAAGAGGTCGAGCTGGCGATGCGGATCGAGGCGGGTCTGTTCGCCGAAGAGAAGCTCTCGCACATGACCCCCGCCGAGAAGTCCCACCAGACCGGGCTCGACCTGCAGTGGGTCGCCCGCGATGGTCAGCGCGCCAAGAGCCACCTGCTCGGCGCGAACCTGCGTCTGGTCGTCTCTCTCGCCAAGCGCTACACCGGCCGAGGCATGCAGTTTCTGGATCTCATCCAAGAGGGGAACCTCGGCCTGATCCGCGCGGTCGAGAAGTTCGACTACACCAAGGGCTTCAAGTTCTCGACGTACGCGACGTGGTGGATCCGCCAGGCGATCACCCGCGCCATGGCCGACCAGGCGCGCACGATCCGCATCCCCGTCCACATGGTCGAGGTCATCAACAAGCTCGCCCGCGTGCAGCGGCAGATGCTGCAGGACCTGGGCCGCGAGCCCACGCCCGAGGAGCTCAGCCGCGAGCTCGACATGACCCCCGAGAAGGTCATCGAGGTGCAGAAGTACGGGCGCGAGCCCATCTCGCTGCACACTCCCCTCGGCGAGGACGGCGACAGTGAGTTCGGCGACCTCATCGAGGACACCGAGGCGGTCGTGCCGGCCGATGCGGTGGGCTTCACGATGCTGCAGCGTCAGCTCGAATCGCTCTTGGACTCGCTCTCGGAGCGCGAGGCGGGCGTGATCCGCATGCGCTTCGGCCTCGGTGACGGCCAGCCCAAGACGCTCGACCAGATCGGCGACACGTTCGGGGTCACCCGTGAGCGGATCCGTCAGATCGAATCCAAGACGATGGCGAAGCTGCGCCACCCGTCGCGCTCGCAGTCGCTGCGCGACTATCTCGAGTGATGGCCGAGGCCAACGCCGGCAAGGCGCTCACGGTCGAGGTCGACGGCGCGAAGTACTCCCGCATCCCCATCCGAACGCGTGTCGTGATGCCCGGTGACGACCTCGACGCGTTCATCCGCGAGTACGCGACCGGTGTGGTCGCGCCGGGCGACACCTTGTTCGTGACCGAGAAGATCGTCGCGATCACGCAGCGCCGCTCCTACCTGGTCGAGGAGATCCG
Organism: Microbacterium sp.; assembly: GCF_011620715.1. Lineage (GTDB taxonomy): Bacteria > Actinomycetota > Actinomycetes > Actinomycetales > Microbacteriaceae > Microbacterium. The sequence continues at coordinate 97,131 of NZ_WOYP01000067.1, read as the reverse complement.
GCCCCGCCGGCTCGCGATCTTCCTCTCGAAGTTCGTGGTGCGCACGCCGTACGGAATCGGACTCGGCATGCCCGAGACCATGGAGATGGCGCTGCGCGAGTGCGGCACGATCCGCATCCTGTTCGCCGCAGCAGTGTCGGCCGTCACGAAGCTCTTCGGCCGCAAGGGCGACTTCTACCGCATCGCCGGCGATAAGGCCCGCGCGATCGACGGCCCGACCAGCGGAACGATCCCCCCGTACAACAAGGCGGTCGTGCTCGGTCCCGAGCGCCCGCGTGAGGTCGCGCGCCACATCAAAGAGCTGATCGGCGGGTCGGCCGAGGTCGCCGTCGTCGACATCAACGACCTGGGCGGCAACATCCTCGGCTCAACGCTCGACAAGGCCGGCGAGAAGCGACTCGTGGCGATCCTCAAGGACAACCCGCTCGGCCAGGGCCACCAGTCGACGCCGCTGGGCGTCGTCCGAGCCGCCTAGAATCCGATCGCTTCGCGGTACCGCGCTTTGTGCCCGGTGCGGATGCCGGTGGCGCTGGGCTTGTTTTCGTACACGCCCGCGCCCCAGTTTCCCTCGACGAGCACAGGACCGTCAGGCGTCACCACGACATCCCAGCCCACGTACTGCACCTGGGGCACGACGCGCGCGACGCGGTCGATGAATGCACGAACATCGTCCATCATCGGCAGCTGGAACTCGCCGATGACGAACCCCGAGTCGGGGTGCTTCTCGTACACGTGCCCGTGCGAGTCGTATCCGGGACCGACCGCATGGCCGCTCTCGTCGAGCATCGTGTAGAAGCCGCCGAACGTCATCTGATCGCTGACCGCGCCGCGCCCGAACTTCTGGGCCATCGCGAGGATGTGGGCTCGCTCGCCATCGAAGAACGCCGTGATGCGGGTGGTGTTGACCGTTCCGGAGCAAACGTCGGCGAGATCGGGATGCTGGACGATGACCTCTTCGATGAGCAGCTCTCCGCGCTCGAGCAGGCCCTCGTGGAAGGCATCCCAATCATCGATCTCGGCTGCGCGGAAGCGATGCACTCCGGTGCCGGCCTGTCCGACCGGTTCCTTCGTGACGATCGTGCCGTGGCCCTGCGCGAATGCGCGCACGTCGGCCGCATTGCCGGGTTCGACGACCATCCAGTCCCGGTGCAGGTGCTCGCTGAAGACGCGGTCGAACTCGACCTTGTCCTGGAAGATGTACCGGAAATCGGGATGATCGAACTTCTGCGAGAGCTGGTTCGAGACCGGGTGGGTCATGTAGGTGGCCCGCTCGTCGCGGCTCAGGATGGCGAAGTCGTAGTCGATGTAGTCCTGAAAGCCGACGTTGCGCAAGCCCGCCTGCCACAGCATGTCGACGACGATCGCGGGGGTCCACTTGTCATGCTGGGCGGAGGACTGCTTCGCGCGCTCGATGACGGATTTGACGTCGATCCGTCGCGCGCGGCCGGCGAGGTAGCGAAGGCGGGGCGAGAGGCCGAGGCCTTTCTGAGGCATTGATGCTCCGGGGTGGGACGGGATGGGCGGGCGATGGGCAGAGGGCCCCGGATAGTCTAGATGCCGTGACCTTCGGCATCCGCGGGCGCCCGGCACGCGGCCCGGGCATGCCGGGACGCACCGCACCCGCGGCGCGGATCTCGCTCGGCGCACTCGACCTCAATCTGCGTGCCGTCGTCGCCAGCACTCGCAGCGCTGTCGTCGACGTGCGCGCGGACGCCTGGGGCCATGGCGTGAACGTGGTGGCGGGCCGGGCGATCGCGGCGGGTGCCGCGGGCCTGCTCGTCGACGAGCACGCCCGAACGGCCCTGACCGGCGAAGTCGATCCGGCACTGCTTGAGGTGACGGGCGAAGCAACCAAGCCAGAAGCCGTGTACGGACTGACCGCGGGCTTCACACCCGTGCTGAGTCTGCGCGGCACGGTGCTCAGCTTCAAGAGCCTTCGCGCGGGGGAGGGCATCTCCTACGGCTACACGTATCGCGCTCCTCGCGACACCGTGGTCGCCCTGATCACCGGGGGCTATGCGCAGGGGGTGGTGCGCTCTCTCGGCAACGCCGCATCGGTGCTGATCGCAGGCGAGCGGCATCCGATCATCGGACGCGTCGCGATGGATGTCTGCGTGGTCGAGGTCGGGTCGCATGATGCCGTGCACCGCGGGGACGATGTCGTCTTCTTCGGCGAGGGGGCGCCAGGCTCTCCGACACTGGCGGAATGGAGCGCCGCGACCGGTCTGACCCCCGCCGAGCTCGTCACCGCCATCGGACTGCGCAACGACCGGGAGTACGTCGCATGAACGAACCGGAGCTGCGGATCGACCTCGACGACTTCGCCGCGAATCTCACCGTCGTGCGCGCGCACGTCGCTCCGGCACAGCTCATGCTGATCGTCAAGGACGACGCCTACGGGCACGGACTCGAGCAGATCATCCGCCGGGCTGTGGTCGAAGGCATCGGTTGGTTCGGTGCGTTCGATGTGCGCGAATCGCTGCGCGCTCGGCGGGCGGCCGGGCCGCGGGCGCGCGTCTTCTCGTGGCTCACGGTGGGCCGAGACCAGATCGCGGATGCGCTGTCGTCTGACATCGACCTGGGTGTCGGCGACGCCGAGTTCCTCGACGACGTCGCCGCGGTCGCCGGTGCGAGCGAGGAGACGGCGCGGGTTCATCTCAAGATCGACACCGGACTGCACCGAAACGGCATCCGGCCCGAGGACTGGCCCATGGTGGTCGATCGGGCACGTGCGTTCGAGCGGGCGGGACGGATTCGGGTCGTGGGCGTGTGGAGCCACCTCGCCGAGGCGAGCGATCAGGAGGACGACGCTGCGCGCGGCATCTTCGACGAGGCGGTCCGTGCGGCTGAAGACGCCGGTTTCGCGCTCGAGGTGCGTCATCTCGCCGCCAGCGCCGCGTCGTTCGCACGGCCGCAGTTCCGGTACGACCTCGTCCGGGTGGGCGCCTTCTGCTACGGCGTGCGTTCGGCGGGGGGCCCTGCGGAGGCGGATCTCGGAGTCCGTCCCGTCGCCACGCTTCTCGCGCCGGTGACGCACGTCGCCGACCACGCGGTCAGCATCGGTGTGGGCGCCCTGCACGGGTTGCCCTCGTCGCTGGCGCGGCACGCTGTGCTCGCGCCTGCGCAGGGCCGCATCGCCGTCGAGGACATCGGCCCGTTCCACACCACCGTCTCCCCGTGGCCGCACGCCGCCGTCGGCGAAGATGTCACCGTCTTCGGACCGGATGCTGCGTCGGCGACGGATCTCGCCGAGACGATCGGGACGGTGGGCGAGGAGATCCTCGTCCGCGTCTCACCGCTCGTGCCGCGGGTGTACCGCGGCGAGTGATCAGACGGACTCGAGCAGCCGGGCCGTCTCGTCGTGCCAGCTGGTCGCCATCGCGCGCAGCTTCTCTTCGTACTTGCGGCCGTGGTGGGCACAGAACAGCAACTCACTGCCGTTGACCTCGGCCGCGATGTAGGCCTGGGCCCCGCACGAGTCGCAACGATCAAGCGCCGTCAGGCGGTATTCGAGAACGGCGGGCTCGGTGGGGGTGGATAGCGCGGTCATCTCAGGTCCTCCTCGTAAGCGTCGCTCGCATCTCGTTCGCCCTGTCGGGTCCATCACATACAACCACGCGTTCGTTACGAGAATGGCGCGATGGCATGACATTTCGCTCACCGCGTACGCGGATCCGAGACCCGTGTCTGTGCGCGGGGGTGTCGGCATCCGGCGATAATCTTGAGGATTGTGACCTCCGAGTATTCCGCCCATCACCTGCAGGTGCTCGAGGGGCTCGAGGCGGTCCGCAAGCGTCCCGGCATGTACATCGGCTCGACCGATTCCCGGGGTCTCATGCACTGCGTCTGGGAGATCATCGACAACGCGGTCGATGAAGCCCTGGCCGGCAACGGCAAGCGCATCGACATCATCCTGCATGCCGATGCCAGTGTCGAGGTGCACGACACCGGTCGCGGGATCCCGGTCGACATCGAGCCCCGCACGGGGCTGTCAGGGGTCGAGGTCGTCTTCACGAAACTGCACGCCGGCGGCAAGTTCGGCGGGGGTTCCTACGCGGCGTCGGGCGGCCTGCACGGAGTGGGCGCCTCGGTCGTGAACGCTCTGTCCGAGCGGCTCGACGTCGAGGTCGATCGCGGCGGCAAGACCTGGGCGATGTCCTTCCACCGCGGCGAGCCCGGGGTGTTCGCCGACAAGGGCGAGCCGTCACCCGACTCGCCCTTCACGCCCTTCGTGCTGCGCAGCGAGCTGCGCGTGAAGGGCAGAGCCCCGCGCGGGGTCACCGGCACCCGCATCCGGTACTGGGCCGACCGGCAGATCTTCACGAAGGATGCGGCGTTCCAGCTCGATGAGCTCGCCACCCGTGCCCGGCAGACCGCTTTCCTCGTTCCGGGTCTTGAGATCGTCGTGCGCGACCAGCGCCATCAGGAGCACAATGAGACCTCGTTCCGCTTCGACGGCGGCATCTCCGAGTTCGCCGAGTATCTCGCGACGGATGCCGCGATCACCGACACGTGGCGCCTGACCGGCTCCGGCACCTTCACCGAGACCGTTCCCGTGCTGCAGCCGAACGGCGCCATGGTGCCGACCGAACTCGAGCGGGAGTGCCAGGTGGACATCGCCGTGCGGTGGGGGACCGGCTACGACACGATCACCCGCTCTTTCGTGAACATCATCGCGACGCCGAAAGGCGGCACCCACCAGCAGGGCTTCGATCAGGAACTGCTGCGCGTTCTGCGCACCCAGGTGGAGCAGAACGCCCGGCGCCTGAAGGTCGGCCCTGCTTCCGGTGGATTGCCGAAGCTCGAGAAGGACGACGTCATGGCGGGCCTGACCGCCGTGCTGACGGTGCGTCTGCCCGAGCCGCAGTTCGAGGGGCAGACCAAAGAGGTGCTCGGTACGCCGGCCGTGCGTCAGATCGTCACGCAGGTCGTGCGCAAGGAGCTCTCCGCACGGTTCTCCTCGCCCCACCGCGATGACAAGGCCCAGACCGCGCTCCTGCTCGACAAGATCGTCGCCGAGATGAAGGCGCGCATCTCGGCGCGCGCCCACAAAGAGACCCAGCGTCGCAAGAACGCGCTCGAATCCTCATCCCTGCCGGCGAAGCTCGTCGACTGCCGCTCCTCCGACGTCGCGCAGTCCGAGCTGTTCATCGTGGAGGGCGACTCCGCCCTCGGTACCGCCAAGCTTGCGCGAAACAGCGAGTTCCAGGCGCTGCTGCCGATTCGCGGCAAGATCCTGAACGTGCAGAAGGCGTCGGTCAGCGACATGCTGGGCAACGCGGAGTGCGCGTCCATCATCCAGGTGATCGGGGCCGGTTCCGGCCGAACGTTCGACCTGAGCGCCGCGCGGTACGGCAAGGTGATCCTGATGAGCGACGCCGATGTCGACGGCGCGCACATCCGAACGCTGCTGCTCACACTGTTCTTCCGCTACATGCGCCCGCTCATCGAGGACGGTCGTGTGTTCGCGGCAGTGCCGCCTCTGCACCGTGTGATCGTGATGAACCCTGGCACGAAGCCGAACGAGACGATCTACACGTACAGCGAGGACGAGCTGCACACACTGCTGGCCAAGGTCACGAAATCGGGCCGCCGTTGGCACGAGCCCGTCCAGCGGTACAAGGGCCTCGGCGAAATGGATGCCGACCAGCTGGCGACGACCACGATGGATCGGTCGGGGCGGATGCTGCGCCGTGTGCGCCTGCAGGACGCCGAGGTGGCTGGGAGCGTTTTCGAGCTGCTGATGGGCAATGAGGTGGCTCCGCGCCGCGAGTTCATCGTCGAGTCCTCGGATCGGCTGTCCCGTGAGGCGATCGACGCATAGCCGCACGGTCCTGGTCAGACCAGCGTTCCGCCGATCGAGCCGATCGCCGCGTCGAGCGGCTGACCCGAACCATCACGCTTCGCATTCGCCTCCGGCAGCGCGCGCGCAGCGCCGTCCGTGCCCACGGCCCTCGCGTTCGCTGAGCCGACCCAGGCCAGGGTCAGCCGATCTTCGCCCTTGAGGAACGCGTGCGCCCGCACGCCGCCGGTGGCTCTGCCCTTGCCGGGGAACTCCTCGAACCTCGAGACCTTTATGCGCCCCGGATCGATGCCGGGCAGTACGCCCTCGGCTCCCGAGATGGTGACGGCGACGATCTCGCCGCCGCTGTCGACTGCGCCGAAAAAGACGACGCTCGCGTTCGTCGACAGATTCACGCCGGCCATACCGCCGGCGGGCGGACCCTGCGGGCGCACCGCCGAGGCGGCGAAATGCAGCAGCCGCGCGTCGCTCGTGACGAACACGACCTCCGCGGTGTCAGACGCCGCCGCCGCGCCCACGACGGCATCGCCCGGCTTGAGCCCGATGATCTCGAGTTCGGGCTTGGGCGGCAGCGTGGCGGGCACGATCCGCTTGACCACGCCCTGGCGGGTGCCGAGCGCGAGCGGGGTGGTGTCGTCGAACCGGATGAGCGCGAGGACGCGCTCGCTCTTGTCGGTGATCCCCAGGTAGTCGCGCAGGATCACCCCGGCGGCCAGCTGCACCGAGGCCGGCGGCACGGAGGGCAGGTCGACCGGGGAGAACCGCAGCACGCGGCCCGCGGTCGTGACCGCTCCGAGCTCGCCGCGGCTGGTCGATGCCGCGGTCGCCTGGACGGCGTCATGCTTGCTGCGGCGCGCGGGAGCCGCCAGCTCCTGCCCTTCGACCAGGTCGACCCGCACCGCGCGCCCGGTCGTGGAGAGCACGACGACCGTCGGCGCGTCCGCGATCTGCAGGTCGGGTGCGGGGGCGCCGCGCGTGGGGCGGGGAGCTGCAGGCTTGGCATTCATCAGCAGCGTGCGCCGCGGCGTCCCGTACGCATCGGAGGCGGCCTCGAGCTCGCGGGCGACCTGCGCGCGGATCAGCGCCTCACTGCCGAGCAGCTGCTCGAGCTCGGCGATTTCCGCCGTGAGGGCGTCGCGCTCGCTCTCGAGCTCGATGCGGGAGAACCTGGTGAGGCGGCGCAGTCGCAGTTCGAGGATGTACTCTGCCTGCACTTCGCTGAGGTCGAAGACATCGCGCAGCCGTGCGCGGGCCTGCTCGCTGTCGTCGGAGGTGCGGATGACCTGGATGACCTCGTCGATGTCGAGGATCGCCACCAGGAGTCCCTCCACCAGGTGAAGACGCTCCCGGCGCCGCGCGAGCCGGAAGCGGCTGCGCCGCGTGACGACCTGGATGCGGTGGTCGATGTAGACCCGGAGCAGCTCTTTGAGGCCCAGTGTCTGGGGCTGTCCCTCGACGAGCGCGACGTTGTTGATGCTGAACGAGTCCTCGAGCGGGGTCAGCCGGTACAGCTGGTCCAGCACGGCCTGCGGGTCGAACCCGGTCTTGATGCCGATCACGAGACGCAGGCCGTGGTTGCGATCGGTCAGGTCGGTGACATCGGCGATGCCGGTCAGGCGCTTGGCCTGGACCGCATCCTTGATCTTCTCGATGACCCGCTCGGGGCCCACCTGATAGGGCAGCTCAGTCACGACCAGACCGGTGCGACGGGGACCGAGCGACTCGACCGAGACCTTGCCGCGCACCTTGAACGCGCCGCGCCCTCGCGTGTACGCGTCCTTGACGCCTTCCAGGCCCATCACGATGCCACCGGAGGGAAAGTCGGGCCCGGGCACGAAGTCCATCAGCTCTTCGACGGTCGCCTCGGGGTGGTCCAGCAGATGGATCGCGGCGGAGACGACTTCAATGAGGTTGTGCGGCGCCATGTTGGTGGCCATGCCGACGGCGATGCCGGTCGCCCCGTTCACCAGGAGGTTCGGGTAGGCAGCCGGGAGGACGGCGGGCTGCTGAAACTGCCCGTCGTAGTTCGGGATGAAGTCGACGACATCCTCGTCGAGGTTCTCGGTGAGGGCGAGCGCCGCCGGCGCCAGGCGTGCCTCCGTGTACCGCGGCGCGGCGGGGCCGTCGTCGAGCGACCCGAAGTTGCCGTGGCCGTCCACGAGCGGTACGCGCAGGGAGAACGACTGCGCGAGACGGACGAGCGCATCGTAGATGGGCGCATCGCCGTGGGGATGCAGCTTGCCCATGACCTCGCCGACGACACGAGCGCTCTTCACGTGACCGCGGTCGGGGCGCAGCCCCATGTCGGCCATCTGGTAAAGGATGCGGCGCTGGACGGGCTTCAGTCCGTCGCGCGCATCGGGCAGCGCGCGCGAGTAGATGACCGAGTAGGCGTACTCGAGGAAGGACCCCTGCATCTCGGTCGAGACGTCGACGTCTTCGATGCGCTCCTCTGCGTCGGGAGAGGAATCGGTGGGCGCTGCGGGCATAGCGATCTGGCCTCGGGTGACGGCGTCTGTGGGAGCGGTCGGGGAGCGGTTCCCGCGGGTGTGCGAGACTGGCCCCGATGTCCCTCAGCCTACCCGCGGAGCCGCCGCGAGCCCGGAGCCTCACCGGTGTCGTTCCCCAGATGCTCGCAGCTCTGGACGGCACATCGCAGTGGTTCGCGCCGGCCCGGAGTGCGATCGTCCTCGTCGTCGACGGGCTGGGCGCCCACAACCTCGCGGCGCGCTCGGGCCACGCCCGGTTCCTCTCGTCCGCCGGGTCCAAGAGGGACCTCGTCCGCACGGTCTTCCCTTCGACGACGGCGTCCGCCCTGACGAGTCTGCTGACCGGGGCCGCGCCCGGCGAGCACGGCATCGTCGGCTATCGCGCCCTCGTTCCGGACACCGACGAGGTCCTCAATCAGCTGCGGGGATGGGACACCGACGGCCTGGACCCGTCATTTCAGCGCGCACAGCCGCTCACCGAGCGATGGGCCACCTCCGGGCGACCCTGCTTCATCGTGTCGGAGCCCGAGTACGCGGGCACCGGATTCACGCACGCGACGATGCGCGGCGCGCAGTTCGTCGCCGCACCGGACATCGCCGAGCGCGTGCGCGTCGCCGCCGACCTCGCGGTGCGGCATCCGGGTGCATTCATCTACGTCTACTCACCCGCCCTCGACGCGATCGGCCACAAGCGCGGCTGGCAGTCCGGCGAGTGGGTCGCCGAGCTGGAGCGGGTGGATGCCGCGACTCGTGCGCTTGCGGGCGCGCTCGCACCCGGCACGGGCGCGCTCGTCACCGCGGACCACGGGATGATCGATGTTCCCCGCCACCGCCATGTGCTCTTGGAGGAGGGAAGCGACCTCCTCGACGGTGTCCGTCACATCGGCGGCGAGCCGCGGATGCTGCACCTCTACGCCGAGAACGGCGCTGGAGCGGACCTGCTGGCCCGATGGCAGAACGCAGAGGCCTCCCGATCCTGGGTGCTGTCCCGCGACGAGGCGGTGGCGGCGCACCTGTTCGGGCCGGTGGCCTCGCCCGTGCTTCCGCGCATCGGCGACGTGATCGTCGCCGCGCGGTCGGGCATCGCCTACTACGACGATCGGCTGGACGACAAGGGCGCCCAGCGCATGGTCGGCCAGCACGGCTCCCTCACGAACGAGGAGCGCACCGTTCCGCTGATCCGCCTGGGGGCATTCGCCTGAGCCTCCTCAGTCGTCGGTGCGGGCTCCGAACACGATCTCATCCCACGACGGCATCGAGGTGCGGCCCTTGCGCCGCCCAGACGCCTCGGCGGCCGCGGCCTGCGCGATCTCGCTCTCCGTCTCGTCGTGGAGGTCGCGCGGAGTCTCGTCGTAGCCCGGCTCGAGCGCATCGAACAGCGCGACGGGGGCGTGATTGCGCGTGGGCGCCAGCTCCTCAGATCCGGGGAGTGGTTCGCGCTGACCGCGCCGACGTCGCAGCGCCTCCAGCAGATCCGCCGTCTCGGACGAGGTGACTGCGGGCGCGCTGGCCCGCTTCATCGCCGCCTCCTGCACGGCAGGTGCGACCGGCTCCCGAAGATCGGGCGACTCGAGGTCGGCATCCGGCATGCGCCGCGGGCCGAACGCACCGCTGTCGAAACGCGTGTCGTCCTTCGCGGAGGCAGAATCGAGCGCACGCAGGCGGGGGATAAGGCCTTCCGGGAGCGAACCCTGCCGCGAGAGCTGAATCGCGTCGGCGTTCAGCGGCGACAGGGTGCTGCGACGTGGATCGAACCCCCAGCGCGCATCATGATCCACCTGATTCGCGGAGAACTCGAGCTTGACGACCCAGCCGGTCGGTTCCTTCCAGCTCGTCCAGCGTTCGCCGGAGGCGCCGGCCTCGGCCAGCTTGGCGCGCACGGCGCCGCCGAATGTCGGGTGCACGTCGGGATCGAGTTCGGCGCCGAGCAGAACGGGCACCGCGAGGGCCTGGCTGACGACGTGTTCGCGCTCGGCCAGCACAGGTCCCTCGAAGCGGGCGACATCCTCGACGCGCGCGCCGAGAAGAGCCGCGACCTCGTCGGCCGACATTCCGGCGCGGATGTGCATCTGGATCTCTCGCGGGCTCGGGCGAACGACCTGCGGGTCGCCGTCGCGATCCCTGCGCGCCTTGCGCAACTCGATGCGCAACACGTCGTCGACGGCCAGTGAGAACCGATCACCCGACTCGGTGACCAGGACGAGGACATCGTCTTCGGTTCCGATGATTTTGAGCTGTTCCATGCGAAACGCCCCTCCGATCCAGCGGTTGCGCCCATGTTGTCACAGGGGTCGCCTCGTGCCGGGAATATCCGGCGCGCGCCGCGAGTTTCACGGCAGCGCGGGCCCCGGACCAATCGCGCATTTGCGAAAAGGGTTCAGGTCATGCAAACTATCGCCGCCCGACAGGGTCAGCGCACCACCTATATTCCCCGGAAGTTGAGACTTTTACGCATGGCCACGGATTACGACGCCCCCCGCAAGACCGAAGACGACAGCGAGTCGATCGAGGCTCTGAAGGAGCGCGTGCCCGACAAGCTGTCGGGCTCCGTCGACGTGGAGGACGCGGACAACCCCTCGGGTTTCGAACTGCCCGGGGCGGACCTGTCCGACCTCGAGCTGGACGTCGTGGTGCTGCCCGCGCAGGAAGACGAGTTCACGTGCGTGAACTGCTTCCTGGTCAAGCACCGCTCGCAGCTGGACCACGAGGACGCCGGTGGACCTATCTGCTCGGAGTGCGCGGCGTAGCCTGCGCCCTACGCAGGGCTGCGGCAAGCCGGTCCGGAGTCCTCGTGGAGATCACCCATGATGGCGCGGGATCGTCGGGGTCGGTGATCGCGACGATGACGATACCGTCGATCCCACCGCGGATCACATGCCACGAGCGAGGCTGAAGTCCCGGTCCGCGTGCGTGCCGCGCCTCCTCGCCGGTGAGCACGACGACCTCACCCGTGAAGGCCACGTCGATGTGGGCGCGACCCGCCGTGAGCACACCATCACTTATCGCCACGGTAGGGGAGCCGGCGATGAGGAACGCCACGATCGCGACGCCGACAACCGCTCCGGCGACCAGCGCGAGTGTGGTGTCGATCGGCGCCACCACCAGCGCCGCCATCGGGGCGGCGACAGCCGCGCTCACGATCACCCAGAGCGACGGGCTCAGCCGCTCGCGGTAGAGGACGGCGGCACCGCTACGGATACTGCTCACTGTCTTCTGCATTACCCTCGTTGCGTGATGGAAACTGTGGACGTCCTCATTATCGCCCCCGACGTTCCGGCTTATGCGCATCCCGGCGACGCAGGGGCCGATCTCGTCTCCGCCGAGGCCCTGCGACTGGAACCCGGGGAGCGCGCGCTCGTCCGCACCGGGGTGCGCATCGCGCTCCCGGACGGCTACGTCGCCTTCGTGGTGCCGCGCAGCGGTCTGGCCACCAAGCACGGGATCACGATCGTCAACAGTCCCGGCACGGTCGACGCGGGGTACCGTGGCGAGCTCAAGGTGACGCTCCTGAACACCGATGCCCGCGAGCCATACGAAATCGGAATCGGAGACCGCATCGCACAGCTGATCGTCATGCCGGTGTCGCGCGCCAACTTCATTCCGGTCGAGCAGCTTCCCGACAGCGCCCGCGGGGACGGCGGATTCGGCTCGACGGGTTACCACGGGGGCGCGGCGTAGCCGCCGACGAGCGTCCTCGAGGGGATCTCCCCGCGACCGAAAAGACCAAGGAACGGAGCGCAGGAATGACCGACGCAACACCCACGGACGCACCGCTGCCCGACGCCCCTGAAGACCGGGCGACAGCGGGACCCTTCGACGAGTCCGAGGCGAACCCGGTCCGGCCCTACATCGACCTCGGCGGGATCAAGATACTGCCGCGCGACGGACTCAACCTGCGACTGGAGGTTGAGGAGCAGACCAAGCGGATCGTCGCGGTCGGCCTCGACTACGTCGACTCCACGCTGCAGGTGCAGCCGTTCGCGGCGCCTCGCACCATCGGCCTGTGGGAGGAGACGCGCGAGCAGATCCGCGCGCAGATCCGCCAGCAGGGCGGACGCGTCGAGGAGCGCGAGGGTCCGCTCGGACCGGAACTCCTGGCCGAGGTGCCCGTCGTTGCGGCCGCGGACGGTGCGGCCGGCAAGCGGCTGGCGCGATTCGTGGGCGTGGACGGACCGCGCTGGTTCCTGCGCGGCGTGATCGGCGGCGCGGCCACCGCCGACGTGGATGCCGCCGCCCAGGTCGAGGACCTGTTCCGGTCGATCGTCGTGGTGCGCGGCGGCACACCGATGCCCCCTCGCGATCTCATTCCGCTGCGGATGCCCTCGACCCCGGGCGCAGCGTGACCGGCGCCCCGCCTGCGGGCTCCGATCGTGAGCCGGATCCGGCCCCCTCCCTGACACCGCCGCCGTCGGCATCCGCGCTGGTGGGGGCCGCGCTGGGCGAGGCGGCCAAGCGCGCCGGCCTTGATCCGGCGGAGGACGCACCGACCGGGCATGTGGTGTGGCGTGCCATGGGCGGCTGGCGCGGCATCCTCGAATCCGTCCTGCCGAGCCTCGTCTTCGTCGTTGTCTTCACGGTCACATACGACCGCACCACGCAGACCGGCAATCTGTGGCTGTCGCTGGGCCTGTCGGTCGGGCTGGCCGCCGTCTTCACCATCATCCGGCTCGTCACCAAGTCGCCGCCGGCTGCGGCGATCGGCGGCCTGGTCGCGACCGCCGGTGCCGCGGCCCTGGCTCTGTTCACCGGCCGCGGGCAGGACAACTTCGTCTTCGGCTTCGTCACGAACGCCGTCTACGGCACCGCGCTCCTCGTCTCGGCCCTGATCGGGTGGTCCCTGATCGGGCTTGCGGTGGGGTTCCTGATGAGCGAAGGAACGCGCTGGCGCGCCGACAAGCGCAAGCGACGGGTGTTCTTCTGGCTCGCGATCTCGTGGGCGGGACTGTTCGCGTTCCGCCTCGCCGTGCAGCTGCCGCTCTACTTCTCCGGTGACGTCACCGCGCTGGGCACCCTGAAGCTGATCATGGGACTTCCGCTGTTCGCGCCGCTCGTCGCCGTCACCTGGCTCGCCGTGAGGGCACTCTATTCCCCCTCGGCGAGGTGATACATTTATCTTGATATCAAGATAAAAACATCCCCTCCGAACAGTTAGGCCAACCTCACTAGCCACTGCGTCCGGGGACAGGGAAGATGGGGAGTGCCGGGCCGTGCGCCCGCTCCGCCGCCGACGAAGGAGACACACGTGTCCACGGTTGACAGCTTCGGTGCCAAGAGCACCCTGACAGTCGGCAGCACCGACTACGAGATCTTCCGCATCGACTCCGTGCCCGGTTATGAGAAGCTCCCGTTCAGCCTGAAGGTGCTGCTGGAGAACCTGCTCCGCACCGAGGACGGCGCGAACGTCACGAGGGCGCAGATCGAGGCACTCGGATCGTGGGATGCCGCTGCCGAGCCCGACACCGAGATCCAGTTCACCCCGGCCCGTGTCGTCATGCAGGACTTCACCGGTGTGCCCTGCATCGTCGATCTCGCGACGATGCGCGAAGCGGTCGAGGCGCTCGGGGGAGACCCGAAGCGCATCAACCCGCTCTCCCCGGCAGAGATGGTCATCGACCACTCCGTCATCGCCGACCTGTTCGGCACCGAGAACGCTCTCGAGCGCAACGTCGAGATCGAGTACGAGCGCAACGGCGAGCGGTACCAGTTCCTGCGCTGGGGTCAGACCGCGTTCGACGATTTCAAGGTCGTCCCGCCCGGCACCGGCATCGTGCACCAGGTCAACATCGAGCACCTGGCGAAGGTCATCTACGACCGCAGCGTCGACGGCGTGCTGCGCGCCTACCCCGACACGTGCGTCGGCACCGACTCGCACACCACGATGGTCAACGGACTCGGCGTCCTCGGCTGGGGCGTCGGCGGAATCGAAGCCGAGGCGGCGATGCTCGGCCAGCCCGTGTCGATGCTCATCCCCAAGGTCGTCGGCTTCAAGCTCTCCGGCGCCATCCCGACCGGCGTCACCGCGACCGATGTCGTGCTCACGATCACGGAGATGCTGCGAAAGCACGGCGTCGTCGGCAAGTTCGTCGAGTTCTACGGCGAAGGCGTCGCCTCTGTGCCGCTGGCCAACCGCGCGACGATCGGCAACATGAGCCCCGAGTTCGGCTCGACCGCGGCGATGTTCCCCATCGACGCGGTGACGATCGACTACCTGCGCCTCACCGGTCGTGACGAGCAGCAGCTCGCGCTGGTCGAGGCGTACGCCAAGCTGCAGAAGCTCTGGCACGACGCCGGCGAGGAGCCCGTGTACAGCGAGTACCTCGAACTCGACCTGTCCACCGTGGTGCCCTCGATCGCCGGGCCGAAGCGGCCACAGGACCGGATCATCCTCGCGAATGCGAAGACCCAGTTCGCGAGCGACCTGACCAACTACGCCGACGTCGAGCACGACCTCGTCGACCTGGAAGGCTCCGAGTCGTTCCCGGCATCCGACCCGCCGTCGAACTCACCCGAAGACGAATACAACACCCATGAGCACCACGACCACAGCCACGCTCCCGCCAAGGGGTCCAAGCCGACGCCGGTGATCATGCCCGACGGCGAGAAGTTCACTCTCGACCACGGCGCCGTCACGATCGCCGCGATCACCTCGTGCACCAACACCTCGAACCCCTCCGTCATGCTCGCCGCGGGGCTCCTCGCCCGCAACGCGGTCAAGAAGGGCCTCAAGGCCAAGCCGTGGGTCAAGACGACCCTCGCCCCCGGGTCGAAGGTCGTCACCGACTACTACGAGAAGGCCGGACTGACCCAGGACCTCGAAGACCTCGGCTTCTACACGGTGGGCTACGGCTGCACGACCTGCATCGGCAACTCCGGCCCCCTCATCGAAGAGGTCTCGGCGGCGATCCAGCAGAACGACCTCGCGGTAACCGCCGTCCTCTCCGGAAACCGCAACTTCGAGGGGCGGATCAACCCCGACGTCAAGATGAACTACCTCGCCAGCCCGCCGCTGGTGATCGCGTACTCGCTGGCCGGTTCGATGAACTTCGACTTCGAGACGGATCCGCTCGGACAGGACCAGGCCGGAAACGACGTGTTCCTGAAGGACATCTGGCCGGATGCCGCAGAGGTGCAGTCCACGATCGACTCGTCGATCAACAAGGACATGTTCACGCATCAGTACGCGAGCGTGTTCGAAGGTGACGAGCGATGGAGGACCCTGCCCACCCCGACCGGTGACGTGTTCGAGTGGGATGCCGACTCGACGTACGTGCGCAAGCCCCCGTACTTCGATGGCATGACCATGGAGCTGAGTCCGGTCACCGACATCGTCGGCGCCAGGGTCCTGGCCACGCTCGGCGACTCTGTCACCACCGACCACATCAGCCCGGCCGGCAACATCAAGGCCGACAGCCCGGCCGGACAGTATCTCGATGCCCACGGGGTGAGCCGCAAAGACTACAACTCCTACGGTTCCCGTCGCGGCAACCACGAGGTCATGATCCGCGGGACTTTCGCGAACATCCGCCTCAAGAACCAGCTGCTGGACGGTGTCGAAGGCGGCTACACGCGCGACTTCACCCAGGAGGGCGGACCGCGGTCGTTCATCTACGATGCGAGCCAGAACTACCAGGCCGGCGGCATACCGCTCGTCATCTTCGGCGGCAAGGAGTATGGCTCCGGATCGTCACGCGACTGGGCGGCCAAGGGAACGAGCCTGCTGGGCGTCAAGGCCGTCATCACCGAGAGCTTCGAGCGCATCCACCGCTCGAACCTGATCGGCATGGGCGTGGTGCCGCTGCAGTTCCCCGCCGGGGCCACCTGGGCCTCGCTCGGTCTGGACGGCACCGAGATCGTCTCCGTCTCGGGGCTCGGGCAGCTCAACGAGGGCGTCACGCCCAAGACCGTGCACGTCACGGCGGCGCCGAGCGAGTTCTCGGAGCCCGGCAAGGCCACGATCGAGTTCGACGCGGTCGTTCGCATCGATACGCCCGGTGAAGCGGACTACTACCGCAATGGCGGCATCCTTCAGTACGTGCTGCGCTCGCTCGTCTGAGAACTGCGACGAAGGGGCCGGGCCAGAGCGCCCCGCCCCTTCGTCGTATCCGCCGCAGGTAGACTTGCCAGGCCCACTGCGGGCGCACAAGAAGGAGCCTGGATGTCGTTGCTGTCGTCGATCTCGAGCCCCCGCGACCTCGACGCGCTGACACCGGAACAGCTGGCGCAGCTCGCCGGGGAGATCCGCGCCTTCCTGATCGAGAACGTCTCCCGCACCGGCGGGCACCTCGGTCCGAACCTCGGCGTGGTTGAACTGACGATCGCGATGCACAGGGTCTTCGACTCGCCGGACGATCCGATGATCTTCGACACGGGCCACCAGTCCTACGTGCACAAGCTGCTGACCGGCCGCCAGGACTTCAGCGGGCTGCGGTCTCGAGGAGGCCTGGCCGGCTACCCGCAGCGCTCAGAGAGTCCGCACGACGTGGTGGAGTCCTCGCATGCGTCCAGCTCGCTGAGCTGGGCCGACGGCGTCTCGCGCGCACTCACACGCACCGGCCGCAAGGACCGCCACGTGGTCGCCGTCGTCGGCGACGGCGCGCTCACCGGCGGGATGACCTGGGAAGCGCTCAACAACATCTCCGACGACAACGACCGCAATCTGGTCATCATCGTGAACGACAACGGCCGGTCGTATGCACCGACGATCGGCGGCATGGCCCGGTACCTCAACCGCGTGCGCACCGCTGAGAGCTATCGCACGCTCCATCGGAGTTCGGACTCGCTCTTCGGCAAGCTCGGTCCGGCATCCCGGGCGTTCTACCGGGGCGTACGCGGAGGAACGCACGGCTTCCTGTCTCGGTTCACGAACAACGCGGCACTGTACTCGAACCTCGACATCAAGTATCTCGGCCCGGTCGACGGCCACGACCTGCCGATGCTCATCGAGACGCTGGAACTGGCCAAGGACTTCGGTGCTCCGGTGATCGTGCACGCGATCACCGAGAAGGGTCGCGGCTATCAGCCGGCTCGCGATGACGAGGCCGATCAGTTCCATGCGGTCGGTCGCATCGACCCGCTCTCGGGCGAGCCGGTCGGAAGCTTCCCCGCGACGGCGTGGACGGACGTGTTCGCCCAGGAGCTCGTCGCGGTGGGGGAGGACCGTCCGGATGTGATCGGCGTGACTGCGGCGATGCTGCGCCCCACGGGCCTCCTGCCGTTCGCGCAGCGCTTCCCCGACCGCGTCTACGACGTCGGCATCGCCGAGCAGCACGCGGTGGCTGCGGCAGCCGGACTCGCATACGGCGGCCTGCATCCGGTCGTCGCGATCTACGCCACCTTCATGAATCGGGCATTCGACCAGGTCATGATGGATGTCGCCCTGCATCGCGCCGGCGTCACGTTCGTCCTGGACCGAGCCGGGGTGACCGGGCCCGACGGCCCCAGCCACCACGGCATCTGGGACCTCGCGATGCTGCAGATCGTCCCGCACATCCGCATCGCTGTGCCGCGCGACGCGGAGCGCCTGCAGGAAGAGCTGCGCGAAGCCGTCGCGGTCGATGATGCACCGACGGTGATCCGCTTCCCCAAGGGATCGGTCAGCCCCACCCTGCCCGCTCTCGAGCGGCTGAGCGACGGCGTCGATGTCCTCGTCCGTTCGGACGCGCAGGATGTGCTCATCGTCGGCATCGGCCCGATGGCGCACATCGCGGTCGACGTCGCGCACCGACTCCGCGCCCAGGGGATCGGCGCCACCGTGGTGGACCCCCGTTGGGTCATCCCGGTGCAGCCGTCGATCATCGAACTCGCCGCATCCCATCGCCTTGTCATCACGATCGAAGACGGCATCCGCGTCGGCGGGATCGGCACGCGCGTTCGCCAGGTGCTCCGCGAGGCCAACGTCGACACCGCGGTCGACGAGCTAGGCCTTCCCGACGAGTTCATCGATCACGCGACTCGCGAGCAGATCCTCGAGGATGCCGGTCTCACGCCCGCGAAGATCGCACAGGACGTCGTCTCCCAGGTGCTCGGCACCCGGATCCCGGTAGCCCGGCCCACCGAGCAGCACCCCGACTGGCTGACCGGCGTCAGAACCACGCAGCATGACGAGGTCCGCGACGCCTAGCGACTCGCTCCGACATCGAAGCGCAGCCGATCTACGAAGGGTTGTCCGGGCCGGGATGCGGGCCTTGCACTGATTGCGCCGATTGCGCTGATTGCACGAAGGCATCCGCTATCAGCTGCGAAGTCTGCGCAATCTGCCACGGTCGGGCGCCGAGTTCGGCGAGGAATTCGCCGACGGATGCCGCACTCAGCGGCTCGGGCGGCGTCCAGGCCACCCGGCGCAGGAGGTCGGGCGTGATGAGGTTCTCGGTCGGCATCTGGAGCTCTTCGGCGAGCGCCTCCACGGCGGGACGGGCCGCCTTCAACCGGGCGTCGGCCGCGGGGTTGCGGTCCGCCCACGCGCGAGCGGGCGGGATGGATTCGCCGCCGGGCGCGCGCTCGAGCGGAAGATCGGTGGCGGCGCGCCCCGCCTCGAAAGCCGCCCACCACCGATCCAGCTGGCTCCGGCTTGCGCGGCCGGTGAATTCCCTCACCTGCGCGAGCTCCTGCTTGGTCTTCGGATCGGCGAGCAGGGCCGCTACCAGCGCGCGGTCGGGGACGAGGCGCCCGGGCGCGATGTCCTGCTCGCGGGCGTAGTCCTCACGCGCGGTCCACAGCTCGCGCGCGACCGCGAGTGCCTTGCGCCCGCGAACGGCGTGCAGACCACTCAGGCGGCGCCACGGGTCCTCCCGGGCCGGCTTCGGCGTGCGGTCGAGCACGGCGCGGAACTCCTCCGCGGCATAGTCGGTCTTGCCCTGCGCGGCGAGCTCTGCAACGAGCGCATCGCGCACGTCGACGAGGTAGTCGACATCGAGCGCGGCATACTCCAGCCAGGACTGGGGGAGTGGCCGGGTGGACCAGTCGGAGGCCGAGTGGGCCTTGGCCAGAACGATGCCGAGAGTATCCGCCACGACCGCTCCGAGGCCCACCCGCGCGTGGCCCAGCAGACGTGCGGCCAGCTCGGTGTCGAACAGCGTGACCGGCTCGAGGCCGAGTTCGCGCAACGACGGCAGATCCTGACTCGCCGCGTGGAGCACCCACTCCTCGTCGCCGATAGCATCCTGCAGGGCGGTGAAGTCGCCGACCGCGGGCGGATCGAACAGGAACACCCCGGAGCCACGACGGAAGACCTGCACGAGATAGGCGCGCTGCGAGTAGCGGAACCCGGATGCGCGCTCGACATCGACCGCGACGGGTCCGGTTCCGGCCGCCAGTTTCTGCACGGCGTCGGCCAGTCCCTCGGCATCCGTGATGACGGTGTATTCAGTCACGCGCAGCCCTGCGTGAGCCGAGCACGGCGATCTGCTCGGAACCCGGCGGCAGGCCGGCCAGCATGCAGACCAGCTCAGACCACGCTTCGACGTGGGGGGCGGTCGGGCCCGACGGTGACCACGACGCCCGCAGCTCGATCTGCGCGCCGTCTCCTTCGGCGGCGAGCGAGCCGAATCCCTTGGACAGCGTTTTGGTGGCCGTTCCCGACGCCGAGTGGAACTGCGCGCGACGCGAACCCAGCGCGTCCATCAGCCACGACCACGCCACGTCCGCGAGCATGGGATCGATGCCGATGTCGGGCTCGAGCGGGGCCTGCGCGAAGCAGACGATCCGCCACGGGCCGTTCCACGGCGCAGGCTCGTCGGGGTCGTGCAGCAGGATGAACCGCCCGGTCCCGTACGGAGAGTCCAGGCCGTGCTCCTCGGGCCGCACATCGCCCGCCAGCGCCAGGCAATCCGGTGCGAGTCCCGCGGGCGCAGGGATCTCGCGAACCGACAGGTCACCCCGGAATGCGGTCGCACGGACCTCAGCTGCCGCACGCTCGAACAACGGCGGCGCACTCGGAGGACGAAGGTCTGCCACGCCGAAAGACTAGAGTGGGGTCTCGATGGTCGACTCCAGGCGCGCCGCGATGCCTGCCCCCTCTCCCGCACTCCTGGCCGGAGTGAGGGCTGCCCTGGCCGTGTTGAGCGCCGCCCTCGGCCTCACGCTGTCCGCTCTCGCCGTCGTATCGCTGCGCGTGGCTCGGCGGGTCGTGACCCCCGCCGTGCGCACGCCCGACACCCGCATCCTCGCCCTCGACACCGGCGCGCAGACCATCACGCTGGGCCGCACGGCCGATACCGAGCTGCCCGGCAGGTATGGGCTGTTCACCAGCGGCACGGAGAGCTACTTCAAGCTCGGCTCCGTCCTCGCCGAGGACGCCACCAGTGTCAAGCGCAAGCTCCTCACCCAGATCGGCGCGCAGACGCGGATCTCGGCCGACGCGGCCTTCAGCGGCTGGTACTACGACCACCCCGAAGAGCTGCACATCCCGTTCACCTCGGAGCTCATCGGGTCTGCCGTGGGGCCTTGTCCGGCCTGGCTGTTTCCCGCGGGTGACGGTCAGGTCTGGGTGATCCAGGTGCACGGACGCGGCACGACCCGCGCCGAATGCCTGCGCGCGGTTCCGGTGTTCGACTCGCTGGGCATCACCACGCTCGTGGTCTCCTACCGGAACGACGGCGATGCCCCGCGCAGCCGGGCAGGGACATACGCGCTCGGCGCGACCGAGTGGCGGGACGTCGATGCCGCAGTGGGATTCGCCCGGCGCCACGGTGCACGGCGCATCTTGCTGATGGGCTGGTCGATGGGCGGTGCGATCGCACTTCAGCTCGAGCTCAACTCGGCCCACCGCGACGCGCTCGCCGGGCTGATCCTGGAGTCGCCGGTCGTGGACTGGCGAATCGTGCTCGGGCACCAGGCGAAGCTCCTGCGGCTGCCCGCAGCGGTGACCGGGCTCGCCATCGGAGCGCTGCAGACCGAGTGGGCCACCCCGATGACCGGCGCCGGTGCGGCCATTCCGTTCGATCGGCTCGATGTCGTAGCGCGGGCTGCCGAGCTGCGGCATCCGATCCTGATCCTGCACAGCGACGACGATGAATTCGTGCCATCGCACGCCTCCCACGATCTCGTCGTGGCGCGACCCGATCTCGTCGAGATGCCGGTGTTCGAAGTCGCTCGCCACACGAAGCTGTGGAACTACGACCAGGAGCGCTGGAGCGACAGCATCCGCGGTTGGCTCGCGCGACAGGGGCTCACCGGCGCGTGACCGTTCAGGCGGGACGCTTCTCTGCGACCTGGCGCTTGACGCGTCGCAGCATCCCCGCCATCCCCGCGATGCGCAGCGGCGAGACCGCCCGCGTCAATCCGATGCTCTGCGGGAAATCGTCGGGGATCGCGAGCACGGCGTCGGCGGTGAGCCCGGCGATCCCCTGCACGAGGATGCTCGCGAAGCCGCGCGTGGTCGGCGCTTCCCTGGGCGCGGTCGCGTGCATCGCGACCACGCCGTCGTCGTCGACGTCGACGATGATGTAGACAGGCGACTGGCACTCCGCGACCCGCTCCCGCAGCTCCGGGTGGCCGTCGTACTTCTCCGGAACCGCGGGCAGCTCGTTCGAGAACTCGAGCAGCAGCTGCAGCCGGTCGGCTTCGGGCAGCTCGAGGAACTCGTCGCGAATCTCGGCGAGGGAAGCGGGCAGGACGTGGGTGGTCATCCCTCTCATCCTCCCACGCGCCGATCACCGCGGCGCAGGCTCAGCCCGGGAGCCCGCCGGGTTCGGCGCCTGTCGCGATCGGCACCCGCACCGCGCTGCCCCACTCGGTCCACGATCCGTCGTAGTTGCGGACTTTCTCGAAGCCGAGCAGGTGATGGAGCACGAACCAGGTGTGGCTCGAACGCTCGCCGATCCGGCAGTAGGCGACGACCTCGTCGCCGTCGGAGAGCCCGACTTCGTCACGGTAGATCGCGTCCAGCTCGGCGCGCGTCTTGAAGCCGCCGTCCGCGGCCACCGCGCGCGCCCACGGCACGCTCTTCGCGGTCGGGATGTGGCCGGCCCGGAGCGCGCCCTCTTCAGGGTAGGCCGGCGCGGACGTTCGCGAGCCTTCGTACTCCTCGGGTGAGCGGACATCGATCAGGGGGTTGCCGAGGTGGGCGAGCACGTCGTCCTTGTAGGCGCGCAGCCTGCTGTCGTCTCGGGACACGACGGGGTAGTCGGTCGGTTCGCGCACCGCGGCGTCCGTGGTGATCGGTCGCCCGTCCGCGATCCACTTGTCGCGACCGCCGTCCAGCAGCCGCACGTCCTCGTGGCCGAACAGCGAGAAGACCCACAGCGCGTAGGCGGCCCACCAATTGTTCTTGTCGCCGTAGATGACAACGGTGTCTTCGCGCGAGATGCCCTTGCGGCTCAGTAGTTCGGCGAATCCCACGCCGTCGACATAGTCGCGGACGACGGGATCGTTCAGCTCGGTGTGCCAGTCCACCTTCACCGAGCCGGGGATGTGGCCGGTCTCGTAGAGGAGCACATCCTCGTCGGATTCGACCACGACCAGGCCGGGCTGCCCGAGGTGATGTTCGAGCCAATCTCCGGTGACGAGCCGGCCGGGCTCGGAGTACTCGGCGAACTTGGGGGATGACGTGTCGAACTCGACGGACACCGGCTGCTCCTCGGGTCAGGATGGCGGAAGCGACGGCATAGGGTTGGACCGTCTCTTCGACCCTAGATTCCCGGGCCCAGGAACGCACTCACTCTGTAAGAAGGCGACACAGGATCAGCAGGATGACACTCTCCGCGACCCCCACGGGAATCGTTCGACTCACCGAGCGCACTCCGCAGATCTCCGGTGCCGAGATGGTCGCGTCGCTGGTTCCCCCGCCCCAGTTCGAAGACGCCACCTTCGAGTCCTACCGCGCGGATGCGGCCTTCCCATCGCAGCAGAATGCCAAGAGCACACTCATGGCGTTCGCGGGGCTCGGTCAGCCTGAGGCACGGGGTGGGTTCCTCCGGCGTGCGAAGAAAGGCCCCGCGCCCAGGCCAGGCGTGTACCTGGACGGCGGGTTCGGCGTCGGCAAGACGCACCTGCTGGCGGGGACCTACCACGCGATGCCCGTGCGGCGGAAGTACTTCGGTTCGTTCATCGAGTACACGGCGCTGGTGGGCGCCCTCGGCTACCAGAACACGGTGGAGCTCTTCCGCGGGTCCGACCTGCTCTGCATCGACGAGTTCGAGCTCGATGACCCCGGAGACACGATGGTCATGACCCGGCTGCTCGGCGAGCTCGTGGCCTCGGGCACGCGCCTGGCCGCGACATCCAACACGCCGCCGAACGCACTGGGCGAGGGCCGGTTCGCCGCACAGGACTTCCTCCGCGAGATCCACGCGATGGCCGCGAGCTTCGAGACCATCCGCATCGACGGCACCGACTACCGCCATCGACAGCTCGACGGCCATGCCGCGGCGCTGAGCTCCGCGGAGTATGAGGCCGCGATCGCGGATGCAGGCACGCGTGGCGTGGTCTCCGATGACGGGTTCGCCGACCTGGTCGCACACCTGGCCACCGTGCATCCGTCCCGCTACATTCGGCTCATCGACGGACTGTCGATGGTCGGACTGCGCGATGTCGCGGCGCTGACCGATCAGTCCGCGGCGCTGCGGTTCGTGGCCTTCGTCGATCGGGTGTACGACGCGCAGATGCCGATCCGCGCCACCGGCGAGACGCTCGATCTGGTCTTCCCGGATGAGATGCTGGCCGGCGGCTACCGCAAGAAGTACCTGCGCGCGATCTCGCGGCTCGTGGCCTCTACCCTCGACTAGCGGGCCGCGCCGCCGATCCGCGAGATTCCGCCGTTGCTCACGGCGTCCCGAAACTTGATGTTTACCTCGGTCGGGGTTGTGTAACACGCGCGAAACACCGTGTGACCGTCGGAGGAAACCCGCACCCTCGACACTGAGACCACCCGACGCTTTTACCCTGCGTCCCTGCAGAGAGGTTCATTCGAGATGGATCAAGGCAATACAGCATTCATCCTGATATCCGCCGCACTCGTTCTGTTGATGACCCCAGGACTCGCCTTCTTCTATGGAGGCCTGGTCAAGGCAAAGAGCGTCATCAGCATGATGATGCTCAGCTTCGGCGCGATGGGCATCATCGGGGTCCTCTGGGTCCTCTACGGCTACGCGATCGCCTTCCCGACCACGGACGTGGGCACGATCAACTTCCCTTGGACGATCGACCCCTCCGAATTCGGCCTGTCCAGTCTCCTCGTCACGCCCGAGGGCGCCGCGTACCCACCGCTCGCGTTCGTGGCCTTCCAGGCGACCTTCGCGATCATCACGGTCGCGCTGGTCTCCGGCGCGATCGCAGATCGCGCGAAGTTCGGGGCGTGGATGATCTTCGCCGCGGTCTGGGCGACCGTCGTCTACTTCCCGGTTGCGAGCTGGGTCTTCAACTTCGGCCTCGCCGAGGACGGCAGTTTCTCCTACGGCGGCTGGATCACCTACGGCATGCAGACCTGGTTCGGAGTCGGTGCGATCGACTTCGCCGGTGGTACCGCCGTCCACATCAACGCTGGTGCCGCAGCCCTCGCACTCGCACTCGTGCTCGGCAAGCGCGTCGGCTTCCAGAAGGGCGTGAACGTCCCGCACAACCCGCCCTTCGTGCTCCTCGGCGCCGGTCTGCTGTGGTTCGGCTGGTTCGGCTTCAATGCCGGCTCCGAGCTCGCCGCCGACAACACCGCCGCAATCGCGTTCGTCAACACGCTCGCGGCACCGGCAGCGGCTCTGCTGGCGTGGCTCATCGTCGAGAAGATCAAGGACGGCAAGCCGACTTCCGTCGGAGCCGCGTCGGGTGCTGTCGCCGGCCTGGTCGCGATCACCCCCGCCTGCGCCTCACTGACGCCGATCTGGGCGATCGTGCTCGGTCTGGTCGCCGGTGCGGTCTGCGCCCTGGCGATCGAACTGAAGTACAAGCTCGGCTTCGACGACTCGCTCGACGTGGTGGGCATCCACCTCGTCGGCGGTCTGATCGGAACCCTGTACCTGGGCTTCTTCGCCAACGGCACCGGCCTCATCTACAGCGGCAGCGGCGCTCAGCTGCTCGTCCAGGCGATCGCGGCCTTCGCGGTCCTCATCTACTCGTTCGTCCTCGCCTGGATCATCGGGTTCGCGATTCAGAAGACGATCGGCTTCCGCGTCAAGAACGAGGATGAGATCGCGGGTATCGACACCATCATGCACGGCGAAGAGGGTTACGTCCTCGCCGACGCGAGGGCCTGACACCCGCACCATTCCAGAACGCCCCGCGACTTCGGACGCGGGGCGTTCTGCCCTGCGTCCGGATAGGGTCTGAGTGTGCATGAGGGCATGGCAATGCGGCGCAGGGGTCTCCTCGGGGCACTGTCACGCCTGTTCCGCACCACACCCACCCCGGCCCCGCCGTCGACCTCGACCTCGACCTCGACCTCGACGGTGGAGATAGACCCGCCTCGACCGAATGGCCTGCGCATCAGCTACGCGCCCGACCGCGACGGCGACCCCGACGCGGGCGAGATCGTCTGGACGTGGGTGCCGTACACCGAGAACGACGGCCGCGGGAAGGACCGTCCGGTCCTGGTGATCGGCCGGTGGGATGACGAACACGTCTACGCGGTGCGGCTGACGAGCAGGTCGCACGAAGCGGATCGGGACTTCATTGCGATCGGTGCGGGTCCGTGGGACTCACAGGGTCGCCCGTCGTGGGTGGACATCGATCAGTTGTACAGCGTGCATCGGCAAGGCATGCGGCGTGAAGCATCTGAGCTGGATCTGGAGCGGTTCGCGCGGGTCGCTGACGCGCTGCACCGCCGCTACGGCTGGGATGTCGGGAACTGAACTGCGGTGCGTGGTGGGCGATACCGGACTCGAACCGATGACCTCTTCCGTGTGAAGGAAGCGCGCTACCAACTGCGCCAATCGCCCCAGACCCCTGCGGGGTCGACTCACGATGTTACCGGATGCCTGAAGCGCGAGCGAACCCGCTCATATGACACGCGCATGCCCGCGCTGGTTTGGCGAGTCCTGGATCATCGGCTAAAGTCGTTCAAGCGCCTGGAGCAATTCTGGGAACGCGGATGTAGCGCAGTTGGTAGCGCACAACCTTGCCAAGGTTGGGGTCGCGAGTTCGAGTCTCGTCATCCGCTCGAGTGCAGGGATCCCTCTTCGGAGGAATCACGGCACGTGGGGTCAATCCACACGGTGGCGTGGCCGAGCGGCTAGGCACCGGCCTGCAAAGCCGTTTACACGGGTTCGAATCCCGTCGCCACCTCCACTCCCGGCGCGAGCCGGCGGACTTGGGCGATTGGCGCAGCGGTAGCGCGCTTCCCTGACACGGAAGAGGTCACTGGTTCGATCCCAGTATCGCGCACAGAGAGAAGCCGCCGGAATTCCGGGTTCAACGTGTCGGGGGCCACGGTGCGCCCCGCGCTCGTGGAGTGGCAACTCCCGAGGGCCGCAAAAAGCGTCGATCGAGGGCTTCTCGCGGCGATGATCGCTCGAAACCTCGACGACCGCGAGTTCTTCACCCGCGCGGCGATCGGATGGGCGCTGCGCGAATGTGCGCGTCGACCCGGAACTAGACTGTGGTGCATGGGATTGCGCCACCTGCCGAATGCGACCGTCGTCGCCGTCGCCGGCACGCGAACGCTCGGCGCCTGAGCGGGCGGGGCGCAGCGCGCGCCTGAAGCTGAGCAGCCTTTGATCCGAGCCACCCTCTGGAGAGTTCCTTGACTGACGTCACACCTCCGTCGGACGTGACCTACCCCGCTGACGGATTCGCCCTCTTCCCCGCTCGATCCGTCGTCGCGCTGCGGGTGAACGGCGAGCTGAGAGACCTCGCCGAGACCGTCGCCGAGACGGATTCCGTCGAGCCGGTCACGATCGAGAGCCCTGACGGCCTCGCGATCCTGCGTCACTCCGCCGCGCATGTCCTGGCCCAGGCGGTGCAGCGCATCAACCCGCAGGCCAACCTCGGCATCGGCCCGCCGATCACTGACGGGTTCTATTACGACTTCGGCGTGCAGCAGCCGTTCACGCCCGAGGACATCAAGGCAATCGGCAAGGAGATGCAGCGCATCGTCCGAGACGGCCAGCGGTTCGTGCGACGCGTCGTCACCGACGAGGAGGCCCGGGCGGAACTGGCCGCTGAGCCGTTCAAGCTCGAACTGATCGGCCTGAAGGGCGGCACATCTTCGGGTAAGGACGCCGCCGACGGCGCGTCGGTCGAGGTCGGCGCCGGCGAGCTCACGATCTACGACAACGTGACCCGTGACGGCGAGGTGGTCTGGAAGGACCTCTGTCGCGGCCCGCATCTGCCGAACACGCGCATGATCGGCAACGGCTGGGACCTCACTCGCATCGCCGCCGCGTACTGGCGGGGGAGCGAGAAGAACCCGCAGCTGCAGCGCATCTACGGCACCGCCTGGCCGTCGAAGGATGATTTGCGAGCGTACCAGCGGCGTCAGGAGGAGGCCGCCAAGCGCGATCACCGGCGTCTCGGCAAGGAGCTGGACCTGTTCTCGTTCCCGGAGGAGATCGGCTCGGGGCTGTCGGTGTGGCACCCGCGGGGCGGCATCGTGCGCCAGGAGATGGAGCAGCACGCGCTGCATCGCCACCGCGCCGCGGGGTACACCTACGTGTATACCCCGCACATCACGAAGAAGGACCTCTTCATCGAGTCCAACCACCTCGTGACCTACGCGGAGGGCATGTTTCCGCCGATCCACATGGACGAGGAGCGCGACGAGAACGGCGAGATCACCAAGGCCGGCGTCGACTACTACCTGAAGCCGATGAACTGCCCGATGCACATCCTGATCTACCGGGAGCGTGCACGCAGCTACCGGGACCTTCCGATGCGCCTGGCCGAGAACGGGACGGTCTACCGCAACGAGCTCTCCGGTGCGCTGCACGGCCTGACCCGAGTGCGCGGCTTCACTCAGGACGACGCCCACCTGTTCGTCACGCCCGAGCAGCTGGAGGGTGAGGTCGCCGAGGTCCTCGAATTCGTCCTCTCGCTGCTGCGGGACTTCGGCCTCAGCGACTTCGAGCTCGAGCTGTCGATGCGCGACGACGAGAAGGCGAAGTGGATCGGCGACGAATCCCACTGGGCGGAGGCCACCGATGCGCTGCGCCGCGTCGCCCTCGCGAGCGGACTCAGACTGACTGAGGTGCCAGGCGAGGCGGCGTTCTACGGTCCCAAGATCGACCTGAAGGTCAAGGATGCGATCGGTCGCACCTGGCAGCTGTCCACCGTGCAGCTCGACTTCAACCTGCCCGAGCGGTTTCACCTCGAATTCACCGACCGCGACGGTGTGAAGAAGCGCCCCGTCATGATCCACCGCGCGCTGATGGGCTCTATCGAGCGCTTCTTCGCGATCCTGCTCGAGCACTACGCCGGCGCGTTCCCGGTGTGGCTCTCGCCGGTGCAGGTCGTCGGCATCCCGGTCGCCGAGGAGTACGACGACTACCTCGACGAGGTCATCGCACGGCTGAAGCGGGACGGCGTGCGGGCAGAGGTCGATCACAGCGACGACCGGATGCAGAAGAAGATCCGCACCCACACGACGCACAAGGTGCCCCTCCAGCTCATCGCCGGCGAACAGGACCGCGCGGGCGGGACGGTATCGTTCCGCTTCCGCGACGGGTCGCAGGAGAACGGCGTGCCGATCGAGGAGGCCATCCGCCGCATCCGCGACGCGATCTCGACGCGGGCGCTGGTCAACTCGGCAGGGGACCTGGCGTGACTGACGCGCCTGTCGAGGGGCTCGTCGACGCCGCCACCCTCGCCGGCATCCCTGATGAGTTCCAGCGGCTGTGGACGCCTCACCGGATGGCGTATATCGCAGCCGGCCCGCAGCCGTTGCGCGACGCGTGCCCGTTCTGCGCGGCGCCGCAGATGTCGGATGAGGACTCGCTCATCGTCGCCCGCGGCACGACGGCGTTCGTGCTGCTGAACCTCTTCCCGTACAACTCCGGCCACCTGCTGGTGTGCCCGTACCGGCACATCTCTCAGTATGACGAGGCGACCGGGGAGGAGGTCGCCGAGATCGGCGCCCTCACCCAGCGCGGCATGGCCGTCCTGCGGAAGGTGTCGCGGTGCGATGGCTTCAACATCGGCATGAACCAGGGCCACGTCGCTGGAGCCGGGATCGACGGCCACCTGCATCAGCACATCGTCCCGCGGTGGACGGCCGATGCGAACTTCTTCCCGATCATCGCGAAGACCAAGGCGCTGCCGCAGCTGCTGGGCGAAGTCCGTCGCACGGTCGCCGACGCCTGGCACGCCTGAACCAGATCCGACCCGGTCCAGCCGATCGCCCGTGGCCCCTCAGGCACGGCTGGAGCGGCATCCGCGCCCAACTAGAATCGATGATTATGACTGACAGCACCACTCCCTCGAACGCGGCCGCGCAACATGGATCGAGCCGCGTCAAGCGCGGTCTCGCAGAGATGCTCAAGGGCGGCGTCATCATGGACGTCGTCACCGCGGACCAGGCCAAGATCGCGGAGGATGCCGGAGCCGTCGCGGTGATGGCGCTGGAGCGCGTGCCCGCCGACATCCGCGCCGAGGGCGGGGTGTCACGCATGAGCGACCCCGACATGATCGAGAGCATCATCGCATCGGTGTCGATCCCCGTGATGGCCAAGGCCCGCATCGGGCACTTCGTCGAGGCGCAGGTGCTGCAGGAGCTGGGCGTCGACTACATCGACGAGTCCGAGGTCCTGTCGCCGGCCGACTACATGAACCACATCGACAAATGGCGCTTCGCCGTCCCGTTCGTGTGCGGTGCAACCAACCTCGGGGAGGCTCTGCGCCGCATCAACGAGGGTGCGGCCATGATCCGCTCCAAGGGCGAGGCCGGCACGGGCGATGTCTCGGAGGCCACCAAGCACATCCGAAAGATCTCCGGCGAGATCAACGTCCTGCGCTCGCTGACCAAGGATGAGCTTTACGTCGCGGCCAAAGAGCTGCAGGCGCCCTACGAGCTGGTCGCCGAGATCGCCGAGACCGGCACGCTTCCCGTGGTGCTGTTCGTCGCCGGAGGCGTGGCCACGCCGGCCGACGCAGCCATGATGATGCAGCTCGGCGCGGACGGCGTCTTCGTCGGGTCGGGCATCTTCAAGTCGGGCAACCCCGCACAGCGCGCCGCGGCGATCGTGAAGGCGACGACCTTCTTCGACGACGCCAAGGTCGTCGCGGATGTGTCGCGGGGCCTCGGCGAAGCGATGGTCGGCATCAACGTGTCGGACCTGCCCGCGCCGCACCGCCTTTCCGAGCGTGGCTGGTAGGCGGCCGCACGTCGGAGTGCTCGCTCTGCAGGGCGACGTTCGCGAGCACGCCCGCGTGCTGAGCGACCTCGGCGCCGACGTGGAACTCGTCCGGCGTCCGAACGAGCTGACGGCGGTCGAGGGGCTCGTGATCCCCGGCGGCGAGTCGAGCGTGATCGACAAGCTCTCCCGCGCGTTCGGGATGCAGCGGCCCATCCGCGACGCGATTGCCGCGGGCATGCCGATGTACGGCACGTGCGCCGGGCTCATCCTCCTGGCCGACCGGATCACCGACGGCATCCAGGGCCAGGAGACCTTCGGCGGCCTCGACGTCGTGGTGCGCAGGAACGCATTCGGCAGTCAGCTGGAATCGTTCGAGACGGACCTGGACGTTCCCGCGCTGGGCGACCCCCCCGTGCACGCGGTGTTCATCCGCGCGCCGCTGGTCGAAGAGGTCGGCTCCGGCGTGGAGCCGCTCGCGCGGCTCGCGGACGGCCGGGTCGTGGCCGTCCGACACGCCCAGCTGCTGGGCACGTCGTTCCACCCGGAGGTCACCGGGGAGCGTCGTTTTCACGAGCTCTTCCTCGACACCGTGCGCGCCGCCTGACGACGCTCGCGGGTGCACCCCCTTGATCGCGCGGCCGACCCCCGCGCCCGCGCCGGCGTGCCTCAGCAGGGTGCGGCGTGACCTCATTGCGCTTCGGCTTCGAGACAGTCGCCCTGCCCGCGTAAACTGGAGCCATGTCCGGCCACTCCAAGTGGGCGACGACGAAGCACAAGAAGGCGATCATCGATTCGCGCCGTGCCAAATCGTTCGCCAAACTCATCAAGAACATCGAAGTCGCAGCCAAGATGGGCGGTGCCGACCTCTCGGGCAACCCGACCCTGGTCGACGCCATCCAGAAGGCGAAGAAGACGTCGGTCCCGATCGACAACATCAACCGCGCCGTAAAGCGGGGGGCGGGGCTCACCGGTGAGTCCGTCGACTACGCCACGATCATCTACGAGGGCTACGGGCCCAACGGCGTCGCGCTGCTGATCGAGTGCCTCACCGACAACAAGAACCGCGCGGCGGCGGAAGTGCGCACCACGATGACCCGCAACGGCGGGACCATGGGCGACCCGGGGAGCGTCGCCTACAACTTCCACCGCAAGGGCGTCATCGTCGTCGGCGGCGAGGGAACCAGCGAGGACGACGTCATGCTCGCGGTGCTGGATGCCGGAGCCGAAGAGATCGCGCCCCATTCCGACGGATTCGAGGTGCTCACCGACGCGAGCGACCTCGTCAAGGTCCGCACCGCGCTGCAGGACGCCGGCATCGACTACGAGTCCGCCGACGTCGAGTTCGTCCCGAGCCTCAAGGTCGAGATCGACGCCGACACGGCGCGCAAGGTCTTCCGGCTGATCGACGCACTCGAAGACAGCGACGACGTGCAGAACGTCTACAGCAACTTCGACCTGTCGGCCGAGGTGCAGGCCGAGCTCGAGACCGACGAGTAGGGCGCGCCGCTGACGACTCCTTCCCTTCCGCCGCTTAGCGTGGGGGAGTGGCAGCTCTGCGTGTTCTCGGCATCGACCCCGGGCTGACCCGCTGCGGCATCGGGGTCGTGGATGTGGCGCGCGACCGATCGGCCACGCTGGTGCACGTCGGCGTGATCCGCTCCGACCCGGGTGAGCGGATCGAGCGCCGCCTGGTGACCATCGCGGCCGGCATCCGCGCCGTGATCGACGAGCACGGCCCGTCGGTGATGGCGGTGGAGCGCGTCTTCTCGCAGCACAACCGCCAGTCCGTGATGGGAACCGCGCAGGCGAGCGGCATCGCACTGCTCATCGCCGGCGAACGGGGCCTGCCCGCCACGACCCATACCCCGACCGAGGTGAAGGCCGCCGTGACGGGCTACGGAGCGGCCGACAAGCGGCAGGTGCAGGCGATGATCGTGCGGATCCTGCGGCTGGATGAGGTGCCGAAGCCCGCAGATGCCGCCGACGCGCTCGCTCTCGCGCTGTGCCACGCGTGGCGCGGCGGCGCCGCCCAGGCGGCAACCGGTGGTTCGCTGACCCCGGCGCAGCGGGCGTGGGCGGACGCTGAACGTCTCGCCCGCCGATGAGCGTGTCGGTCGAACAAATCTGCGAACCGGCTCGTAGGCTGAGCACATGATCTCCTCGCTGCGCGGTCGGGCCGCCCACGTCGACACGGACTCGCTGGTGGTGGAGGTGGGGGGGATCGGACTGGCCGTCGCGGTCACGCCGCATGTCGCCGCCGCCACAAACGTCGGCGACGACGTGCATCTGCACACGAACCTGATCGTGCGGGAGGACGCGCTCTCGCTGTTCGGCTTCGAGAGCCACGACGAGCTCGTCGTCTTCACGCAGCTGCTGAGCGTCACGGGCGTCGGTCCCAAGTCGGCCCTGGGAGTGCTCGCAGCCCTCAGTGTCGGGCAGATCGCGGAGGCGGTCACCGCCGACGACGATTCCCCGTTTCGCAGGGTGTCGGGCATCGGACCGAAGACCGCGAAGCTCATCGTGGTCCAGCTCGCCGGCAGGGTCGTCGCGCCGCGCTCGGGCGGAGCCGCGCGTGCCGATGCCGCGCCCGGCGTGGCCGCGCAGGTCACGCAGGCGCTCGTCGGCCTCGGCTGGAGCGAGCGCGCCGCGAGCGAGGCGGTGGCATCCGCCGTCGAGGAGGCGAGCCCCGCAGAGCGCGCGGCCGTTCCGGCACTCCTGCGCCTGACGCTCGCGACGCTCGGTCCGGCGCGGAAGGAGCGCACCGGTGGATGACGTGCACGACGCCGACGAGCCCGTCGACGAGGCGGAGCTCGCGATCGAAGGCGCCCTGCGGCCGGCATCCCTGGCGGAGTTCGTCGGCCAGCAGAAGGTGCGCGGGCAACTGCAGCTGCTGCTGGACGCGGCCCGCATCCAGCAGCGGCCCGCCGACCACATCCTGCTGTCCGGCCCGCCGGGCCTGGGCAAGACCACGCTCGCGATGATCGTCGCGCACGAGAGCGCCCGGCCGCTGCGGCTCTCGAGCGGCCCGGCGATCCAGCACGCGGGCGACCTGGCAGCGCTCCTGTCCAGCCTCACGCCCGGCGAGGTGCTGTTCATCGACGAGGTGCACCGCATGGCACGCTCCGCCGAAGAGATGCTCTACCTCGCGATGGAGGACTTCCGGATCGACATCATGGTCGGCAAGGGCGCCGGTGCCACCAGCATCCCGATCGATCTGTCGCCGTTCACCCTCGTGGGCGCGACGACGCGGTCCGGGCTGCTGCCCAACCCCCTCCGCGATCGGTTCGGGTTCACCGCGCATCTCGAGTACTACGAGCCACATGAGCTGGAGCGGGTGATCGAGCGTTCGGCCGCCATGCTCTCGGTCGACCTGCCGCCCGCCTCGCGCGCCGAGATCGCCCGGCGGTCGCGCGGCACGCCGCGCATCGCCAACCGGCTGCTGCGCCGCGTGCGGGATTTCATGGTCGTTCGCGGGGGCGCCGGCGACACGACGACCGTCGATGCCGCACTCGACCTGTACGATGTCGACGCGATCGGGCTCGATCGACTCGACCGCGCCGTCCTCGATGCGCTCGTACGGCGGTTCCGCGGGGGGCCGGTCGGGCTCAGCACGCTCGCGGTCGCCGTCGGAGAGGAGGCCGAAACGATCGAATCCGTCGTCGAGCCATACCTCGTGCGCATCGGCTTCATGGGCCGCACACCGCGCGGCCGTATCGCGATGCCGTCGGCGTTCGCGCACATGGGCGCCTCACACGTCGACTCGGCGCTCAGATTCGATGATCTATAATCGCTGGAGGCTCTCGCCTAACTCCCTCCTGCAAGGCAGCGCCGCCACGGCACACGCCTGATTCGAAAGGCTCTCGCCTCCATGGAATTCCTCTCCAACTACGGCCTCATCATCCTGCTGGTCGTCCTGCTCGGCTTCATGTTCTGGAGCTCGCGCCGACGCACGCAGAAGCAGAAGATCGAGCAGGAGAAGAAGGCGCGCGAAACGGTCCCCGGCGCCGAGGTGCTGATGCAGGGCGGCCTGTACGGCACGATCGTCTCCTTCGACCCCGACAATCTCGACCGCCCCGCTGTCGTCGAGATCGCGCCGGGCGTCGAGATCAAGGTGCACAGCCAGGCCATCCTCCGTGTCGTGGACCCGACCGAGGGAACGGTCACCGAGGACGAGTTCATCGAGGCCGAGGCGAACGAGGCGGGCTACATCGCCGGTGTCGCGAGCGGGTCGATCAGCTCGATCAGCGACGACCACGCACGCGCCGTCGAGGCTGAGCACACC
This sequence comes from Microbacterium sp., assembly GCF_011620715.1. Taxonomy (GTDB): domain Bacteria; phylum Actinomycetota; class Actinomycetes; order Actinomycetales; family Microbacteriaceae; genus Microbacterium. Next base: position 62,343 of record NZ_WOYP01000067.1, on the reverse strand, counting down.
GCCGACCCCGACACCGACGCGGACACCAAGCCCAAGGCCTGACCGAACGCCCTCCGGGGCTCTCAGAAAGCTGACCCTTCGTGGCGACCCCCACTCCTGTCCGGCATGCCTGGCGTGCGCTGACCGGTCTTCTGATCATCACCGCCGTCCTGTTCGGCATCAACGCGCTCGGCGTCTATGTGTTCAAGGCGAGTTCGTGGACTCCCGAGCTCGCGCTCGACCTCCAGGGCGGCACGCAGATCATCCTCGAGGCGCAGACGGCCGACGGCACCGCACCGACAGAAGACCAGCTGAACCAGGCCGTCACGATCATCCGCCAGCGCGTCGACGCCTCAGGTGTCGGTGAAGCGGATGTGACCACCGAGGGCGGCAAGAACATCGTCGTTCAGATCCCTGGTCAAGCAGACGAGCAGACCCGTCAGCGCATCGAGGCATCCGCTCAGCTGCAGCTGCGTGCCGTGCTCGTGGCCGGGCAGCCCGCGACCACCTTCGTCGGCGAGGACGGCAAGGAGACGCCGTATCCGAGCCCCGACCCTTCGCTCGAGGCCACCCCGACGACGTCGCCGACCAACGGCAGCGACCTCGCGTGGATCACCCCCGCCCTGCAGGCCGAGTACCTCGCGTATGACTGCGCGAACCCCGACAACGATCCGGCCAACGCGCCCAAGGACGAGCCGCTCATCACGTGCGACCCGGACGGCACGGTGAAATACATCCTCGGGCCGGTCGAGCTCGACGGATCCTCGATCAGCGACGCGACGTTCGGCCTGCAGCAGACGAATGGCCAGTGGGCGGTCAACCTCAAGTTCGACGACGCCGGCACCAAGACGTTCGGCGAGATCAGCCAGCGCCTGTACGGCGCCAACCCGCCGCTGAACCAGTTCGCCTTCGTCCTGGACGGCTATGTGCTCTCCGCACCGTCGATGAACGCGGTCATCCTCGGCGGCGACCCCAGCATCACGGGCAGCTTCACGCAGGACAGCGCCAAGGTGCTCGCGGATCAGCTGAAGTACGGCGCGCTGCCGCTCAGCTTCGAGGTCGTCAGCTCCGACACCATCTCGGCCACACTCGGCTCCCAGCAGCTCATGATCGGCCTCATTGCGGGTCTGATCGGCCTGGCTCTGGTCGCGATCTACGTGCTCATCGTCTACCGCGCGCTCGGACTCGTGATCATCGCCTCGCTCGCGGTCATGGGTGTGCTGACGTACATCACGATCTCCATCCTGGCGTGGCGCTTGGGCTTCCGCCTGTCACTGGCCGGAGTGGCCGGCCTGATCGTCTCGATCGGATTCACAGCCGACTCCTTCATCGTCTATTTCGAGCGCATCCGAGACGAGCTGCGCGACGGCAAGTCGATCACCGGCGCCGTCGAGGACGGCTGGGGACGCGCGAAGCGGACGATCTACATCTCCAAGTCGATCAACATCCTCGCCGCCGTCGTGCTGTACATCCTGGCCGACGCCACGGTGAAGGGCTTCGCATTCACACTGGGACTCACCACGGTGATCGACGTCATGATCTTCATCCTGTTCACCCACCCGGTCATGCAGTTGCTTGCCCGCACCAAGTTCTTCGGGTCGGGGCATCCGCTCTCCGGAATGGATCCCGCCGCGCTCGGCGCCGTCTACCGCGGGCGCGCCCGGTTCCGTGCCCCGGTGGCCCAGAGCACGAAGACCCAGGCAGATCGCCGCGCGTCTCGTTCGCGGGGCGAAGCGGAGCGCCGTCAGACGATCGCCGAGCGGAAGCAGGCCGAGCTGACGAAGGTGCCCGACACCGGCAAACCGTCGAAGACCGACAAGGGGGCAGAGCTCTGATGCGCTCGATGAGCCAGCTCGGCAACGATCTCTACACCGGCAAGACCTCGTTCCCCTTCGTGGGTCGACGCCGCCTGTGGTTCATCATCGCGTCGATCCTCGTGATCGGGTCCGCCCTGGTGCCGCTGTTTCGCCCCATCCAGTTCTCCATCGAGTTCACCGGCGGCTCGCAGTTCACCGTGTCGGGGGTCTCGTCGCCCGATCAGCAGCTCGCAACCGACGCGGTGCACACCGTCGTCCCGGACGCGACCACCAAGGTCACCACCGTCGGCGACGCCACCGTGCGGGTGCAGACCGATCAGCTCACCCCCGTCGAGACGCAGCAGGTCACCGACGCGCTCGCCGAGGCCTACGCCGTGCCGGTCAGCGAGGTCACCTCTTCGTTCATCGGACCGAGCTGGGGCGCCGACGTGACCCGCCAGTCGCTCTGGGGTCTGGCGATCTTCCTCGCCCTGACCTTCCTGATTCTTGCCCTCTACTTCCGCACCTGGAAGATGTCTGTCACCTCGATCATCGGACTGCTCGACGTGCTGGTCATCACGGTCGGCGTCTACGCTCTCTGGGGCTTCGAGATCTCGCCCGCGGCGGTCATCGGATTTCTCACGATCCTGTCGTATGCGCTGTACGACACGACCGTCGTGTTCGACAAGATCCGGGAGAACACGACCGAGGACGGTGAGATCTCGGGGCGCACGTTCGGCGAATCGGTGAACCTCGCCGTGAACCAGACCCTGATCCGGTCGATCAACACCACGGTCGTGGCGATCCTCCCCACCGGGGCGATTCTCTTCATCGGAGCGCTCTGGCTCGGTGCGCAGACATTGACCGACATCTCACTGGCGATCTTCGTCGGCACGATCGTCGCGGCCTACTCCACGCTGTTCGTCGCAGCTCCGCTGTACTCGCTCTTCCGCGAGAACGAGGCAGACGTCAAGGCCCGCGATGCTCGGGCTCTGAGCGCACGCGAGCGGGCCGGAGCGCCGGTCTGAGCACCGGTTCTCCCTGCAGCGGGGGCTGACCGCCGCGGGCGTAGGATTGAGGTCCAGCGGAGGGGAGTATCGGATGGCCGAGACCGTTCCTCCCGCCCAGTCGCCGCCCGCCCAAGCATCGTCGCTGCGCCGGCTCGTCCCACGCATATTCTCGCGGTCCGCACGACGCGATGATGTCGAACAGCTGCTTCGGACGGTGCGCACCCACCACCCCAAAGGTGACCTGTCGATCATCGAGCGCGCCTATACGGTCGCGGACGAGGCACACCAAGGCCAGACCAGGCAGAGCGGTGAACCGTACATCACGCACCCGCTCGCCGTGGCTCAGATCCTCGCGGACCTCGGCCTCGGCCCGAAGGCGATAGCCGCAGCGCTCCTGCACGACACGGTGGAAGACACCGGGTACGCCCTTGAAACGCTGAACGCCGAATTCGGCGACGAGGTCGCGATGCTGGTGGACGGCGTCACCAAACTCGACAAGGTCAAGTACGGTGAGAGCGCGCAGGCCGAGACGGTGCGCAAGATGATCGTCGCGATGTCGCGCGATATCCGCGTGCTGCTCATCAAGCTCGCCGACCGTCTGCACAACGCTCGCACCTGGGGCTTCGTGCCGCCCGAGAAGGCGCAGAAGAAGGCCACCGAGACCCTCGAGATCTACGCGCCGCTCGCGCATCGGCTCGGCATCCAGACGATCAAGTCCGAACTCGAGGACCTCTCGTTCGCGGTGCTGCATCCGAAGCTCTACGCCGAGATCGAGAGCCTCGTCCTGCAGCGCACGCCGCAGCGCGAGCAGTACGTCCAGAGCGTCATCGACGCGGTCGAAACCGACCTGCGGGAACTGCGCATTCGCGGGCGCGTCATGGGCCGTCCGAAACAGCTCTATTCGGTCTACCAGAAGATGGTCGTTCGCGGCCGCGAGTTCGACGACATCTACGACCTCATCGGCATCCGCGTCCTCGTCGGGAGCGTCCGCGACTGCTACGCCGTCCTCGGCGCGATCCACGCGCGCTGGACGCCGCTGCCGGGCCGTTTCAAGGACTACATCGCGACCCCCAAGTTCAACCTGTACCAGTCGCTGCACACGACCGTCATCGGGCCCGGCGGCCGGACGGTGGAGATCCAGATCCGCACGAACGAGATGCACCAGCAGGCCGAATACGGGGTGGCTGCGCACTGGAAGTACAAGGAGCGCCTGACCGGCGGCAAGCCCGACGCGAAGTCGGTCGACACCGACATGGCGTGGCTGGCACGCATCTCGGACTGGCAGGCCGAGACGGCCGATCCGGGCGAGTTCCTGGACTCCCTGCGCTTCGAGATCGGCGCCAAAGAGGTCTATGTCTTCACCCCGAAGGGCCGCGTGATCGGCCTTCCCGCCGGCGCGACCCCGGTCGATTTCGCGTACGCCGTGCATACCGAGGTTGGCCACCGCACGATGGGCGCCAAGGTCAACGGCCGCCTCGTGCCCCTCGAATCAGAACTGCAGAGCGGTGACGTGGTCGAGGTCTTCACCTCGAAGAATCCGGATGCCGGGCCCAGTCAGGACTGGCTGACCTTCGTCAAGAGCACCCGAGCCCGCAGCAAGATCCGCGGCTGGTTCACCAAGGAGCGCCGCGAAGAGGCCATCGAGCAGGGCAAGGAGGCGATCGCGCGCGGGATGCGCCGCCAGAACCTGCCGCTGCAGCGCCTGATGAGCCAGGACTCGTTCGGCGAGGTGGCTCGCGCGCTCAATTATGAGGACGTAACCGCGCTGTACGCCGCCGTCGGCGAGGGGCACGTCTCGACGCAATCGGTCATCGAAAAGGTCACCGCTGCCGTCAGCGCGAACGACACCTCGACCGGACCCATCGACATTCCGCATGTGGGGCGTTCCCGTCAGCCGCGCGGCGGCGACTCCGGCGTGCTCGTGCGCGGATCGCCCGACATCCTCGTGAAGCTCGCCAAGTGCTGCACGCCGGTCCCCGGCGACGAGGTCTTGGGCTTCGTCACCCGCGGCAGCGGCGTATCAGTGCACCGCACCGACTGCACGAACGTGCAATCGCTCATGAACGACGCCGAGCGGCTCATCGAGGTCGAATGGGCGCCCACGGCCAAGAGCATCTTCCTCGTGCAGATCCAGATCGAGGCGCTGGATCGCTCCGGGCTGCTGAGCGATGTCACGCGCGTGCTGAGCGAGCACCACGTGAACATCCTCTCAGCCACGGTCTCGACGACCAACGACCGGCTCGCACTGAGCCGCTTCGTCTTCGAGATGGGCGACATCGTCCACCTCGAGCGCGTGCTCAACGCCGTGAGGCGCATCGACGCCGTGTACGACGTCTACCGCGTCACGTCGTCCTGACCCGCGCCTGCGCTTTCGCGCTCGGCGAGTTCGCGCAGGAATGCCAGAGCTGACCGCTTGTGGGGGAGGGCGCCGTGGGACTCGAGCCAGAGGATGGAGCGCGCCGCCAGCCCAGGGAGGGCATCCGCCAGCATCCTCCCCGCCGCAGCATACTCGGCGTCGGGCACCCGCGAGAGGTCGGCGAGTGTGCGCTCGGGAAGGGTCACCAGGACCCCGCCGATCGTCGTCAGGTCATCGGGATCCACGCGGAGATCCCGGTATTGCAGGCGGCGGCCGATCACGTGGTGCAGACGACGCGCGACAGCGCGCTGCACGGTGTGACGGGCGGGCGGCTCGTGCAGCGCACCATGAATCCACGCCGCACTGAGGTGAGTGGCCGCCAGGCTGTCGCCCAGCAGTCCGCTCAGCGAGCCGGCGCGCAGCGCGCGGGTCTCAACGGCGTCGGCGGGGATGTAGGCCTCACCGAGTTCCACGAGGTGCCCGTCCAGGCGCGCGGCGGACAGCTCGGCAGGCGAAAGTCGATCATTCGCGAAGTACAGGAACGGTGAAGGCATGAGAGCCACTGTGCCCGACGGGTGGTCCTCCCAGGACCGCGCCCGGCGAGTCTGTGGACAAGCCGCCCGCCGCGACGGGAGGGTGGCGCGGGGACCAGCCGCGGCCTAGCCGCCGAGGGCGGTGAGCCAGGCGCGTCGCGCATCCAGCGCCTCGGTCGCTTTGGCGATCGCCGCCTCATCGCCCGACTTGTTCGCCTTGCTCAGCTCATCCTCGAGCTTCTGAATCGCCTCGGTCAGCTGACGCGTCATCTCGTCCGCGCGCGCCTTGGTCTCGGGGTTGTTGCGCTTCCAGTCCGTCTCTTCGCGACCGCGAAGGGCCGTCTCGATCCGGCGCAGGTCGTCCTCTAGCGCGCGCTCCTTGTCTTGCGGGAAGACCCGCCCGATGTCGTCCCACTGACGCTGGATCTCCGTCAGTGCGCTGCGGGCCTTGACCAGATCCGGCTCGTCGGCGATCACGCGGGCTTGGTCGAGGAGGGCGCGTTTGGCGTGCAACTTCTCGCGCGATGCCTCGGCGTCCGCTGCCTCGCGTTCCCCGCGGGCGCCGTAGAGGGCATCACCAGCGGCCTTGAACCGGGCCCAGAGTGCGTCGTCGGCCTTCTTGCCGGCGCGGCCGGCGGTCTTCCACTGGTCGAGCAGTTCGCGGTAGGTCGCGATGCCGTCCTCGCCCTTCGGCGCCAGCGCCTCGGCCTTCTCGACGAGACGCACCTTCTGGTCGCGAACGGTCTTGTGCGCCTCGTCCTGCTCGGCGTAGAACTCGCGACGGTGCTTGTCGACGGTCGCCCGCGCATCGCGGAAGCGCTTCCACAGCTGCTGACCGGTCGACTTCGGCAGACGAGGTCCGTTCTGCTGCTGCGCCTGCCACTGGTCGAACAGCGATGCGAGATCGGCGGATGCCTGCTTCCACTGCACACTGTGCGGGTCGCGGGCGGCGAGCGCTTCGGCCTTCTCGACGAGCTCGGTGCGCGCGCGCACAGCGTCCTCGACTGCCAGACGCTGTGCGGCGGCCTCAGTGGCGGTTGCCTCCGTGAGCGCTCCGGTCAGCGAGAGCACGCGGGCATCGAGCGCGGCGAGGTTGCCGACCGCGGCCGCGTCCTGGAGCTTGGCGTGCAGCGCCTTCGCGGCAGCGCGAAGGTCTGCCGTCGATGCGCCACCGTGACGATGGCGCACCTCGAGGAGCGCGACCTCGCTGGCCAGATCGGAGAACTTGCGGCGGTAGTACGCGAGCGCCTCCTCAGCCGAACCGTCGGGATACTGGCCGACCACGCGCCATCCGTCGGCCTCGCGCACCGAGACGGTGCCGTCGTCGTCGACGCGTCCCCACGGTTCGGTCTCAGGAGCGGGTTCGGTGGCGGATTCGGGAGTGGACTCTGCTGCGGCAGTCACGGGATGCACCTCATCGCGGCTCTCGCCGCCTGTGGGGGATGGACGGCTCCCAAGCCTAGTACGGGCGGAAGCTCTCACCGAGGGCGCAGAGGACGCCGTCGGCGGGTCAGAGGGTGGGCGTCGCGGACGGTGTCGCCGAGGGGGTCGGGACCGGGGCGCCGGGCCCGGCCATGAAGTACGCCACCTGGCCTCCGATGACCGCGAGGATCAGCAGTCCGCCACCGATGCCGGCGATCAGATTGTCGCGCGTGCGGCGCCGTGACTGCTCAACGTGAAGCGCCCGGCGGGCCTGATAGACCCGCACGCGCTCTCGCTCCGCACGCGTGTCACGCTGCTTTCCACCGGTCGCCACGGGACCTCCCTTGCTCGCCGGGCAACCCGGGCGGGTTGATCATACGGGCCGCCGAGACGGGGGCCAAACCCGCGCCGCACCGAGGGTCGGATGCGGCCGTTAGCCTGGGTGCGTGACCTCCGCCGCGCTCTTCCAGGGGCAGACCCCCCTCGCCGTGCGCATGCGACCGACGTCGCTGGACGAGGTCGCCGGCCAGGCGCACCTGCTGCGGCCCGGCTCACCTCTCGTGCTGCTGGCCCGGCCCGACATCTCGACGGGGGCGGCGGCATCGGTGATCCTGTGGGGACCCCCCGGCACCGGCAAGACGACGCTCGCGCAGGCGATCGCCCGCTCGTCCGGTCGCCGCTTCGTCGAGCTGTCGGCGGTGACGGCGGGCGTGAAGGACGTGCGGGAGGTCCTGCAGGAGGCGTTGACTCAGCGTGACCTCTACGGCCAGTCGACGATCCTCTTCCTCGACGAGATCCACCGCTTCACGAAGGCGCAGCAGGACACGCTCCTGCCCGGAGTCGAGAACGGCTGGGTCGTGCTGATCGCCGCCACGACCGAGAACCCGTCGTTCTCGGTGATCTCGCCGCTGCTCTCGCGGTCGCTGCTGCTCACCCTGCGGCCGCTGACCGACGAGGATCTCGGCATGCTGCTGGACCGCGCGATCGCCGACCCTCGCGGACTGGGCGGTGGTGTGACACTCCTGCCCGAGGCGCGCGACGCCCTGGTGCGACTGGCCTCCGGCGACGCGCGACGAGCCCTGACCGCGCTGGAGGCCGCGGCATCCCTCGCCGAGCCGGTCGAGGACGACGACACCCACGAGGCGTCGGATCCGGCCCTATCGGAGATCACCGCCGACCATGTGGCCAGTGCCGTGGATCGCGCGCTGCTGCGCTACGACCGCCAGGGCGACGAGCACTACGACGTGATCAGCGCATTCATCAAGTCGATCCGCGGATCCGATGTGGACGCGGCGATGCACTATCTTGCGCGCATGGTCGAGGCGGGAGAGGACCCCCGGTTCATCGCGCGGCGCCTCGTGATCTCGGCATCCGAAGACATCGGACTCGCCGATCCGCAAGCCCTCGTTATCGCGGTCGCCGCCGCCGACGCTGTTGCCTTCATCGGGATGCCGGAGGGCCGCATCCCGCTCGCCGAGGCGACCGCCTATCTCGCGACCACCGCGAAGTCGAACGCCGCATACCTGGCGATCGACAAGGCGATCGCGGACGTGCGCGCCGGCGGCTTCGGCCGCGTCCCGCCCCACCTGCGCGACGCGCACTACCCGGGCGCGAAGCGGCTCGGCCACGGCAAGGACTACCGGTACCCGCACGACTCCGATGTCGGCGTCGTAGCCCAGCAGTATCTGCCAGACGAACTGACATCGAAGCGGTACTACGAACCGACCAGCCACGGGCAGGAACGCGATGTGCAGGGCCGCCTCGACAAGATCCGCCGCATCCTCGGTTCCGGCGCCTGACCAGGCGCTGGGCGCCGATCTGCTAAGCTGGACCGGCTCGAAACGCAGTTTTCGGGTATCTCCTTCCCCCACAACACCTTCGGTGCGCCCCGACGTGCGCTCCGTCAGGGCAGGTCGGGAGATACGTCCATGAGTCCGCGAAAGACGCGGCCATGTTGTTTTGGAAGGACACATCCGTGCCCACGAAGTCCCAGGACCGCCGCAAGGTCCGCCTCTCCCGAGCGCTCGGCATCCCGCTGACGCCGAAGGCCGCCAAGTACCTCGAGAAGCGTCCGTACGCTCCGGGCGAGCACGGCCGCACCAAGCGCAAGCAGGACAGCGACTACGCCGTCCGCCTCCGTGAGAAGCAGCGTCTGCGCGAGCAGTACGGCATCCGTGAGAAGCAGATGCGCAACACGTTCAACGAGGCTCGCCGCACCCAGGGACTGACCGGTGAGAACCTGGTCGAGCTCCTCGAGATGCGTCTGGACGCGCTCGTGCTGCGCGCCGGCTTCGCCCGCACCACCGCGCAGGCCCGCCAGCTCGTCGTGCACCGCCACATCCTCGTCGACGGCCAGACCGTCGACCGCCCGTCGTTCCGCGTGAAGCCGGGTCAGCTCATCCACGTCAAGGCCAAGAGCGAGGGCACCGAGCCCTTCCAGGTGGCAGCGGCGGGCGGTCACGCCGACGTTCTGCCTCCGGTTCCGGGCTACCTCGAGGTCGAGCTCGACAAGCTGCACGCGACGCTGCTGCGTCGTCCGAAGCGCGCCGAGGTCCCCGTGACCGGTGACGTCCAGCTCGTGGTCGAGTACTACGCGGCGCGCTAGCGCCGCGCCGGGACGCTGCGCGAAGCGCCGCGTCCC
>NZ_WOYP01000067.1:31472-52506 GCF_011620715.1 Microbacterium sp. | reverse complement strand
CGGCGCGCTAGCGCCGCGCCGGGACGCTGCGCGAAGCGCCGCGTCCCGATGAGTACAGGTCGTCGTCATCACGACGCGAAAGGGCGCCGGGGCCACCCGGTGCCCTTTCGCGTTCGCGACTACGATGAGGGGATGCCGCGCTCCGCGGCCGAGGAAGTGGTGACATGAGAAGCCTCCTGTGGTTCCTGCTCGGTGTGATCGGCGGTTTCATCGCCGCGCATGTCATGAACAACGACCCCCGCGGCCACGAGGTGCTCGCCGACGTCGACGCGCGCATCACGGAGTTCACCGACCGGATGGGCGAGGCGTATCGCGGGCAGGAGGCCCGCATGTCGGGACTGGTCGACTCGGCCAGGGCCGCGGGCGCCGATGTGGTCGCTGCCGCCAAGCAGACGGCATCCGGCGCGATCGATTCCGCCGCAGACGCCTCTGCCGCGGTTATCGACTCGGCGAGGACCTCCGCCCAGAAGCTCACCGACTGACCCACCCGTCAGGCGGTGTCCCGAGTCGGACACCGCCCTTCTCCGAGGACTCCCATGCAGACCGCCGAGCTGGCCGACCGATTCCTGCGCTATTTCGAGAAGCACGACCACACCATCGTCCCCTCGGCATCCCTGGTCACCGACGACCCCGCGCTGCTGTTCACAGTCGCGGGGATGGTGCCGTTCATCCCGTACCTGAGCGGTGACGTTCCGGCTCCGTACCGGCGGGCGGCCGATGTTCAGAAGTGCATCCGCACGAACGACATCGAAGAGGTCGGCAAGACGCCGCGCCACGGCACGTTCTTCCAGATGCTCGGAAACTGGTCGTTCGGCGACTATTTCAAAGAGGGCGCGATCACGTACGCGTGGGAGCTGCTGACGACCTCGGAAGCCGACGGGGGACTGGGGTTCGATCCCAAGGATCTCTGGGTGACCGTCTACAAGGACGACGACGAGGCATTCGACCTGTGGCGGCGGATCGCAGGCCTGCCCGAAGACCGCATCCAGCGCCTCGGCAAGGACACGAACTACTGGAGCACGGGTCTTCCCGGCCCCGCCGGTCCCTGCTCGGAGATCTTCTTCGACCAGGGTCCCGAGTACGGCGTCGACGGAGGGCCGGTCACCGACGACGACCGTTACGTCGAGATCTGGAACCTCGTCTTCATGCAGTATGCGATCGACGAGGTCACGTCGAAGTACGACTTCCGCATCGTCGGCGAACTGCCCCAGAAGAACATCGACACCGGGATGGGGCTGGAGCGCATCGCGTTCATCAAGCAGGGCGTGCAGAACATGTACGAGACCGACCAGGTGCGCCCGGTCCTGGACCTCGCCGCACAGCTGAGCGGGCGGCGCTACGGCGCAGACCACGGTGACGACGTCCGCATGCGCATCATCGCGGACCACGTCCGCTCCTCGCTCATGCTCCTCTCGGACGGCGTCACGCCGTCGAACGAGGGCCGGGGCTACATCCTGCGTCGGCTCATGCGCCGCGGCATCCGTTCGATGCGTCTGCTCGGCGTGGACGGCCCGACCTTTCCCGAGCTGTTCGCCGCCTCTCGCGATGCGATGAAGGCCGTCTACCCCGAGCTGGCGACCGACTACCCTCGACTGTCCGCGTACGCGTTCGCCGAGGAGGAGACGTTCCTGCGCACCCTTGCGGCGGGCACGACGACGCTGGACCTCTCGGTTTCGCAGACCAAGCGGGCGGGCGGCACGACGATCGCAGGTTCCGAGGCGTTTCTGCTGCACGACACGTACGGGTTCCCGATCGATCTCACCCTCGAGATCGCCGAAGAAGCAGGGCTCACGGTCGACCGCCCCGCGTTCGACGCGCTCATGCTCGAGCAGCGGACTCGTGCGAAGGCCGACGCGCGGTCTCGCAAGCGGCAGCTGGCCGACACCAGCGTCTACCGCGAGTTCCGCGCGCACGGCGAGACGGTCTTCACCGGGTACACCGACCTCGAGACCGAATCGCACATCCTCGGACTGCTGGTGGAGGGCGTTTCGGTGGACCGTGCCACGACGGGTCAGATCGCCGAGGTCATCCTCGCCGACACAGCGCTGTACGCCGAGTCCGGCGGCCAGGTCGCCGACAAGGGACTCATCATCGGTCCGGGCTACGAACTGGAAGTCCTCGATGTGCAGAAGCCGGTCGGCGGCCTGATCAGCCACACCGTCGAAGTGACATCGGGCGAGGTCGGTGTCGGCCAGCAGGCGACCTCGGTCGTGGATGCCGACAACCGGCGTGCGGCCCGGCAGGCGCACTCCGCCACCCACCTGATCCATGCGGCGCTGCGCGACACGCTCGGCAAGAGCGCCACGCAGGCCGGCTCGCTGAACCGTGCCGGCTACATGCGCCTCGACTTCACGTGGGGTCAGGCGCTTTCGCCGCAGACGCGCACCGAGATCGAGGAGATCGCGAACAACGCGGTGCGCGAGAACCTCGAAGTGACAACCCGCATAATGTCGCTGGACGAGGCCAAGTCGCTCGGGGCGATGGCCCTGTTCGGCGAGAAGTACGGCGACACCGTGCGCATGGTCGACATCGGCGGCCCCTGGTCCCGCGAGCTCTGCGCGGGCACGCACGTGTCCTCCACTGCCGAGATCGGCCTCGTCAACCTGATCGGCGAGTCATCGGTCGGCGCGTCCAACCGCCGCGTCGAGGCGCTCGTCGGGCGGGACGCGTTCCGCGAACTCGCCGCCGAGCGCGCGATCGTCTCGCAGCTCACGTCAGCGCTGAAAACCCCGCGCGACCAGCTTCCCGCGCGCATCGCCGAGCTCACGGCAAGCCTCAAGGCCGCCGAGAAGAGGATCGCCGCCTTCGAGTCGCGTGCTCTCACCGATCGGATCCCCGCGCTGGCGGGGAACGCGGTCACCGTGGGTCGGCACCGCGTGGTGGCCGAGTCGGTCGGCTCTGCCGCGTCGGCAGACGACGTGCGATCCCTGGCGCTCGGTGTGCGCGATCGCCTCGGCTCCGACGCCGGCGTCGTCGCGATCGGGGCAGAGGTGGGCGGGCGTCCCGTCGTGATCGTCGCCACGAACGACGCTGCACGCGCGGCCGGTGCGCGTGCCGGAGCCCTCGCCAAGGTCGCAGCCACGACACTCGGCGGCGGCGGCGGCGGACGCGACGACGTCGCGCAGGGCGGCGGAACAGATGCCGCCGCGCTGCCCGCCGCGCTGAGCGCCGTGAAGGATGCGCTCGGCGCACTGTGAGCGGGTTCCGTCGGGGCGTGCGCCTCGGTATCGATGTCGGGAAGGCGCGCGTCGGGGTGGCCCGGTGCGATCCCGACGGGATGCTCGCCACGCCGGTGGAGACCGTCGCACGCGATGACGACTCGATCGATCGCCTCGTCACGCTCGCGACCGAGCACGGCGCGGTCGAACTCATGGTCGGCCTGCCACTGAACCTGCGCGGCGAGGACACGGCCTCGACCACCGACGCGCGCGACTTCGCGGCGGCGCTGGCAGCGGCATCCGCTCTGCCTGTCCGCCTCGTCGACGAGCGGCTCAGCACGGTGTCCGCCCACGCGGCACTGCGCGATTCGGGCAGATCCCAGCGTTCATCTCGTAGCATTGTTGACCAGGTCGCGGCCGTGGTTCTGCTCCAGCACGCACTCGATGTCGAGAAGAGCACCGGACGGCCTGCCGGATCACCCGTCCCCCCGGCCCAGGAGCCCGCCTGACATGCCCGATGTCCCGTCGCCGTTCGACGATCCGTTCGCGGATCTGTTCGGCAAGCTCCCCGACCCGCGCAAGCGCCGCTCGGCCGGCGAGGATGCAGCGCGCGGCACCGCGGACCCGGTGCCGCCTCCGCCCACTCCGGCGCAGTCAGCCGCTCCGCTGTCGCGACGCGAGGCCCGCGAAGCCGCTGCCCGCCAAGCCGCATCCGCTAAGCCCGCAGAAGCGGCGACATCGCCCGCGCCGCCGGCCACTCCGGTGGCAGCCGCACCGATACCCGTGTCGTCCGCCGCAATCAGCAACGCGGAGGAGTGGCCGTTCCTCGGCGGCAGCGTCGCCACGGGTTCACCCGCCTACAGCCGCGGCGCCGGCGATGATTCCGCGGGTGCCGTGACCGTCAGGCCGGTCGCGACCGCGACCCTGGAGGATCTGTTCGCCGGCGAGCACACGACCGATAGCCTCGGGCAGGTGCCTCCGCCCAAGAACAAGCGCAGGCGCCGCATCGGCGGCTGGATCGCACTCGGCGTCGTCCTGGTGATCCTCGGCGGGATCGCCGGGGGTGCCCTATACGTCTGGAACGCCTACGAGGACCAGATCCGCGAGGTCATGGGCTGGGAAGAGCCCAAGGACTATGAGGCGGGCCTGGCCAACGGCGAAGCCTTCGTGACCGTCGCGTCGGGTGACACCGGGGCACCCATCTCGCGGAGCCTGTTCGAGGCCGGGGTCACCAAGACGCCGGAGGCGTTCTACGACTATCTGATCGACACGGGGCAGAACCCGCCGTTCGTGCCCGGCGTCTTCAAGATGCAGAAGCAGATGACCTCCGAAGCCGCGCTGGCGGCGCTGCTGGACCCGGCCAGCAAGATCGAGAACGGCGCGCAGCTGCGCGAAGGCCTGACGGTGGCGCAGTCGCTGCCGCTGCTGGCCGAGGGGATCGGACTGCCGATCGAGGACCTCCAGGCCGCGGTGGCCACCCCCGCCGACTACGGCGTCACCGCCGACACCCTCGAGGGCTGGCTGTTCCCGGCGACGTATACGTTCGATCCGGGAGTGACCGCCAGGGACGTCATCGCCACGCTGGTGAACCGCACCGTTCAGTCGCTCGACAGCGCCGGCGTGCCCGTCGAAGACCGCCAGCGCGTGCTGACCGTGGCTTCGATCATCCAGCGCGAGGCGCGCTTCGAGGACGACTTCTACAAGGTCTCTCGGGTCATCGAGAACCGTCTGAACCCGAGCAACCAGGAGACCTTCGGCCTGCTGCAGATGGACTCGACGGCGCAGTACGGCTACGGCGAGATGCACGACGGCACGGCGAGCTCCTCCGCCGAAGCCCTTGCCGACGACAACCCCTGGAACACGTATGTGCGCACCGGGCTGCCGATCGGTCCGATCTCCAACCCCGGCGACACCGCGATAGATGCGGCGATGCACCCGGCGGACGGCGACTGGCTCTACTTCGTGACGGTCAACCTCGACACGGGAGAAACGGTGTTCACATCGAACCTGGCCGACCACAACCGCGCCGTGGCGCAGTGGCAGGCCTGGTGCAGCGACCACCCCGACTCGGGATGCTGACACCCGACGGCACGCGCCTCGAGGTGTGGGGCGATCCCGTCGCGCACAGCCGCTCGCCGCAGCTGCATACGGCCGCATACCGGGTTCTGGGGCTCGAGTGGACCTACGGGCGTCGTCGGGTGTCGGAGGCGGGGTTCGCGGCGGAGCTGGCCGGGCTCTCATCCGAGTGGCGGGGGCTCTCGCTCACCATGCCGCTCAAGGGTGCCGCGTTCCGGGCGTCGGCCGCGCGCGACCGGCGCGCGGAGTTCACCGGCGCAGTGAACACCCTGCTGCTGGGCGCAGAGGGAATCCGCGGCTTCAACACCGATGTGGGGGGCATCGTCAGTGCTCTGCGCGAGGAGGGCGTGCAAAGTCTGGATGAGGCGCGGATCATCGGCGCCGGGGCGACGGCGATGTCGGCGATCGTGGCACTCGGCGAGCTCGGAGTCCGCCGGGTCGACGTCGTGGCGCGTCGCCCGGCAGCTGTGCAGCCGCTCGCTGAGCTCGGCACCGCCCTCGACATCGAGGTGGTCGCCGTCCCGTTCGACACGTCCGATCACCGCCGCGTCCCCGTCTCGATCGCCACGCTTCCCGGCGATGCCCCCGTCGCCGGAGAGGTGGCCGACGCGCTCGCGGCACGCGGGGGACTGCTGCTCGATGTCGTGTACGGCCATTGGCCCACGGCCCTCGCCGAGGCCTGGGGGCGGTCTGGTGAGCGCGCCGTCTCGGGGCTGGGGATGCTGCTGCATCAGGCGCTCCTCCAAGTGCGGATCTTCACGGGCGGCGGCCCCGACACGCAGCTGCCCCGAGAAGCCGCCGTGCTCGCGGCGATGCGCCTGGCCGTCATGGGAGACTAGACGAATGCTCCGCGTGCTCACGGCCGGCGAATCGCACGGCCCCGAACTCGTCGCCATCATGGAGGGCCTGCCTGCGGGCGTCCCCGTGTCGCGCGCCGCGATCCAAGCCGACCTCGCCCGACGCAAGCTCGGCTACGGCCGCGGCTCGCGCATGAAGTTCGAGGAAGACGAACTGACGATCTCCGGCGGTGTGCGCCACGGCCTGAGCCTCGGCAGCCCCATCGCCCTGCGCATCGGCAACACGGAGTGGCCGAAGTGGCTCGAGGTCATGAGCCCCGACCCGGTCGATCTGACCGAAATGTCGCGCGGTCGAGGCGCGGCTCTCACACGCCCGCGTCCGGGCCACGCCGACCTGGTCGGCATGCAGAAGTACGGCTTCGACGAGGCCCGCCCGATCCTCGAGCGTGCGAGCGCGCGAGAGACGGCGGCCCGTGTCGCGCTCGGTGCGATCGCTCGCGGCTTCCTCGCCGAGCTCGGCATCCGACTGGTCAGCCACACGCTCTCGATCGGGCCGGTCCGTGTGCCCGAGGACGCCGCGCTCCCGACCCCCGCCGACGTCGATGCGCTGGATGCCGATCCACTCCGTTGCTTCGACGCGGCGACCTCCGAGCGGATGGTCGCCGAGGTCGACGACGCCCGCAAAGAGGGCGACACGCTCGGCGGCATCGTCGAGGTGCTCGCCTACGGCCTGCCGCCGGGACTCGGCTCCCACGTGCACTGGGACCGGCGCCTCGACGCGAAACTCGCGCAGGCGATCATGAGCATCCAGGCGATCAAGGGCGTCGAAGTCGGGGACGGGTTCCTGACGACCACCCGACGCGGCTCCGCGGCACACGACGAGCTGTTCGCGACCGACGACGGTATCGCCCGCTCCAGCGACCGTGCGGGCGGCACCGAAGGCGGCATGTCGACCGGCACGGTGCTGCGGGTCCGGGCGGGAATGAAGCCGATCGCCACGATTCCGCATTCGCTGCGAACGATCGACGTCGCGACCGGTGAGACCGCGTCCGCGCATCACCAGCGCTCCGACGTGTGCGCCGTCCCTGCCGCCGGCGTGGTGGCCGAGGCGATGGTCGCGGTCGTGCTGGCCGAGGTCACGCTGGAGAAGTTCGGCGGCGACAGCGTCGCCGAGACGCGGCGCAATCTCGAGAGCTACCTCGCCGCGATCCCCGAGACGCTGCGTACGACGAACGCAAGCGACCCGGGCCTGATCGAACATGACCTCGCTCTCTAGAAGCGCGCCCTCCAGGGACTCGCCCGGCAGCGCGATCGTCCTGATCGGACCGATGGGTGCGGGCAAGACGAGCATCGGCCGTCGTGTCGCGCGTGCGCTCGGGGTGCCGTTCGCCGACACCGACAAGCTGATCACCCGTGATCACGGCGCGATCCCGGCGCTGTTCGAACGCCACGGCGAGGCGCACTTCCGAGCGCTCGAGCGCGAAGCCGTTTCGGCGGCCCTCGAAAAAGGCGGGGTGGTGGCGTTGGGCGGGGGAGCGATCCTGGATGCCGCGACCCGCGCCGATCTCGCCGCGCACCGGGTGGTGTTCCTGACGGTCTCTGCGCACATCGTCGCCGCGCGCTTGCACGGCGGCGACCGGCCGCTTCTGGCGGACGGCGACCCGGTCGCCCGCTGGGAACGCATCTACGCCGAGCGGCGAGACCTCTACGACGAGGTCGCCGACGTCACTTTCGACACGTCCTCCGGACCCCTCGGGGCGGTCGTCGACGAGATCGTCGCGTGGGCGCAGCAGACCCAGACCGCCGAGGAGCACGCATGAGTACGTCGACGACCATCTCGGTGACCGGCGACGCCGGCTACGACATCGTCGTGGGGCGCGGCATCCTGGATCGGGTCGGCGAGGCCCTCGCGCCGACGGTGCGCAAGGTTCTGATCGTGCACCCGCCGACACTCGGTGCGGCCGCGGCGCAGCTGCGCGAGCGGCTCATGGCCGACGCCACACGCGACGTACTGCTCGCCGAGATCCCCGATGCCGAGGCGGGCAAGCGGGTTGAGGTCGCCGCATTCTGCTGGCAGGTCATGGGCCAGGCGGACTTCACCCGCACCGACGCAGTCGTCGGCTTCGGCGGGGGAGCGGTGACCGACCTGGCCGGCTTCGTCGCGGCGACGTGGCTGCGCGGTGTGCAGGTGGTGCAGGTGCCGACCACCGTGCTGGGCATGGTCGACGCGGCCGTCGGCGGCAAGACCGGGATCAACACGGCGGAGGGAAAGAACCTCGTCGGCGCGTTCTGGGCGCCCACCGCGGTCGTCTGCGACCTCGATCTGCTGGCGACGCTGTCGCCGAACGAATCGGTGGCCGGGTTCGCAGAGGTCGTGAAGGCCGGCTTGATCTGGCACCCGGAGATCCTCGATCTGATCGAGGCGGATCCTGCGGCCGCAGTCGATCCCACGAGCGAGGCCTTCCGGCGGTGCATCGAACTCGCGATCTCGATGAAGGCGCACGTCGTGGGAGAGGACTTCCGGGAGGGCGGCCTTCGCGAAGTGCTCAACTACGGGCACACGCTGGGTCACGCGATCGAGCACGCCGAGCGCTACCGCTGGCGCCACGGCGCCGCCATCTCGGTGGGCATGATGTACGCCGCCGAGCTGTCTCGGCTGGCGGGGCGGCTGCCGGATGCCGCAGCGCAGCGTCACCGCGACGTTCTCGGGCTGCTCGGCCTGCCCACCACCTACCGCGGGGGAGCGTGGCCGCAGCTGCTGGCGAGCATGCAGCGCGACAAGAAGAGCAGGGGTGGAATGCTGCGCTTCATCGTGCTCGATGACATCGCCCGGCCCACCGTACTGCAGGCGCCGGATGAGTCGCTGCTGTTCGCCGCGTACCAGGAGGTCGCCGGGTGAGACCCGCCGCGACGGTGCGCCGAGGGCATCCGCTAGGTTCGGGGTGTGACGATCTCAGGTGTGACGACGCCCCGCCGCCTGCTGCTCGTGAACGGACCGAACCTCAACCTGCTCGGTACGCGCGAGCCTGAGATCTATGGCACCGCGACGCTCCAGGACGTCGAGAGGATCACGACGGATGCTGCGCTCGCGCGGGGCTTCGAGGTGCGGGCCGTGCAGAGCAACCACGAGGGCGTGCTGATCGACGCGATCCACGCCGCCCGTGAGGACTGCGCCGGCATCGTCATCAATCCCGGCGGGCTCACGCACACATCGGTCGTGCTGCGCGACGCGCTCGCGGGCGTCGCGCTGCCGGTCGCGGAGGTGCACATCTCGGACGTGCGCACGCGCGAGCAGTTCCGGCACTTCTCGTACGTCGCCGATGTCGCGATCGTGCACGTCGTCGGCGAAGGAGTCGCCGGCTATGCGCGATCCGTCGACCTGCTCGTGGATGCGCTGACCGGACACGCTGAGGGCTGACCGCTCGCAGCCCGAAAGGGGGTTGCGGCCGCGGCATCCCGTAGAATCGAACGTCGGGTCGCGATCCGCCCGCAGATTTCCTCACGAAACGGAATTTCACAGCCATGGCATCCACCGCAGACATCCGCAACGGCGTCGTCCTCAGCATCGACGGACAGCTGTGGAATGTCATCGAGTTCCAGCACGTCAAGCCGGGCAAGGGCGGTGCGTTCGTGCGCACCAAGCTCAAGAACGTCGTCTCCGGCAAGACGGTCGACCGCACGTACAACGCCGGCGCGAAGATCGAGATCGAGAACGTCGATCGCCGAGACTTCACGTACCTGTACAACGACGGCGAGGGCTTCGTCTTCATGGACGTCGCCGACTACGACCAGCTGACCGTCCCCGCGACGGTCGTGGGCGACTCCGCCAACTTCCTCCTGGAGAACCAGCAGGTGCAGATCGCCCTGAACAACGGCAATCCGCTGTACGTCGAGCTCCCGGCATCCGTCGTCCTCGAGATCACCTACACCGAGCCGGGCCTGCAGGGCGACCGCTCGTCGGCCGGGACGAAGCCCGCCACGGTCGAGACCGGCTACGAGATCCAGGTGCCGCTGTTCCTCGAGACCGGCACGAAGGTCAAGGTCGACACCCGCACGGGCGACTACCTCGGCCGCGTCAACTGACGTTGAGCGCCCGCTCCAAGGCGCGCAAGCGCGCCCTCGACATCCTGTTCCAAGCCGACGTCCGCGGCGACGACCCCGCCGTCACGCTGGCGAGCGAGGCCACGCGTGCGGCGAACGAGCCCTCGCGCGAGGCGTCCTGGCTGTACGCCCGCGAGATCGTGGACGGCGTGATCGACAACCAGGACGAGATTGACGAACAGATCACCACGTTCTCGAAGGACTGGTCGCTCGCACGAATGCCCGCCGTCGACCGCGCCCTGCTGCGCATGGCGGTCTGGGAGATCCTGTACAACGACGAGGTGCCCACAGCGGTCGCGATCGACGAGGCGGTCGAGCTCGCGAAGGAGTTCTCCACGGACGACTCCGGCGCATTCGTCCACGGAGTGCTCGCGCGCATCGCCCGCTCGTCCTGACCGGGAACAACCCCGCACCTGTGCCCGGTCGCGCTCTCCTGGCGGACTGATCGCGTTTGTTCCGGCGCACCGCCGAATCGGCTCGGGGCGCTCCGCGTAGACTCGGGAGCTGTTCGACACGGGAGGAATCCATGCGCATCACGGGTCTCGGCCACGCCGGAATGTTCATCGAGACGGCTGGCGGCAGCATCCTGTGCGACCCCTGGGTCAAGCCGGCGTTCTACGGATCCTGGTTCCCGTTCCCCGACAACCGCCCGATCGACTGGGAGAAATACGGCAAGGCCGACTTCCTGTACGTGAGCCACCGCCATCGCGACCACTTCGACCCGTGGCTGCTGAAGACCTACGTCCCGAAGGACATCGCGGTGCTGCTCCCGGACTACCCGACCGACGACCTCGAGCAGGATCTACGAGGGCTCGGCTTCGAGAACATCGTCTACACGCACGCCGGCGAGATCATCGAGCGCGGACCGCTGAAGATGATGGTCAACCCGCTGCGCGCGCCCAGCGACGGTCCCATCGGAGACTCGAGCCTGTCGGTCGACGACGGCACGGCATCCATCCTGAATCAGAACGATTCGCACCCGTTGGATCTGGAGAAGCTGCTGGGCTTCAGCAAGCCGGACGCGTACTTCATGCAGACATCAGGCGCAATCTGGTGGCCCATGGTCTATGACCTGCCGCAGGAGGCCAAGCAGAATTTCGCACACCTGAAGCGAGACGCGCAGAACAAGCGAGCGATGTACTACATCGAGAAGGTGGGTGCCGAGCACGTCTTCCCGATGGCGGGTCCTCCGATGTTCTTGCGCGACGAGCTGTTCGCGTACAACGGGTACGGTCTGAACGGCGACGCGATCTTCACCGATCAGCGCCAGTTCCTCGCGCACATGGCCCAACAGCGCCCCGCGCAGAAGGGCTACGAGTTCCTGCCGGGCACCGTCGTGGAGGTGAACGGCAATGAGCTGTCCGTCACCCAGACCCTGTACGCCGACGAGGAGATCGAGCGGATCTTCGGCGACAAGTGGACATACCTGTCCGAGCAGCGGGACGCGCGCCAGGCCGAGATCGCCGAGGAGGAGGCATCACGCGCAGCGATCCTGCCGCCGGACGAGATGCTCGCCGTACTCAAGGATTGGTGGGAACCGCTGCTGCGTCGCGGACGCATCCTCCGCGAAGGTGTGGGTGGCAACGTGCGCTTCCGCATCGGCGAGCTGGATATGGTCGTGGATTTCCCGAAGGCGAAGGTCCGGGCGTACGCGGGCGAGGAGTGCCTCTACTGGTACACGATTCCCGCAGATCTCGTCTCGACCAATATCCGCGACCGCGAGATCGACTGGTCGAACTCGATCTTCCTGTCGATGCAGTTCGCCGTCGGCCGCAGCGGGAAATTCAACGAGTTCCTCACCACGTTCCTGAAGTGCCTCTCGCGCGACCGCATCGAGTACGTCGAAAACTGGTACGCCGAGCAGTCCGACGTCACTGAAGACGTGCAGCTCGCGGAGTGGGTCGTGCAGCGCCGGTGCCCGCACCTGCGCGCCGACCTGACCAAGACGGGAAAGATCGAGGACGGCGTGCTCACGTGCAGTCTGCACGACTGGAAGTGGGACCTCACGAGCGGGCAGTGCCTCACCTCGAACGGCCATCCGATCCGCGCGCACCACGTCGGGGACGCGGTCTCGCACGAGGCGAACGCCCCGGCGGCGGTGTGAGGCGCTGATCTCAGAGCCTAGACTGGACTCATCACAGCAACCTTTAACACCGTCCTGTGAGGCGGAGAAGGGAGCGGCGCATGAGTACGCGCAACGTGCTTCATGAGGCCGACATCGCCCGGGCACTGACTCGGATCTCGCACGAGATCCTGGAGTCGAACGGGGGCGCGGACGACCTGGTCATCCTCGGCATCCCCACTCGGGGCGTGGCCCTCGCGCATCGCATCGCGACGCTCATCGAGGAGTTCAGCGGCGCCTCCGTCCCGGTCGGCGCGCTCGACGTGACGATGTACCGCGACGACCTCCATCGCAATCCCACGCGAACTCCGCAGCCCACATCGATTCCGGCGGGTGGCGTCAATGGGAAGGTCGTCGTGCTCGTCGATGACGTGCTGTTCTCGGGACGCAGCATCCGCGCGGCCCTCGACGCGCTCCAGGACATCGGCCGCCCCGCGGTGGTGCGTCTGGCGACGCTCGTCGACCGCGGCCACCGCGAACTGCCGATCCGCCCCGACTTCGTCGGCAAGAACCTGCCCAGCGCCCCCGACGAGCGCGTGAACGTGCGGCTGGCCGAAGTCGACGGCGAGGAGTTCGTCACGATCGAGGGCACGGACTGATGAGGCACTTGCTCGATACGAACTCGCTGTCCCGCTCGGACGCCCTCGAGGTCCTCGACGTCGCCGAGGACATGGCCGACACGCAGCAGCGCGAGATCAAGAAGCTCCCGACGCTGCGCGGCAAGACCGTCGTCAACCTCTTCTTCGAGGACTCCACGCGCACCCGCATCTCGTTCGAGGCGGCGGCGAAGCGACTCAGTGCGGACGTCATCAACTTCTCTGCGAAGGGGTCGAGCGTCTCGAAGGGCGAGTCGCTGCAGGACACGGCCCAGACCCTGCAGGCGATGGGGGCGGATGCCGTCGTCATACGCCACGGCGCCTCCGGCGCCCCGCGCACCCTGGCCACCAGCGGATGGATCACCGCCGGCGTGGTCAACGCCGGCGACGGCACTCACGAGCACCCGACCCAGGCGCTGCTGGACGCCTTCACGATCCGCAAGCGCCGCTACGGGGCCGACAGCCGCGGCCGCGATCTCAGCGGCCTCTCGGTGACGATCGTCGGCGACATACTGCACTCCCGCGTGGCGCGCTCGAACGTCTGGCTCCTGCACGCGCTCGGCGCGGAGATCACCCTGGTGGCACCGCCCACGCTCGTGCCGCAGGACGTGTCGACGTGGCCCGTGCGCGTGATGTTCGACCTCGATGACGCGATAGCCGCAGAGCCCGACGCGCTGATGGTGCTGAGGATCCAACTCGAACGCATGAATGGCGCGTATTTCCCCACTGAACGGGAGTATTCCCGCCGTTGGGGACTCGATGCGCGCAGGCTCGGGTCGCTCGGTCCCGATAGCATGGTGATGCATCCCGGCCCGATGAACCGCGGCCTGGAGATATCCGCCGAAGCCGCTGACTCGCCCCGGTCGACAGTCCTCGACCAGGTGACGAACGGCGTCTCGGTACGGATGGCGGTGTTGTACCTGCTGCTGGCGGGGGAGCGCGACGGACGGCACGCGAACGACGAGAGGGAGCACGCACGGTGACCGAAACCCTCTTGATCCGCGGTGCGAAGCTCGACGGCGGCGCAGCGGCCGACCTGATCGTCGAAGGCGGCATGATCTCGGAAACCGGCCATGCGCTCAGCCGCGCCGGCGCCACCGTGGTCGACGCGGACGGCCTCGTCGCGCTGCCCGGACTCGTCGATCTGCACACGCATCTGCGTGAGCCGGGCTACGAGGCGTCCGAGACGGTGCTGACCGGCTCCCGCGCCGCAGCGGCGGGCGGCTACACGGGTGTCTTCGCGATGCCGAACACGTTGCCCGTCGCCGACACCGCAGGCGTCGTCGAACAGGAACTTGCTCTCGGCGAAGCGGCGGGCTTCGTCACGGTGCAGCCCATCGGGGCCGTCACGGTCGGGCAGAAGGGCGAGCGGCTGGCCGAGCTGGGCGCGATGGCCGACTCGCGGGCGCGTGTGCGGGTCTTCAGCGACGACGGCTTCTGCGTGTGGGACCCGCTCATCATGCGCAGAGCGCTCGAATATGTCAAGGCGTTCGACGGCGTGATCGCCCAGCACGCCCAGGACCCCCGTCTCACCGAGGGCGCGCAGATGAACGAAGGCGCCGTCTCGGCCGAACTGGGGCTCGCCGGCTGGCCCGCCGTGGCCGAGGAGTCGATCATCGCCCGCGACGTGCTGCTGGCCGAGCATGTCGGCTCGCGACTGCACGTCTGCCACCTCTCCACCGCAGGATCGGTCGAGATCATCCGCTGGGCCAAGCGCCGCGGCGTGAACGTGACCGCGGAGGTCACCCCGCACCACCTGCTGCTGACCGATGAACTGGCCCGCGGTTATGACGCCCGCTTCAAGGTGAACCCGCCGCTTCGTCGCGAAGAAGACGTTCGCGCTGTGCGCGAGGGACTCGCCGACGGCACGATCGACATCGTCGCCACCGACCACGCTCCGCACCCGGCGGAGGCGAAGGCGTGCGAGTGGCAGGCGGCCGCCAATGGCATGGTCGGCCTCGAGAGCGCTCTGCGTGTCGTCCAGCTCGCCATGGTGCAGACCGGGATGCTGACCTGGGCGGACGTGGCCCGCGTGATGTCGCGCGCACCCGCGCGGATCGGCAGGCTCTCCGGGCACGGCGCCCCGCTCACGGCGGGTGAGCCGGCATCCCTCACTCTGTACGACCCGAGCCGCACGCGGACCTTCTCGACGACCGATCTGCACGGGCGCAGCGCGAATTCGCCGTACCTGGGCCGCGAGCTTCCGGGCGAGGTGCGCTGGACCCTGCACGCCGGCGTCGCCACGGTCGCAGACGGCCGCCTCCTGGACGCACCCGGAGTGCGCGCATGACCCGCGAAGGCGCGCTGGGCGTGATGATCGCCGTCGCCGTCGCGCTGGTTGCGGTGCTCGCCTGGGCGTGGTGGCGGCGCACCCGCCGCGACTCCGGTCTTGCCGCGCCGGTCGGCGAAGCGCCCGCGGATGCCGCCACCCTGTTCACGCACGAAGCCCTCTATGTCGCCACCACCCGCCACGGCGAGCCGCTCGAACGGCTCGCCATCCGCGGCCTCGGCTTCCGATCGCGTGCCGACCTGACGGTGACCAGCGCGGGCGTCGCGCTCGACCTCACCGGGCAACCGCGCTTCTTCCTCCCGACCGAGCGGATCGTGGAGGTCGCCCAGGCGACCGTCGCGATCGACCGCGTCGTCGAGCGAGACGGCCTGGTGCGGATCTCGTGGCGCGTCGATGCCGAGACCGTCGTGGATTCCTACATCCGACCCCAGGACGCCTCAGCACGCGTCGTATCCGACGAGATCGGCGCCCTTCTGACCCTGACAGGAACGGACGAATGACGCTCCTCACCAATGACCCCGCGGTCCTCGTGCTCGAGGACGGCACCCGGCACGTCGGACGCGCCTACGGAGCGCGCGGGACGACCCTCGGGGAAGTGGTCTTCGCGACCGGCATGACCGGCTACCAGGAGACGCTCACCGATCCGTCCTACGCCGGTCAGATCGTTCTGCAGACCGCCCCGCACATCGGCAACACCGGGATGAACGCCGAGGACTCCGAGTCCCGCCGCATCTGGGTCTCGGGCTACATCGTGCGCGACCCCTCCCGCATGGTGTCGAACTGGCGCGCCGACGAATCGCTCGACGACGCGCTCGTCGCCGACGGCATCGTCGGCATCAGCGGCCTCGACACCCGGTCCATCACGCGCCACATCCGCTCCGGCGGCAGCATGCGCGGCGGGATCTTCTCGGGGGATGCCGCGGGTCTGAGCGCCGAAGAGCAGCTCGAGATCGTCCGGGCCGCGCCCGCCATGTCGGGCCGGAACCTGTCCGCGGCGGTATCCGTGCGGGCTGCCGAGGTCACCCCGGCCGGCGGTGCGTCAGAGAGCCGGGCTTATGGGGCGGAGCCTCATCAGGTGTCTGAGCGCATCGGCAACCTCGCGGTGCTCGACCTGGGCGTCAAGCAGGCGACGATCCGCAACCTCGCCGTGCGAGGGTTCGAGGTCCACGTCCTGCCGCAGGACGTCACGATCGACGACATCCGCGCGATCGACCCGGTGGCGGTCTTCTACTCCAACGGCCCCGGCGACCCCGCTGCCTCCGGCGATCACGTCGAGCTGCTGCGTGCGGTACTCGATGACGGTCTGCCCTTCTTCGGCATCTGCTTCGGCAATCAGCTCTTCGGCCGCGCTCTGGGCCTGGGCACCTACAAGCTTCCCTTCGGGCATCGGGGCATCAACCAGCCCGTGCTGGACAAGACCACCGGCCGCGTGGAGATCACCGCGCACAACCACGGCTTCGCAGTCGACGCGCCGCGCGAGGGCGAGTTCGACAGCCCGAACGGCTACGGACGCGTCGAGGTGAGCCACATCGGCCTGAACGACGACGTCGTGGAGGGTCTGCGTGCCCTCGACATCCCGGCTTTCTCTGTTCAATACCACCCCGAAGCCGCGGCCGGCCCGCACGATGCCAACTACCTCTTCGACCGATTCCGTGACATGGTCATCGCCCAGCAGAGCAAGGACAAGAACTAGTGCCCAAGCGTGATGACATCCGCTCCGTTCTGGTGATCGGCTCCGGCCCGATCGTGATCGGCCAGGCGTGCGAGTTCGACTACTCCGGAACCCAGGCCTGCCGCGTGCTCCGCGAGGAGGGTGTTCGCGTCATCCTGGTCAACTCCAACCCGGCCACCATCATGACCGACCCCGACTTCGCCGACGCCACCTACATCGAGCCGATCACCTGGCAGGTGATCGAGACGATCATCGCGAAGGAGCGCCCCGACGCGATCCTGCCGACCCTCGGCGGTCAGACCGCTCTGAACGCGGCGATCGACCTGCACAACCACGGCATCCTGCACAAGTACGACGTCGAGCTCATCGGCGCGAGCTTCGAGGCGATCAACAAGGGCGAGGACCGCCAGATCTTCAAGCAGCTCGTGCTGGATGCCGGAGCCGATGTCGCAGCATCCCGCATCGCGCACTCGATCGAGGACTGCCTTGCCGCCGCCGACGAACTCGGCTACCCGCTCGTGGTGCGCCCGTCCTTCACGATGGGGGGACTCGGCTCGGGCTTCGCGTACGACGAGAAGGACCTGCGCCGCATCGCCGGTGCGGGACTGCGCGACTCGCCTACCACCGAAGTGCTGCTCGAGGAGTCGATCCTCGGGTGGAAGGAGTACGAGCTCGAACTCATGCGCGACACCGCCGACAACACGGTGGTCGTGTGCTCGATCGAGAACGTCGACCCGGTCGGCGTGCACACCGGCGATTCGATCACCGTCGCGCCGGCGCTGACCCTCACCGACCGTGAATACCAGAAGCTGCGCGACATCGGCATCGACATCATCCGCGCGGTCGGCGTCGACACCGGCGGGTGCAACATCCAGTTCGCCGTCGACCCCGCCGACGGCCGCATCATCGTGATCGAGATGAACCCGCGAGTCTCACGCTCCTCGGCCCTCGCCTCGAAGGCCACCGGCTTCCCGATCGCGAAGATCGCCGCGAAGCTCGCGATCGGCTACCGGCTGGACGAGATCCCGAACGACATCACGAAGGTGACCCCGGCCAGCTTCGAGCCGACGCTGGACTACGTGGTCGTCAAGGTCCCGCGCTTCAACTTCGAGAAGTTCCCCGCCGCAGACACGACGCTCACCACGACCATGAAGTCGGTCGGCGAGGCGATGGCGATCGGCCGCAACTACGCCACGGCACTGCAGAAGGCGCTCCGCTCGCTCGAGAAGCGCGGATCGAGCTTCCACTGGGGCGACGAGCCGCGCTCGCGAGAGGAGCTCATCGAGATCGCCGCAGTCCCGACGGACGGGCGCATAGTGGTCCTCCAGCAGGCGCTGCGCAAGGGCGGCACCGTCGCCCAGCTGTTCGACGCGACCGGCATCGACCCGTGGTTCCTCGACCAGATCGTCCTGATCAACGAGGTGGCCGACTTCGTCGCTGCAGCCGACGAGCTGGATGCCGACACCCTGCGCATCGCGAAGGAGCACGGCTTCAGCGACGCGCAGATCGCGCAGCTGCGGCGCGACTCCGAACCGGCGGTGCGTGAGATCCGGCACGCCTTCGGCCTTCGCCCGGTGTACAAGACGGTCGACACGTGCGCGGGGGAGTTCCCGGCCCTGACGCCGTACCACTACTCGAGCTACGACTTCGAGACCGAGGTCGCCCCTTCCGACCGCACGAAGGTCGTCATCATCGGCTCGGGTCCGAACCGCATCGGGCAGGGCGTCGAGTTCGACTACTCGTGCGTCCACGCGTCATTCGCCCTGTCGGCGGCCGGCTACGAGACCGTCATGGTCAACTGCAACCCCGAGACCGTCTCGACCGATTACGACACGAGCGACCGGCTGTACTTCGAGCCGCTCACGCTCGAGGACGTCCTCGAGGTGCTGCATGCGGAGGCCCAGTCGGGCGAGATCCTCGGCGTGATCTGCCAGCTCGGCGGCCAGACCCCCCTGGGCCTGGCCAAGGGCATCCAGGACGCCGGGTACCGCATCCTGGGCACGAGCCCCGAGGCGATCGACCTGGCCGAGGAGCGTCAGCTGTTCAGCGAAATCCTCGACGCCGCCGGACTGATCGCCCCCCGCCACGGCACGGCGACGGACCCCGACGAGGCCGTGGCCGTCGCCGAGGACATCGGGTACCCCGTTCTCGTGCGCCCCAGTTTCGTGCTCGGCGGCCGCGGCATGGAGATCATCTACGACACGCCGAGCCTGCGCGAGTACTTCGTCCGCACGGCGGGCGAAGTCATCGTCGGGCCCGGCATGCCGCTGCTGGTGGACCGGTTCCTCGACGACGCGGTGGAGATCGATGTCGACGCCCTGTTCGACGGCATCGAGTTGTACATCGGCGGCGTCATGGAGCACATCGAGGAGGCCGGCATCCACTCCGGTGACTCGGCGTGCACTCTGCCGCCGGTCTCTCTGGGGCGCTCGGAGATCGACCGCGTCCGCATCGCCACGCTGGCGATCGCCGAGGGTGTCGGCGTGCGCGGGCTGCTCAACGTGCAGTTCGCGATCAGCGCCGGCGTGCTGCACGTCATCGAAGCCAACCCCCGCGCGAGCCGCACGGTGCCGTTCGTCTCGAAGGCGCTCGGCATTCCCCTCGCGAAGGCCGCTGCCCGGGTGATGACCGGCACCTCGATCGCCGAACTGAAGGCCGAAGGCCTGCTCCCGCTCATCGACGGTTCGCGCGTGCCGCTGGACTCGCCCGTCTCGGTCAAGGAGGCCGTGCTTCCGTTCAAGCGCTTCCGCACGAAGGACGGGAAGACTGTGGACTCCGTGCTCGGTCCCGAGATGCGCTCGACCGGCGAGGTCATGGGCATCGACCGCGACTTCCCGCGCGCGTTCGCGAAGAGCCAGGAAGCCGCGTACGGCGGCATGCCCCTGTCTGGCACCGTGTTCATCTCGGTCGCCGACAGCGACAAGCGCGCGGTGATCCTGCCCGCCCACCGGCTGCAGGAGCTCGGATTCACGATCGTCGCGACCGAGGGCACCGCCGAGATCCTCGCCCGCAACGGCATCGCGGTCGAGGTCGTGAACAAGTACAGCCAGACGCAGGACTCGGCGGAGCGCAACATCGTCGACCTGATCAACGCGGGTGAGATCGACATCGTCGTGAATACACCGAGCGGTCGTTCGGCCCGCGCCGACGGGTACGAGATCCGCGCCGCGGCCGTCACCGCCGACAAGGCGCTGTTCACCACGATCGCCGTTCTGGGCGCCGCAGTGAGCGCGATGGATGCCGTGCGCGAGGGCTACGACGTGAAGAGCCTGCAGGAGTATGCAGCCGACCGGGCGGCGCGCCTGTGACGTTCGGCGAGCGCCTGCGTACCGCGCTGCGCGCACACGGACCGCTGTGCGTCGGGATCGACCCCCATGGCGTCTTGCTCGAGGCGTGGGGGCTGCCCGCGACGGCCGCCGGCGCGCGCGATTTCGGCCTGCGCGTGGTCGAGGCCTCCGCCGGACTCGTCGCGGTTGTCAAGCCCCAGGTCGCGTTCTACGAGAAGTACGGGTCAGCTGGATTCGCCGCCCTCGAAGACGTGCTCGCCGCGGCGCGTGCGGCCGGGCTCCTCGTGATCGCCGATGCGAAGCGGGGGGACATCGGCTCGACGATGGCCGGGTATGCCGACGCATGGCTCGCACCCGGATCGCCACTGGAGGCGGATGCCGTCACCCTGAGTCCCTATCTCGGTCCTGGGTCGTTGCATGAGACCTTGAGCACCGCGCTGCGGAACGACAAGGGTGCGTTCGTGCTCGCGGCCACCAGCAACCCCGACGCCGTAGTCGTGCAGCGGGCGCAGGTGGTCGGCGCCGACGCTGCGCCCGGCCCGTCGGTCGCCGAACGCATCGCTCGCGACATCGGTGCGCTCAACATCGCTTCGCTCCACGGCGGCTCGCCCAGCACGCTCGGCTCGATCGGGCTGGTCATCGGAGCGACGATCGACCGCACGGCCTTCGGAATCGATGACGATGCGCTCGTCGCGACGCCGATCCTGGCTCCCGGCTTCGGAGCGCAGGGCGGCGACCCCGCCGATCTCGGGCGCCTGTTCGGTGCCGTCTCCGAGAACGTCATCGCGAGCGAGAGCCGCAGCATCCTCGCGGCGGGTCCGAATGAACTGGCCGGACGCATCTCGCAGCGCGCGGCACTGTATGGAGGTGCGCACAATGAATGAGCGAGCACTTGATGGGGCTCCGCCCCAAACCCCCGGTTCGCTGACGCGCCC
>NZ_WOYP01000067.1:28707-31372 GCF_011620715.1 Microbacterium sp. | reverse complement strand
ATGGGGCTCCGCCCCAAACCCCCGGTTCGCTGACGCGCCCCCCTGATGGGGCTCCGCCCCAAACCCCCGGTTCGCTGACGCGCCCCCCGCAAGTCGACCGAGTGGAGGCGTCCCGCAAGGCCGTCGCCGCCCGACGTGCACGGGCCGCACTCAAGCGCGATGTCAGGATGCGCGTGATCACCCCGCAGGAGCTGCTGCGCCGCGCCCTCGCCGACCCGGCATCGCCCGCCGGGACGATGCGCGTGACCGAGTTCCTCACCAGCCTCCCCGCGATCGGCGAGGGTAAGCGCGACCGCATCCTCGCCGACCTGGAGATCTCTCCGGTCAAGCGGCTCGGCGGCCTCGGTGCGCGCCAGCGCCGCGCGATGCGCGAATTCCTCGACGCACGGTGGCCCGAACAGAGCGCTCGCGGCAGACGCAGCCGGCTCGTCGTGCTCGCCGGACCCACCGCGGTCGGCAAGGGCACCGTCGCCGCCCACATCAAGGAGCACCACCCCGAGATCATGCTGTCGGTGTCGTCGACGACGCGCCCACCGCGTCCGGCCGAGGTCGACGGCGAGCACTACTTCTTCGTCGACGACGCCGAGTTCGATCGCCTGATCGCCGAGGGCGAGCTTCTCGAGTACGCCACGGTCCACAACAGCTATCGCTACGGCACCGCGCGCCGGCCGATCGAGGCCGCGCTCGAGGCCGGTCGGACGGTGCTGCTCGAGATCGACCTGCAGGGCGCTCGCCAGGTGCGGGCCGCCGAACCCTCGGCGACGCTGGTGTTCCTGCTGCCACCGAGCTGGGACGAGCTCGTGCAGCGGCTCGTGGGCCGTGGGACCGAGGGTGACGAGGAACGCGCCCTTCGGCTGCGGACCGCGAAGGGCGAGCTCGCCGCTCAGAACGAGTTCGATTTTCGGGTCGTCAACGCCGACGTCGCATCGGCGGCCCGGGAGGTCGTAGAATTGATACAGTCGCCCGAGCGTTCGTCTTAGCGCGCCCGCGGGCTTGCACATACTTCGCCGACATACACCGCACCAAACCAGGAGGTTTCGCCGTGGCCGGAACGAACAACGGAATCATCGATCCCCCCATCGACAGCCTGCTCGAGAAGGTCGATTCGAAGTACCAGCTCGTCATCTACGCGTCCAAGCGCGCGCGCCAGATCAACGATTACTACTCCGACCTGCACGAAGGCAACCTCTTCGACAACGTGGGCCCGCTCGTCGACTCGACCGTCGAGGACAAGCCCCTCACGATCGCGATGCACGAGATCCACGAAGACAAGCTTCGCCTCCGCGCCGCCGAGTGATCATCAGGCGTGCTGACCGCCGCGTGTGAACGCACGAGGCGGCCGTCCAGGCCGTGTTCGCCAGGGCGGGCACACTTGTGGCAACCCGCCCTCGACACCGCTACCACCTGGAGCATCGATGACCGAACTGCGCCTGTTCACCTCCGAGTCCGTGACCGAGGGGCACCCTGACAAGATCTGTGACCAGATCTCGGACAGCATCCTCGATGCGCTCCTCGCGGAGGACCGGAACAGCCGCGTCGCGGTGGAGACGCTCGTCACCACAGGCCTGGTCCATGTCGCCGGCGAGGTGCGCACGGCGGCGTACGTCGACATCCCCGGCATCGTTCGCAAGGTCGTCAACCGCATCGGCTACACCTCGAGCGACACCGGCTTCGACGGTGATTCCTGCGGCGTAACCATCTCGATCGGCGAGCAGTCCAGCGACATCGCCACGGGCGTCGACACGGCGCACGAGCACCGCGAGGGCGGATCCATCGACCCGCTGGACGCACAGGGAGCCGGCGATCAGGGCCTCATGTTCGGCTACGCGACGAACGAGACCCCTCAGCTGATGCCGATCGCGATCTGGACTGCGCACCGCATCGCGGAGCGGCTCGCCGAGGTCCGTCGCTCCGGCGCCCTGCCGTTCCTGCGCCCCGACGGCAAGACCCAGGTGACGATCGGCTACGAGGGCACCACGCCCCGCACGATCGAGACCGTCGTGGTATCCACCCAGCACAATCCCGACATCTCGCTCACCGCGCTCCGTGGCGCCGTCGATGCCGAAGTGATCGCGCCCGTGCTGGCCGAGACCGGCCTCGACATCCGACGCGCGCACTCGATCATCAATCCCGCAGGCCCCTTCGTCATCGGCGGACCGAAGGGCGACGCCGGGCTGACCGGTCGCAAGATCATCATCGACACGTACGGCGGCGCCTCACGCCACGGCGGCGGAGCGTTCAGCGGCAAGGACCCGTCGAAGGTCGACCGGTCCGCCGCGTACGCGATGCGCTGGGTCGCGAAGAACGCCGTGGCCGCGGGCCTGGCCGATCGGCTCGAAGTTCAGGTCGCCTACGCGATCGGCAAAGCCAACCCCGTGGGGCTCTACGTCGAGACGTTCGGCACCGGTCATCTCGACGACGAGGCCATCACGCGCGCGATCCTGGACGTGTTCGACCTGCGCCCGAAGGCCATCATCTACGAGCTCGACCTACTGCGCCCGATCTACGCGCAGACGGCGGCGTACGGCCACTTCGGTCGCGAACTGCCCGACTTCACGTGGGAGCGCACCGACCGCGTCGACGATCTGCGCGCAGCCGCCGGTCTGTGACCCCCGCTCCGCCTCTCGGCGGGGCATCTCACCCCGCTCCGCCTCTCGGCGGGGCA
>NZ_WOYP01000067.1:0-28607 GCF_011620715.1 Microbacterium sp. | reverse complement strand
CCCCGCTCCGCCTCTCGGCGGGGCATCTCACCCCGCTCCGCCTCTCGGCGGGGCAGTGACATGACGGAGCGGCGCGTCGCACGTGTGCTGATCGACTCACCCCTCCCGCAGCTCGATCGGCTGTTCGACTATGCCGTTCCGGCAGAACTCGCGGCGGACGTGCAGCCCGGCGTGCGCGTGCGCGTTCCGCTGCGCAGCGCCGGGCGCATCCTCGACGCGTACGTGGTCGAGCTGGGCGATGCGGACCCTGTCGACCGCCCGCTCTCGGACCTCGACGCCGTGGTGTCCTCGACCCGCGTGCTCACTCCCGCGCTGTACGCGCTGGCGCGCCGCGCTGCGGACCGCGCCGCTGGATCAGCGACCGACATCCTTCGGCTTGCGATCCCGAAGCGCATGGTGCGTGCCGAGAAGGCCTGGCTCGCCGCGGGCGCCCCTGCACCGCCGGTGGTCGACGACCCGGCGCGCGCGTGGGCCGATACCCTGCTCGCGCCCTACCCGGCTCTCGTCGAATGCCTCGATCAGCGCGGTCGCGGGGCGCTGGACGCGCCGCCCGAGCCGGTCGGCCTGCAGGGCGGCGTCACCACCGGAAGCTGGGCCGCGCTCCTGGCTGCTGCCGCCGTGCGCACCCTCGCGTCCGGGCACAGCGCCATCCTCGTGGTGCCCGATCATCGTGACCAGGCGCAGCTCGAAGCCGCCCTCGCAGGCCGGGCGCCTGCCGAAGGGATCATTCGCAACGATGCGCGGCAGAGTTCACCCGCGCGATACTCCGCGTTCCTGCGCATGCTCGCCGACGCCCCGTGCATCGTCATCGGCAACAGGTCCTCGGTGTACGCGCCGGTCCACGACCCAGGACTCCTGGCCATCTGGGACGACGGCGACCCGCTGCTGGCCGAGCCCCTGAGCCCGGGCGTTCATGCGCGGGATGCCGCCCTCATCCGGCAGGAGCTGGACGGGTGTGCCGTGGTCTTCGCCGGCCACACGCGCACGAGCGACGTCGAGCGGCTCGTCGGGCTCGGCTGGGTGCGCGAGGTCTCGTCGGCGCGGCGGGCCTCGCCACGCATCGTGCTCAGCGCCACGAAAGAGGGCGAGTCACGGGGTGCCCGCGTACCTTCGGCAGCCTTTGCCGCCGCGCGGGAGGCGCTCCAGACCGGTCCGGTGCTCGTGCAGGTCGCGCGCCCGGGCTACGCACCCGTCCTCATCTGCGCCGACTGCCGCGCTCCGGCGCGCTGCCCGCACTGCGGCGGTCCGCTGCACGCCGCCCGCCGCGGCGCCGTCCCCGAGTGCGCCTGGTGCGGGCGCCCGGCCACGGCGTGGGCATGCCCGAAATGCGCGTCGGTCCGCGTGCGGATGGCTTCCTCGGGCAGCGAGCGCACCGCCGAAGAACTCGGTCGCGCGTTTCCCGGCATCCGGGTCATCGTCGCCGACGGCGAGCACCCGGTTCTCACCGTCGATGCCCGGCCCGCACTCGTCGTGTCCACCCGCGGCGCGGAGCCGATCGCCGAGGGGGGCTACCGGGCCGTCGTGCTGCTGGACGGCGATCGGATGCTGCAGGCCGAAGACCTGCGCATCGGGGAGTCGTGCCTGCGCTGGTGGTCGAACGCGGCAGCCCTCGCCCGGCCCGGCTCGCCCGTGCACCTGGTCGGCGTCACCGGGTCGGTGGCGCGGGCGCTCGCGACGTGGACCCAGCCCGCCTACGCTCGCGCCGAACTGGCGGACCGGGCGCCGCTGCGGATGCCGCCCACGGTGCGGGTGGCAGCCCTCGAGGGCAGTCATCTCGCGGTCGAGCGCGCCCTCGCCGCACTGCGCGAGGCGGTCCCCGAGCTCGACGACGAGGCGATCCTCGGACCGGTGGACGTGAGGGCCGGCGAGCCGGGAATCCGCGGCGCAGCCGCGGAAAGCACCTGCCGCGCGCTCGTGCGCTTCGACTACGCGCACGGACCGCGGGTCACCGAGAGCCTGCGCGGGTCGGTCGTCGCCGATGCCCTCCGATCCCGCAAGAGCCCCGGGACTCGGGCGCCGGGTGTCCGGACCCAAAATGCCTCCGCCCCGTACCCTCGAGTTCCTGACGCGCGCCATACACTCAGAGTGCGGGTAGACGTGCCCGACCTCGACCTGTGAGGAGCGTGATGCGCCTCGTCTTCGCGGGCACGCCCGATGCCGCAGTGCCGTCGTTGCGCGTGCTCGCGGCATCCGACCACGACGTCGTCGCGGTCATCACGCGCCGCGACGCGCCGGTCGGCCGCAAGCGCGTCATCACACCGTCGCCGGTTGCGCTTGCCGCGGAAGCGCTCGCGATTCCCGCGATCAAGACGAACCGGCTGGATGCCGCCGCCACGGAGCAGATCACCGGTCTCGCCCCCGACCTCGGCGTGATCGTGGCGTACGGCGGGCTCGTCCGCGAGCCCCTGCTGTCCGCACCCGCATACGGCTGGGTCAACCTGCACTTCTCGCTGCTGCCCCGGTGGCGCGGCGCGGCGCCGGTGCAGCATGCGCTGATCGCCGGCGACGCGGTGACCGGAGCCGCCGTGTTCCAGCTCGTCCCCGCGCTCGACGCCGGCGATGTCCTCGGTCAGCTCGAATACCGAATCCCCGAATCGGAGACCGCCGGCGACGTGCTGGCCGCGTTGTCCGCCGAGGGCGCCGTGCTGCTGCGCGACGTGGTCGATGCGATCGGCGCGGGTGCGGCGCACGCCGTCCCGCAATCGGGAGAGCCGACGCTTGCGCCGAAGCTCGGCGACGACGACGGCCGCATCCGCTGGGGCGAGATGCGCGAAGCCGTGCTGGCGCGCATCCGCGGCGTGACCCCCGAACCCGGCGCGCACACCACCATCGACGGCGCCCGGGTCAAGGTGCTCGCCGCACGGGCGGCGG
Organism: Microbacterium sp.; assembly: GCF_011620715.1. Classification (GTDB taxonomy): domain Bacteria; phylum Actinomycetota; class Actinomycetes; order Actinomycetales; family Microbacteriaceae; genus Microbacterium. Next base: position 25,736 of record NZ_WOYP01000067.1, on the reverse strand, counting down.
CGGCCGACGCTCCCCGCCTCGACCCCGGCGTGCCGATCCTGCTCGGACGCGACGTCGTCGTCGGCACCGGTTCGGAACCCGTTGCCCTCGAGCGGGTCCAGCCCGCCGGCAAGGGGCCGATGGATGCCGCGGACTGGTGGCGTGGCCGGCGGAGCACGGCCGCGACCGCGAGGTTCGACACGTGAGCTCAGCGAGCACCTCGCGCCGTGTCGCTTTCGAGACCATCAGAGCCGTCAACGAGTCGGATGCCTACGCCAACCTGCTGCTGCCGAAGGCGATCGCCCGTGCCGGACTGAACACCGCCGATGCGGGACTGGCGACCGAACTGACGTACGGCACGCTGCGCCGTCAGGGGACTTACGACGCTGTCATCCAGATCGCCGCCGACCGCCCCCTCCAGGAGATCGATCCGGCCGTGCTCGACGCACTGCGGCTGGGGACCCACCAGCTGCTCTCGACGCGCGTGGCCTCGCACGCGGCCGTGAACGAATCCGTCGAGCTCGCGCGCAGCGCCGGCAGCCGCGGCGCCGCCGGGTTCGCCAACGCCGTGCTGCGGCGGATCTCGCGAGACACGCCGGGGGAGTGGATCGAGCGGGTCGCTGCGACCGCACGCTCGGATGACGAACGCCTCGGGCTCGTGCTCTCGCACCCGGTCTGGGTCGTCCGCGCCTTCCGGCGGGCTCTGGCCGCTGAGGGTCGAGCAGACGAACTGGAGGCGCTGCTGGCGGCAGACAACGCCTCGCCGCGCGTGACGATGGCGGCGTTGCCCGGGCTCGCCGATGTTCCCGATGGCGCGCGACACACGCCGTACTCGCCGTTCGGCTTCCGCCTCGGCGGCGGCGATCCCGAAGGACTCGTGCGCGAATCCGGCGGCCGTGTGCGCGTGCAGGACGAGGGCTCGCAGCTCGCCGCCCTGGCGCTGACCCGTGCGCTGCCCGTGCAGCCCGGCGAGCGCTGGCTCGACCTGTGCGCCGGGCCGGGCGGCAAGACCGCGGTCCTGGCGGCTGAGGCGCTTCAGCACGGCGCAGGCCTGGAGGCCAACGAAGTCTCACCCGCGCGGGCGGGCCTGGTCCGTCAAGCGGTCGCGGGCGTCCCCCTGAACGTGCCGGTATCGGAGGAGGACGGCCGGGTGCGCGCCGCAGGCGGCGGGTACGATCGGATCCTGTTGGATGCGCCGTGCACCGGTCTGGGCGCGCTCCGCCGACGGCCGGAGGCGCGCTGGCGCAAAACTCCGGCAGACGTGCCCGAACTCGCCCAGCTCCAGCGGGAGCTGCTCAGCGCGGCCATCGGCGGCCTCCGGCCGGGGGGCGTCGTCGCCTACGTGACGTGTTCGCCGCACCTCGCCGAGACGACGGGCGTCGTCACCGAGGTGCGCCGCGAGTTCGGCGATGCGATCGAAGAGCTCGACGCGCGCGCCGTGCTGACCAACCTCTCGGATGCCGACCCCGGCCTCCCGCCGCAGAATGACGGGTCCGGCCGAGCGCAGCTGTGGCCGCACCGCCACAATACCGACGCGATGTCGATCAGCCTGCTGCGGCGGGTCTGAGGGCCGGCAACTCGGGCAGTCGGAAGCGGGGCGCGAGGTTCTGGATCTCGGTGCGCAGCACCATCACCGCCGCCGGGTGCGAGCGGGCACGCTCGGCGGCATCGACGGTGATCAGTGCCGCGTTCGGCGCGGTTGCGGCGATCTCCCGCAGCATCGACAGCACGCGCTCCGCGCCAGCGAAGCCGAGTTCGCCGCCCGCCGTCACCCCTCCGCTGACACCGCTCTTGGCGGGCAGCCCCACCCGCAGCATCCACTCTCCGGAGAAGCCGTACATGCCGCAGCTGGCCATGATGGAGAGGCCGGCTCGCCGCCGTCATGCGGACGGACCTGGACGAGCACCTTCTCGAGCAGCTCAGTGATCGGATCCACGGGTCGACCATAATGGACACGTGCCCAGCCCAGAGGAACTGCGCGAGCAGAGCAGAGCCGCGATCACCGCAGAAGTCCGGATCAATCCGAGCATCCTCGCCGCGGACTTCGTCAACATGGAGGCCGAACTCGCCCGCATCGACCGCGCAGATTTCGTCCACGTCGACGTCATGGACAACCACTTCGTGCCGAACCTGACCTTCGGGCCGCAGATGGTGGCCCGCATCCAGGCGACCAGTCCGGTTCCGCTGGATGTGCACCTCATGATCGACGAGCCCGAACGCTGGGCGCCGGAATACGCCGAGCTCGGTGCCGCGTCGGTCACGTTCCATCTCGAGGCCTCGACCGAGCCGATCGCCCTCGCGCGACGGCTCCGCGCGATCGGATCCCGTGCGGGCCTGGCTGTGAAGCCCGCGACCCAGGTCGAGGGGCTGTTCGACGTACTCGACGAGTTCGACCAGATCCTCATCATGACCGTGGAGCCGGGCTTCGGCGGCCAGTCGTTCATGCCTGAGATGATGCCCAAGCTGCGCCTGCTCGCGGACGAGGCGCGCCGGCGCGGATCGTCGGTATGGCTGCAAGTGGACGGCGGGATCGGCGAGTCCACGATCGCTCAGGCGGCAGAGGCGGGCGCCGACACGTTCGTGGCCGGTTCCGCGGTCTTCGGCGCGACGGATCCCGATGCCGCCATCTCGCAACTCCGAGCGACCGCGGTGCGGCACCGCCACGGCCGATGAGCCACGCGAAGCGGATGCTGGGCGCCTACAGCGGCGAACACGGCGTTTACGGCGTCGTCCTGGTGACGGCGCTGATCGCGGTCGGCTGGGACGACGACACGGATCTCGAGGTCCTCATCTTCGTCATCGGCACGGTGTTCGTCTTCTGGCTCGCACACATCTATGCGGCCGTGGTCGCGAGCCGGGCCGCTGAGACGCCGCCCAGCCTGCGCACGGCGCTCGCGCTCGGCATCCGCCACACCTACGGCATGCTCGTCGCAATGCTGATCCCGGCGTTCCTGCTCTGGCTGGCCGTGATCGATGTGGTCGAGGAGTACACCGCGTACTACCTGGCCCTCGGCAGCGGCGTGGTGACGCTGGCCGTGATCGGCTATGCGAACGCGGCGCGCAATCGCAGCCCTTGGTACTGGCGCGTCGCCGGTGTGCTCGCCACCACGGCCCTCGGACTGCTGGTCATCGTGTTGAGCATCATCGTCCACTGATGCCGCGCTTCGCAGTGCCCCAGGTTGGATACCCTGAAGGGGTGAAGACGTTCGACACGCTGTACGAGGAGCTGACCGCGAAGGCGGCCGAGCGACCCGAAGGATCGGGTACCGTCGCGCAGCTGGACGCGGGCGTGCACGCGATCGGCAAGAAGATCGTCGAGGAGGCCGCCGAGGTGTGGATGGCGGCCGAATACGAGTCGACGGATGCGGCGGCCGAGGAGATCTCGCAGCTGCTTTACCACCTGCAGGTGCTGATGCTTGCGAAGGGCCTCACGCTTGAAGACGTCTATCGACATCTCTGAGCTGTCGCCCGCCGTCCTCCAATCCGAGAGTCATCCCGCCATGCTGCGAATCGCCGTGCCGAACAAGGGGTCGCTCGCCGACACCGCCTCCGAGATGCTGCAGGAGGCCGGCTACACCGGCCGCCGTGATCCGAAGGATCTGCATGTCATCGACCCCGTCAACGAGGTCGAGTTCTTCTACCTGCGTCCCAAGGACATCGCCACGTACGTCGGATCCGGCGCGCTCGATGTCGGGATCACGGGTCGCGACCTCCTGCTGGATGCCCGGATGCCGGGAGCCAAGGAGATGGAGGCGCTCGGCTTCGGCGAGTCGACCTTCCGTTTCGCCGCGCCCCCCGGCAGCTTCGGGTCGGTCGAGGATCTGGAGGGCGTGCGGGTCGCCACCGCATACCCGGGTCTGGTCGACGGCTTCCTCGATGAGCGCGGGGTCGCGGTCGACCTGGTGCCGCTGGACGGCGCGGTCGAATCCGCGGTGCGCCTAGGTGTCGCCGATGCCGTGGCAGACGTCGTCTCGACGGGGACGACCCTCAAGCAGGCGGGGCTGGAGATCTTCGGGCCGGTGATCCTCCAGTCCGAGGCGGTGCTGATCGAGGCGCCGAACGAAGCCGACGGCACCCAGACGCTCGTTCGACGCCTGAGAGGCGTCATGGTCGCCCGCCGCTTCGTGCTGATCGACTACGACCTGCCCGCGAACCTGATCGACGCGGCCGTGGCGATCGCACCCGGCGTCGAGTCGCCGACGATCTCGCCGCTGCGCGACCCGACATGGGTCGCCGTACGGGTCATGAGCCCGCGCAAGGACGTCAACCAGGTCATGGACGCCCTGTACGCGATCGGCGCGCGGGCGATCCTCGTGACCGCCATCCACAACGCGAGGCTGTAGTCATGGCACTGGTCTGCCGGGTGATCCCCTGCCTCGACGTCGCCGGCGGGCGGGTGGTCAAGGGCGTCAACTTCGAGAACCTCCGTGACATGGGCGATCCAGTCGAACGTGCACGCGAGTACTTCGCGCAGGGCGCCGACGAGCTGACCTTCCTCGATGTCACCGCCACGGTCGACGAGCGTGCCACGACGTACGACGTGGTCCGCCGCACCGCCGAAGAGGTCTTCATCCCGCTCACCGTCGGAGGAGGGGTGCGCTCCGCCGAAGACGTCGCACGCCTTCTGGGGGTCGGGGCCGACAAGGTGGGCGTCAACTCCGCCGCGATCGCCCGACCCGGCTTGATCGACGAGATCGCCGACCGCTTCGGCGCCCAGGTGCTCGTGCTCTCGCTCGATGTGAAGCGGTCCCCTGGCGCCCACTCGGGCTTCGTCGTGACCACTCACGGCGGTCGCACCCTCACCTCACTGGACGCCCTCGACTGGGCGCAGGAGGCGATCGAGCGCGGCGCCGGTGAGCTGCTGGTCAACTCGATCGACGCGGACGGCACGAAGGAGGGGTTCGACCTCGAGCTCGTCTCGCTGATGCGGGAGGTCTCGAGCGTTCCGGTGATCGCGTCCGGCGGTGCCGGGCGGGCCGAGGACTTCGCGCCGGCGATCGCCGCCGGCGCCGACGCGGTGCTCGCCGCGAGTGTGTTCCACTCCGGTCAGCTGAGCATCGGGCAGGTCAAGACCCAGATGCAGTCCGACGGGATCGAGGTGCGGTGGTGAGCGACACCGTCGACGAACGAGTCGCGCGCGTCGTGTTCACCGCAGACGGGCTTGTCGCCGCAATCGTCCAGCAGTGGGACACGCGCGAGGTGCTCATGCTCGGCTGGATGGATGCCGAGGCCCTGCGGCGCACGCTCACGAGCGGCCGCGTCACGTTCTGGTCCCGGTCCCGCCGGGAGTACTGGCGCAAGGGCGACACGTCGGGCAACATCCAGCTCGTGCGCGGTGCCCGCCTGGACTGCGACGGCGACGCGATCCTGCTGGAGGTCGACCAGGTCGGGCCTGCCTGCCACACCGGCACCCGGACGTGCTTCGACTCCGACGACCTCGACCCCGTCGCGGGCCCCACCCGGCCGCTCCCATGATCCGTCGTGCGCGGCTGCTCTCGGTGCTCGCGGCCCTGGTCGTGGGAGCGATGGGTGTGATCTCCTCCACCCAGACCTGGCTCGTCGCGGTGCTCGACGACGGCGCCGGGCACGAGCTGACCGTGACCGGAGCCGCCGCCGTTCCGGTGCTGACGCCGCTCAGTCTCGCCGTCCTGGCTCTCGGCGGCGCGCTGTCCATCGTCGGTGTCGTGCTGCGGTATGCGTTCGGCGTCCTCACTGTCGCGATCGCCGGCCTCCTCGCGTTCCTCAGCGCGCAGATCGCCTTCACGACGCCGGTGTCGGCGGTGGCCTCCACGGTGACCTCCGCGACGGGAATCACAGGAGCTGAAGCGGTCGACGCCCTGGTCGCCTCCGTCACCGCGACGCCCTGGCCCGCGCTGACTTTCGCCCTGTCGATCCTGCTGCTGGCCGCGGGACTTCTCATCCTGGCCACCGCGCGCCGGTGGACACGGAACGGGCGTCGCTACGAGTCCGAGACGGCCACCGCCGCCGAGGCGGCCCCGGACGCGCCGGCGTCGCGACCATTCGATGCGATCGACTCGTGGGACGACCTGTCCCGCGGTGCCGATCCGACAGCCGACACCACGCCCGGACCCCGCTAGACTGGGCCGACCCGCGCTATCCCGGAGGAAAAAATGAGCAACCCCATCGGCGACCCCGGCCACGGACACTCGCCCGCCGCATGGACCGCCGTCATCATCATGCTCGGCGCGATCACGCTGGGCACGGTCGCCTACTGGTTCGACATGCCCTGGCTGGTTTGGACCTCAGTCGCTCTGCTCGGGGTCGGCGCACTGGTCGGATGGGGCATGGCCAAGGCCGGCTACGGCGTGGGCGGCGCGAAGTACAGACCGAAAGAGCATTGAACATGCTCGCCGACCTCACGGCCGGCGCGGTGCAGGATGCCGAGGCACGCGCCTCGGAGCGGCCCTTGGCCGCAGTCGAACGGGCGGCGCTCGTCCGACCGGCCGCACGAGACGCGCTCGCCTTCCTCGCGCCCGCCGACCGGGTCAAGATCATCGCCGAAGTCAAGCGCGCCAGTCCGTCGCGCGGTGACCTGGCTGCGATCCCCGATCCTGCGCTCCAGGCCCGGCTGTACGAGCAGGGCGGCGCCTCGGCGATCTCCGTGCTCACCGAGGCACGCCGGTTCAAGGGCAGCCTCGCCGACCTCGAGGCCGTGAGCGCCGCGGTCGAGGTTCCCGTGCTGCGTAAGGACTTCATCGCGACCGACTATCAGGTGCTCGAGGCACGCGCCGCCGGTGCGGATCTGGTCCTGCTGATCGTCGCAGCGCTCGAGCAGGACGTGCTCATCCGGCTGCATGCGCTCACCTGCGAACTCGGCATGACAGCGCTGGTGGAGACACACTCGGCCGACGAGGTCGCCAGGGCCGCCGATGTCGGCGCCACGCTGGTCGGCGTGAACGCCCGCGATCTGTCGACGTTCGCACTCGACCGGGACCTGTTCGGGCGCCTGGCCGATCGCATTCCCTCCGATGCGATCAAGATCGCGGAGTCCTCAGTGCTCACGCCCGCCGATGTGGCCCACTATCGAGCCGCCGGCGCCGACGCGGTCCTCATCGGCGAAGCCCTGGTGACGGGGGATCCCGTCGCCACCCTGACGGCATTCCTGGAGGCCGGATCATGAGTTTGCGAGAGGCGCCGGGACCCTACTTCGGTGAGTTCGGCGGGCGGTACATGCCGGAGTCGCTCATCGCGGCGATCGACGAGCTCACTGCAGTTTATGAGGCGGCGATCATCGACCCCGTCTTCCAGGGCGAGCTCGCAGGTCTGTTGCACTCCTACGCAGGCCGGCCGTCGGCGCTGACCGAAGTGCCGCGCTTCGCCGCGCATGCGGGCGGCGGGCGGATCTTCCTCAAGCGCGAGGACCTCAACCACACCGGATCGCACAAGATCAACAACGTGCTCGGGCAAGCGCTGCTGACGAAGCGGCTCGGCAAGACGCGCGTCATCGCCGAGACCGGCGCCGGCCAGCACGGCGTGGCCACGGCCACGGCGGCTGCCCTTTTCGGCTTCGAGTGCACGATCTACATGGGCGAGGTCGACACGCAGCGGCAGGCGCTCAACGTCGCGCGCATGCGCCTGCTCGGAGCTGAGGTGATCCCCGTCACGACCGGATCCCGCACGCTGAAGGACGCGATCAACGACGCGTACCGCGACTGGGTCGCCAGCGTCGAGACGACCAACTACATCTTCGGCACCGCCGCAGGCCCGCATCCGTTCCCCGCGATGGTCCGCGACTTCCAGAAGGTCATCGGAGAAGAGGCTCGCGCGCAGCTGCTCGACGAGGTCGGACGGCTTCCCGACGCCGTCTTCGCGTGTGTCGGCGGCGGCTCCAACGCGATCGGCATGTTCGATGCGTTCCTGGACGATCAGAGCGTCAAATTGTACGGCGTCGAAGCAGCCGGCGACGGCGTGGACACGCCGCGTCACGCGGCATCCATAGAGCGTGGTCGCCCCGGGGTGCTGCACGGAGCCAAGACGTTCGTGCTGCAGGACGAGGATGGGCAGACGATCGAATCCCACTCGATCTCGGCCGGACTCGACTACCCCGGTGTCGGCCCGGAGCACGCGTGGCTCGCAGCGATCGGACGCGCCGAGTACATCCCGGCGACCGACACCGAGGCGATGGAGGCCCTGCGCCTGCTCTCGCGGACCGAGGGCATCATCCCGGCGATCGAGTCGGCTCATGCGCTGGCGGGCGCGATTCGGATCGGCCGCGAGATGGGCCCCGACGCCGTCATCGCGATCAACCTGTCCGGCCGGGGCGACAAGGACATGGACACCGCCGCACGCTGGTTCGAGCTGTACGACGCCGACGCGATGCTCGAAGGGCCGCCCGTGACCGTTCCTCCACCCGCCGATGAGGCCAAGGGCGACGGGACAGAGCTGTGAGTTCGCCCGTCACGTCCCGAGTCGCCGCGGCGATCGACGCCGCCCGCACCCAGGGTCGGGGTGCCTTCATCGGCTACCTGCCGCTCGGCTTCCCCGACCTGCAGACCAGCATCGACGCCGCCGTCATCCTCGCCGAGAGCGGCGCCGACGTCCTCGAACTCGGTCCGCCCTACTCCGACCCGGTGATGGACGGCACCATCATCCAGGAGGCGACGCAGGCCGCCCTGGCCGGTGGCTTCCGCGTGCGCGACACGTTCACCGCGGTCCACGAGATCACCAGTCGCGTCGATGTGCCGGTGCTCGTCATGACCTACTGGAACCCGGTCATGCAGTACGGCGTGGATCGGTACGCCGACGACCTGCTCGCGTCCGGCGGCGCCGGGCTCATCACGCCCGACATCACTCCGGACTCCGCGGCCGAATGGATAGCGGCCAGCGAACGCACCGGACTGGACCGGGTGTTCCTGGCCGCGCCCACCTCGACCGACGGGCGGCTCGACCTCATCATCGAAGCCTCCACGGGTTTCGTATACACCGTCTCGACGATGGGCATCACGGGGGAGCGGACCGAATTGGATGCCGCTGCCCGGCGGCTCGTCGAACGGATGCGCGCTCGTGCGTCGACCCCGCTGCGCGCGTGCGTCGGCATCGGCATCTCCACACCCGACCAGGTCGCCGGCGTGCTCGAGTACGCCGACGGTGCGATCGTCGGCACGGCGCTGGTACGCGCCCTGCGCGACAGCGGCCTGGAGGGTCTCGCCGAGACCGCGCAGGCCCTGTCTGCCGGTACACGACTGCCCGCCTAGACTCGTACGCATGACGTTCGCCCCCTCGATCGCGCTGCACGGCGTGCTGGCCAGCATCCCCAGCCCACAGGTCAGCTACATCGACCTCGGTCCGCTGCGCATCCACTTCTACGCCCTGTGCATCATCGCCGGCATCATCGCCGCGACCCTGCTGACGAACTGGCGTCTGACCAAGCGCGGAGCCGAGCCCTGGGTCGTCATCGACATCTCGCTCATCGCCGTGCCGCTCGCGATCATCGGCGCGCGGATCTACCACGTGCTGACCCACCCGGGGTTCTACTTCGGCGCGGGCACCGACATCTGGGCGGTCTTCCGCATCTGGGAGGGTGGCATCGCGATCTACGGCGCGCTCATCGGCGGCGCGATCGGGGCGTTCCTCGGCTGCAAGTGGACCGGCATCCGGTTCTGGACGTTCGCCGACGCGCTCGCGCCGGGCCTGCTGCTGGCCCAGGCGATGGGTCGTTTCGGCAACTGGTTCAACCAGGAGCTGTTCGGCCTGCCTACCGATCTGCCCTGGGGCCTGGAGATCGACGCGGACAACGCCGCGTTCCCCCCCGGGCTGGACCCTGACACCCTGTTCCACCCGACCTTCCTCTACGAGGTGATCTGGAACAGCCTCGGCGTGCTTTTCCTGCTCTGGGTGGGCAACCGGTTCCGCCTGCAGTGGGGACGTCTGTTCGGTCTGTACCTGGTCTGGTACAGCGCGGGGCGCATCGTGTGGGAATCCATCCGCATCGACCCGAGCGAGATCATCCTGGGCCTGCGCAGCAACGTATGGGCGGCGATCTTCGGCGTCATCGTCGGTCTGGTGATCTTCTTCGTGCAGAAGCAGCGTCACCCCGGGTTCGAGCCTTCGCCGTACGTATCCGGCCGCGAGTGGACGCCCGCACGCACGGTACAATCGCAGGACACCGGCGACTTCGTGGACGTCAGCGAACCACCGACGGACGAAGTCACCAAGGGCGCAGGCTTGAGCCAGGCCACAAGCCAGAGCACAAGCACAGCCGTCGTGAAGTAGCGCATCCACCGAACGGTGGAACTTCAGCTTCCGCAGTTCAGGGCCGACGTCGTCCCACTCTTGAGCATCGATGTGAGGACGGTAGCTATGGCTTCGAGCCTTGGTCTTGAAGGGCACGATCACCGTGCCGCAGACCACGCCTTCGGCGCTTTCCCCCCGCAGCAGGGCATGTACAACCCTGCCTTCGAGAAGGACGCGTGCGGGCTGGCGATGGTCGCGACCCTGCGCGGCGAGGCGGGGCACGACATCATCGACCTCGCCTTGACGGCGCTTCGCAACCTCGAGCATCGCGGCGCGATCGGCTCGGATGCGGGCACCGGCGACGGTGCGGGCATCCTGACGCAGATGCCGGATGCCTTCCTGCGCGCGGTCGTGGACTTCGAGCTTCCACCGGTCGGGCAGTACGCCGCCGGGATGATCTTCCTGCCGCGCGACGACGAGAGGCGCGCGGCTGAGAAGGCCGGCATCGAGCAGATCGCCGAGAGCGAGAACCTCGTGCTGCTCGGTTGGCGTGACGTGCCCACGGCGGACGAGAACCTCGGCAAGCTCGCCTACGACGCCCGCCCCGTGTTCGAGCAGCTCTTCGTATCGTGCCCCGCCGTCGGCGATGCTCCCGCATTGTCGGGCATCGATCTGGACCGCCGCGTCTTCCGGCTTCGCAAGAGGGCACGCACCGAGCTCGGCGCTTACATCGTCTCCCTCTCGTCCCGCACCCTGGGTTACAAGGGCATGGTCACGACGCTGCAGCTCGAGCCGTTCTACCCCGACCTGCAGGACGAGCGCTTCGCCTCCGAACTCGCCGTCGTGCACTCGCGCTACTCCACCAACACGTTCCCGTCGTGGCCGCTCGCGCAGCCGCTGCGCATGCTCGCGCACAATGGCGAGATCAACACCGTCAACGGAAACCGCAACTGGATGCGGGCGCGCCAGTCGCAGCTGGAATCCGAGCTGCTCGGCGACATCCGTCCGCTGCTGCCGATCTGCACCGACGGCGCCAGTGACTCGGCATCCTTCGACGAGGTGCTCGAGCTGCTGACCCTCACCGGCCGCAGCCTGCCGCACGCGATCATGATGATGGTGCCCGAGGCGTACGAGAAGCAGACGGACATCGATCCGAAGCTGCGCGCGTTCTACGACTACCACTCCATGCAGATGGAGCCGTGGGACGGGCCGGCGGCGCTCATCTTCACCGATGGCACGCTCGTGGGTGCGACCCTTGACCGCAACGGGCTGCGCCCCGGCCGGTGGACCGAGACGACCGACGGCCTCATCGTGATCGGCAGCGAGACCGGCGTGCTGGACTTCGCCCCTGAGCGCATCAAGCGCCGCGGCCGCCTGCGGCCCGGCCGCATGTTCCTCGTCGACACCGCCCAACGGCGGATCGTCGAAGAAGACGAGATCAAAGCGCAGCTGGCAGAGTTGGAGCCCTGGCAGGATTGGCTCGACGCGGGCCGCGTGCACCTGGCCGATCTGCCCGAGCGCGAGCACATCGTGCACCCGATCGCCTCGATCACCCGCCGCCAGCGCACGTTCGGCTACACCGAGGAGGAGGTGCGCATCCTCCTTACGCCCATGGGCCAGAACGGCGCCGAGCCGCTCGGCGCGATGGGCTCCGACACGCCCGTCGCCGTGCTCAGCGAACGTCCGCGTCTGCTGTTCGACTACTTCACTCAGCAGTTCGCGCAGGTCACCAACCCGCCGCTCGACTCGATCCGCGAAGAAGTGGTGACCTCGCTCGCCCTGGGCCTCGGCCCCGAGCGCAACCTGCTCAGCTGGGGCGCGGACCACGTGCGGACGGTCACACTCGATTTCCCCGTGATCGACAACGACGAGCTGGCCAAGATCCAGCACATCGACACTGCGCTTCCCGGCCGCTCGTCGGTCACGATCCGCGGGCTGTACCGCGTCGAGGCCGGTCACAAGGGGATGCACAAGCGCATCGCGCAGATGTGCGCAGAGGTCGACGAGGCCATCGAGGACGGCGCAGAGTTCATCGTCCTGAGCGACCGCGACTCGAACAAGGACCTCGCACCCATCCCTTCGCTGCTCATGGTCGCGGCCGTGCATCACCACCTCATCCGCAAGGAGACCCGCATGAAGTGCGGACTCGTGGTGGAGGCGGGCGACGTGCGCGAGGTGCATCATGTCGCGACCCTGATCGGTTACGGCGCCTCGGCGGTCAACCCCTACCTCGCGATGGAAACGGTCGAGTACCTCGTCCGGGCCGGCTACATCACAGGGATCACCCCGGAGAAGGCCGTCAAGAACCTCATCTACGCGCTCGGCAAGGGCGTGTTGAAGATCATGTCGAAGATGGGCATCTCGACCGTTTCGTCCTATGCGGGTGCGCAGGTGTTCGAGGCGATCGGCCTGGCGCAGGACTTCGTCGACTCGTATTTCACCGGCACCGAGACCAAGCTCGGTGGTGTGTCGCTCGATGTGATCGCCGCCGAGAACGCCTCCCGGCACGCCTACGCCTACCCCGAGGATGCCGCCGTCCGCGCTCACGAGCGGCTGTGGACCGGCGGGGAGTATCAGTGGCGCCGCGACGGCTCGCCGCACCTGTTCAACCCCGACACGGTGTTCCGTCTGCAGCACGCCACGCGCACCCGCCGTTACGACATCTTCCGCGAGTACACCAAGCTCGTCGACGACCAGGCCTCCGAGCTGAAGACGCTGCGCGGCCTGTTCACTCTGCGCACCGGCCTGCGCAAACCCGTGCCGATCGACGAGGTCGAATCGGTGTCGTCGATCGTGAAGCGCTTCTCGACCGGAGCGATGAGCTACGGCTCCATCTCCAGGGAGGCGCACGAGACGCTCGCGATCGCGATGAACCGCATCGGCGGAAAGTCGAACACAGGCGAGGGCGGCGAGGACGTCGACCGGCTGCTGGACCCCGAGCGGCGCAGCGCAATCAAGCAGGTGGCCTCCGGGCGATTCGGCGTCACGAGCCTGTATCTCACGAAGTCCGACGACATCCAGATCAAACTCGCACAAGGTGCCAAGCCGGGGGAGGGCGGCCAGCTGCCGCCCACCAAGGTCTACCCCTGGGTGGCGCGCACGCGTCACGCCACGGCGGGCGTCGGGCTGATCTCACCGCCGCCGCACCACGACATCTACTCGATCGAAGACCTCAAACAGCTGATCTTCGACCTCAAGCGCGCCAACCCGAACGCGCGCGTGCACGTCAAGCTGGTGAGCCAGTCCGGCATCGGTGCGGTCGCGGCGGGCACGGCGAAGGCTCTGGCCGATGTCATCCTGGTTTCCGGACACGACGGCGGCACGGGCGCGAGCCCGCTCAACTCGCTGAAGCATGCGGGCACCCCCTGGGAGCTGGGTCTCGCCGAGACCCAGCAGACCCTCATGCTCAACGGCATGCGGGACCGGGTGGTGGTGCAGGTCGACGGTCAGCTCAAGACCGGGCGCGACGTCATCATCGGCGCGCTCCTGGGCGCCGAGGAGTTCGGTTTCGCGACCGCGCCGCTCGTGGTCTCGGGCTGCGTCATGATGCGGGTCTGCCACCTCGACACGTGCCCGGTGGGCGTCGCGACGCAGAACCCGGTGCTGCGCCAGCGCTTCACCGGCAAGCCCGAGTTCGTCATCAACTTCATGGAGTTCATCGCCGAAGAGGTGCGTGAGTACCTCGCCGAACTCGGCTTCCGCTCTCTCGACGAGGCGATCGGCCGTCACGAATTCCTCGACATCAACGGCGCGGTCGAGCACTGGAAGACCAGTGGCCTCGATCTGGCGCCCATCCTCAGCGGCCCGGCGTTCGGCGAGGATCAGGCGCGACGGAACACGCGCCCGCAGAAGCACGAGCTCGAGGAGCACTTCGACGTGCCACTCATCGAGGCGGCGCGCGACGTGATCGCCCACAGCGGCACGATCACCTTCGATCTGCCCATCCGCAACACGGAGCGAGCCGTCGGCACGATGCTCGGCCATCACGTCACCGTCGTGCACGGCCAGAACGGGATGACGTCCGGCTCGATCGTGGTCAACCTCACCGGATCGGCCGGTCAGTCCTTCGGCGCGTTCATGCCGGCCGGGATCACCCTCCGCCTGGAGGGCGACTCGAACGACTACGTCGGCAAGGGGCTCTCCGGCGGCCAGATCGTGATCCGCCCTCCACGCGCGGCGACCTTCGATGCGGCGCAGAACGTGATCGCCGGCAACGTCATCGGCTACGGCGCCACGCAGGGCACGATGTTCCTGCGCGGTGTGGTGGGGGAGCGCTTCCTGGTGCGCAATTCCGGCGCGACGGCAGTGGTGGAAGGTGTGGGCGACCACGCGCTCGAGTACATGACCGGCGGTCTGGCGGTCATTCTCGGCGCGACCGGCCGCAACCTCGGCGCCGGCATGTCGGGCGGAACCGCCTACGTCTACCGACTCGATCACAAGCTCGTCAATCGCGAGGCGCTGGCCACCGGAGAAATCGAACTGGGCCCGCTCGGCTCGGGCGACGCTGAGATGCTGCGCGACCTGCTCGCTCAGCACCTCGCCGAAACCGACTCGACGCTCGCGGCGTCCCTGCTGGAGGATTTCGACGTCGAGCTGGAGAACTTCGTACGCGTGATGCCGCGTGACTATGCAGCGGTGCTGCTGACCCGTCTAGAGGCCGTGGAGGAGGGACTCGATCCCGACGGCGACGTCGTCTGGACCCGCATCCTGGAGGTGACCGGTGGCTGACCCCAAGGGCTTCTTGAAGGTGACGCATCGCGAGCTGCCCGCCCGCCGTCCCGTTCCCGTGCGCATCATGGACTGGAAAGAGGTCTACGAGCCGGGCGACTCGGCTGTGCTGCGGCGTCAGGCCGGTCGCTGCATGGACTGCGGCATCCCGTTCTGCCATCAGGGCTGCCCGCTCGGCAACCTGATCCCTGAGTGGAACGACCTCACCTGGCGCGGCGACGGTCGCTCCGCGATCGAGCGCCTGCACTCGACGAACAACTTTCCGGAGTTCACCGGACGTCTGTGCCCGGCGCCGTGCGAGAGCTCATGCGTCCTGGGGATCAACCAGCCCGCCGTCACCATCAAGCAGATCGAAGTGTCGATCATCGACGAGGCGTTCGCCAGCGGCTGGGTCGAGCCCGAGCCGCCCGGCCGGCTCACCGGCAAGACGGTCGCTGTCGTCGGCTCCGGGCCTGCGGGCCTCGCCGCCGCGCAGCAGCTGACGCGGGCAGGGCACACCGTCGCGGTCTTCGAGAGGGACGACCGCATCGGCGGACTGCTGCGCTACGGCATCCCGGACTTCAAGATGGAGAAGCGCCACCTCGAATACCGGCTGCGCCAGATGCAGGACGAGGGCACCCGCTTCCGCGCGGGCGTCGCGATCGGCAAGGACATCTCGTGGAGTGACCTGCGTGCCAGGTACGACGCCGTCGTGGTGGCGACCGGCGCGACCCTGCCCCGGGAGCTTCCCATCCCGGGCCGGGACCTGGCCGGCGTCCACTTCGCCATGGAGTACCTCGTCGAATCGAACAAAGCAGTCGCGGGCGACTCGGTGCCGAGCCAGATCACGGCGGAGGGCAAGCACGTGGTCGTGATCGGCGGCGGCGACACCGGCGCCGACTGCATCGGCACCGCACACCGCCAACGCGCGTTGAGCGTGACCAACCTCGCGATCGGCAGGCAGCCTCCGGGCACGCGTCCGGAGCATCAGCCGTGGCCCATGGCTCCGCTGGTGTTCGAAGTCTCATCCGCGCACGAAGAGGGCGGCGAGCGCTCCTACCTCACCTCGACGGTCGAGTTCCTCGGCAACGAAGCGGGCGAGGTGCGTGCGCTCCGCGTGGCCGAGACCGAGTTCGTCGACGGCCGCCGCGTTCCCAAGAGCGGCACGGAGCGTGAGATCCCTGCCGACCTCGTGCTCATCGCGATGGGTTTCACAGGTCCCGAGCGCACGCTTCTCGAAGAGCAGCTGGGGACTCAGTTCACTTCGCGCGGCAACGTGGAACGCGGAGAGAACTTCCAGTCCACCGCCGCCGGCGTGTTCGTCGCCGGTGACGCGGGCCGCGGCCAGTCGCTCATCGTGTGGGCGATCGCAGAAGGTCGCGCGGCAGCCGCGCACGTCGACGAGTACCTCATGGGCGAGACGTCGCTGCCCGCGCCGGTGCGCCCCACCGATGTCGCGATCGGCTTGCAGCCTGCGTAGGCTGGCCGCGGCTCTTCGCCACCCCCGACCTCGCGGAGCACAATGATGAGACGTGCCAAGATCGTCGCCACCCTGGGACCTGCCACCTCTACCTACGCGCAGGTGCGCGCGATCATCGAAGCGGGCGTCGACGTCGCCCGGATGAACCTCAGCCACGGCGACCGCGACGTCCACCAGGCGAACTTCGCCAATGTGCGCAAAGCCGCCGACGACGCGGGCCGCCCCGTCGCGGTCCTGGTCGACCTGCAGGGTCCGAAGATCCGGCTCGGCAAGTTCGCCGACGGACCCCACGACCTCGCTGTCGGCGACATCTTCAAGATCACGACCGAAGAGATCGCCGGCACGAAGGAGATCGTCTCGACGACCTTCAAGGGACTGCCCGAGGATGTGCACGCGGGGGACTTCCTGCTCATCGACGACGGCAAGGTGCGCGTCGAGGTCATCGAGGTCGAGGGTCCGGTCGTCACGACCAAGGTCATCGTCGCCGGCGCCGTCTCCGACAACAAGGGCATCAACCTGCCCGGGGTCGCGGTCAACGTACCCGCGCTGTCGGAGAAGGACGAAGCCGACCTGCGCTGGGGCCTGCGGATCGGCGCCGACCTGATCGCGCTGTCCTTCGTGCGCAGCGAGAAGGACGTCCAGCGGGTACACGTGATCATGGCCGAGGAAGGCCGTCACATCCCGGTCATCGCCAAGATCGAGAAGCCTCAGGCCGTCGAGAACCTCGAGCAGATCATCGACGCGTTCGACGGCATCATGGTCGCCCGGGGCGACCTCGGCGTGGAACTGCCCCTCGAAGCCGTGCCCATCGTGCAGAAGCGCGCGGTGGAGCTGTGCCGCCGCATGGCCAAGCCGGTCATCGTTGCCACGCAGATGCTCGAGTCGATGATCGAGAGCCCGGTGCCCACCCGCGCCGAGACGAGCGACGTCGCCAACGCCGTGCTGGACGGCGCGGACGCGGTCATGCTCTCCGGTGAGACCAGCGTCGGCAAGTACCCCGTCGTGGTCGTCGAGACCATGGCACGCATCATCGCCTCCACCGAGGACCACGGCCTCGAGCGCATCGCGCCGCTGACGACCAAGCCCCGCACGCAGGGCGGCGCGATCACGCTGGCCGCAATGGAGGTCGCGGAATTCGTCGAGGCGAAATTCCTCTGCATCTTCACCGAGTCGGGCGACACGGCGCGGCGCATGTCGCGCTTGCGGCCGAAGATCCCCATGATCGGCTTCGCGACCGAGCCGGCGATTCGCCGCCGCATGGCCCTGACCTGGGGTGTGCAGTCGGCACTCGTCGAGCACGTCGTGCACACCGACCGCATGTTCATCCAGGTCGACGACTTCTTCCTGTCGAACGACCTCGCGAAGGTCGGCGACAAGGTCGTGGTGATCTCGGGTTCCCCTCCCGGAATCGTCGGCTCCACCAATGACATCCGCATCCATAAGATCGGCGACGCGGTGCACGGCAAGGCCCCGATCTACCAGACGCGCGAATAGCCGACTCGCACGTATCCGGCAGTTGCGCCCGGGCGAGGCGAGCCCGGCGCCGGGGCCCGCGAGCCCGCGCAGACCTCGATTTCGTACCGGTGGTGGGACTCGAACCCACACGCCCTTTCGGGCAAAGCATTTTGAGTGCTCCGCGTCTGCCATTCCGCCACACCGGCCCGGGGGCTTCCGCGAACGACCATACCGTAGGATTCACATGTGACTGAGCAAGAGCAGGCGACTGGGTCCCCGGCATCCACGCCCCGACGAGTCGTCGTGGCGGAGGATGAGTCGTTGATCCGTCTCGACATCGTCGAGATCCTCCGGGACAACGGCTTCGACGTGGTCGGTGAGGCCGGTGACGGTGAGACGGCCGTGCAGCTGGCGACCGAGCTGCGGCCCGACCTGGTCATCATGGACGTGAAGATGCCGCAGCTCGATGGCATCTCCGCCGCCGAGAAGCTCAGCAAGAACCACATCGCGCCCGTCGTGTTGCTGACCGCATTCAGTCAGAAGGAGCTCGTCGAACGTGCGAGCGAGGCCGGCGCCCTGGCATATGTGGTCAAGCCGTTCACCCCGAACGACCTGCTTCCGGCCATCGAGATCGCCCTGGCCCGCTACGAGCAGATCATCACACTCGAGGCCGAGGTCTCCGACATGGTCGAGCGCTTCGAGACGCGCAAGCTCGTGGACCGGGCCAAGGGCCTGCTCAACGAGAAGATGGGTCTGAGCGAGCCCGAGGCATTCCGATGGATCCAGAAGGCGTCGATGGACCGCCGCCTCACGATGCAGGACGTCGCAAAGGCGATCATCGAGCAGCTCGCCCCGAAGAAGGCCTGAGCGCACCCTTCTGAGCCGGCGGATGCCGCGGCTCGGGTCGCGGCAGAAGATTTCGGTGCGCGCCCGTGGGCCGCCACACAATCCAGCGCCCTGATCATGTTCGTGATGCGGATCGCGGACAATCGCCGACCCTGATCGTCGGAACCGGCGACCGACGCCCTTACTAAGCTTGCATGGTGACGGACTCCGCAAAGCCCACCCTCCTGGTCGTGGACGGCCACTCGCTCGCGTACCGAGCGTTCTTCGCCCTCCCGGTCGACAACTTCTCGACGAAGGATGGGCAGCACACGAACGGGATATACGGGTTCCTGTCCATGCTGATCAACCTGATCAAGGCCGAGAAGCCGACGCACCTGGCGGTCGCGTTCGACACGTCGCGGCAGTCCTTCCGCACCCGCGCGTACACCGAGTACAAGGCCAATCGATCCGAATCCCCGAGCGAGTTCAAGGGACAGATCCCGCTCCTGCAGGACTGCCTCGCCGCGATGAGCATCCCCGTGCTGCAAAAGGAGGACGTCGAAGCCGACGACATCCTCGCCACCCTCGCGACGCAGGGCGCCGAGCAGGGCTTCGACGTGCTGGTCTGCTCGGGCGACCGCGACACGATTCAGCTCGTGAACGACGACATCACCCTGCTGTACCCCAACGTGCAGGGCGTCTCGCAGCTGAAGCGTTACGACACCGCTGCAGTGATCGAGCGGTACGGAGTGCGCCCGGAGCAGTACCCCGACATCGCCGCTCTCGTGGGCGAGACGAGCGACAACCTGCCGGGCGTACCGAAGGTCGGCGAGAAGACGGCGGTGAAGTGGCTCGGCCAGTTCGGATCGCTGGATGCGCTGCTCGAGAACGCCGACAAGGTCACCGGCGTGGTCGGCAGCAACCTCCGGGAGCATCTGGATGACGTGCGCCGCAACCGTACCTTGAACCGCCTCCTCCGCGACGTAGAGCTTCCCGTCACGATCGCGGAGCTCGAAGTGCAGCCGATGGACGCGCAGCGGGTGCGCGACATCTTCGCGCGCCTGGAGTTCAAGACCCTGATCCCGCGCGTGGCCGAACTCGCGGGCATCGAACAGCAGATGGCGTCGATCTCGGCCGCCGCGGCAGTGCTCGCGCCGGTGCCCTGCGAGCCTCCGGCTGACGAACTGGCGACGTGGCTTGCGGCCGCTGTCGGTGAGGTCGGCGTCACAATCACGATCGAAGGCGGCCTTCCCCGCCGGTTGGGGTTCGCGACACGGGATGCCGCCACGAAGGATGCCGCTGTGGAAGCGGACTGGAGTCCTGATGTCGCGGCATCCATCGGCCCCTGGCTCTCCTCCGACGCACCGAAGGTGTTCAGTGACGCGAAACTGCAGGTCAAGGCGCTGAGGCGCGCCGGGGTGACCCTCGGCGGACTCGCGCTCGACACGATCGTGACCGGATGGCTGCTGCGACCGAGCTTCCCCGACAAGACCCTCGCCGACCTCGTCGACCGATATCTCGACGAGAAGCTGCCCGAGTCCGACCCGACGCAGCTCGTCCCGGAGACCGAGGGAGCCACCCCCGGGCAGCTGTCATGGTTCACGCTCCGCGTCACCGAGGCGCTCCGCGGCGAGCTCCCCGAGAGCGTGGCGAGAGTTCTGGCCGACATCGAGATGCCGACGCTCCTGACGCTTGCCGACATGGAGCTCGCCGGGGTCTCGGTCTCGCACGCGAAGCTTTCGGAGTTCTCGGAGGAACTCGGCCGGCGCGCCGAAGCGATCGCACAGAAGGCCTACACTGCGATCGGCCGCGAAGTGAACCTCGGCTCACCCAAGCAGCTGCAGGAGGTGCTCTTCGAAGAGCTGCAGCTGCCGAAGACCCGTAAGACGAAGACGGGGTACTCGACGGATGCCGCCGTCCTTGCCGATCTGCAGGACTCCAACCCGCACCCGTTCCTCGATCTTCTGCTGCAGCACCGCGAGGCCGCAAAGCTGCGGCAGATCATCGAATCGCTCGACAGTGCCATCTCCGACAGGGCGCTCGGCGGCGACGGGCGCATCCGCACCACGTACGTGCAGACCGGCAGTCAGACCGGACGCCTGTCCAGCACCGACCCGAACCTGCAGAACATCCCGGTGCGCACCGAGGAGAGCCGCCGCATCCGCGCCGCGTTCGAGGTCGGCGAGGGCTACGAAACACTGCTGACCGCGGACTACTCGCAGATCGAGATGCGCATCATGGCGCACCTCTCCGAGGATCCCGGCCTCATCGAGGCCTTCAACTCGGGGGAGGACCTGCACCGCTTCGTCGGCGCGCGGGTGTTCGGTGTGGAGCCGCAGAATGTGACCTCCGCGATGCGCACGAAGGTGAAGGCGATGTCGTACGGTCTCGTCTACGGCCTCTCGGCATTCGGCCTGTCCAAGCAGCTGCGCATCGAGCAGACCGAGGCGAAGCAGCTCATGACGGAGTACTTCCACCGGTTCGGCGCCGTGCGCGACTACCTGCGCTCCTCGGTCGAGCAGGCCAAGATCGACGGCTACACCGAGACCATCTTCGGCCGCCGCCGACCGTTCCCCGATCTCTCCAGCCCCAACCGGGTGCTGCGCGAGAACGCCGAACGCGCGGCGCTCAACGCCCCGATCCAGGGCAGTGCCGCAGACATCATGAAGATCGCGCTCTTCCACATCCACGACGACTTCAGCGCAATGCAGCTGCGATCGCGCGTCCTGATGCAGATCCACGACGAGCTCGTCATCGAGATCGCGCCGGGGGAGTGGGATGCCGCGGAGCGCATCGTCCGGCAGCGCATGGGCGACGCAGCCGACCTCGCGGTGCCGCTCGATGTGCAGATCGGACGCGGCCAGGATTGGAACGAAGCCGCACACTGATGGTGTTGGCCGCATCCGAGTGCTTCCCTAGGCTCGATGTATGACAGATGCAGCACGCACACCCACGCCGATCGACACGATCGCTGACGCATGGGTCGACACCCTGGCCGAACAGCTTCCCACTCTGGCGACCTATATCGGCCGCTCCGAGTACAACGACCGCTACGGCGACTACACACCCGAGGGGATCGACCGTCTCATAGCCGCGGGCCGCTCGACTCTGAGTGCGCTCGAGGCGGCCACGCCGGTCGACGTCATCGACGAGGTCACCGCAGAGGACCTCAGCCGCGAGATCCGCCTCGAGATCGACCTGCACGATGCGCAGTGGCATCTGCGGGACCTGAACGTTATCGCCTCGCCGGTTCAGGACATCCGCTCGGTGCTCGACCTCATGCCCACCGACACCGCAGAGGACTGGGCCGTGATCTCCACTCGTCTCGGTGCGATTCCCGGCGCACTGGAGGGATACATCACCACCCTGCGAGAAGGAATCGCGCAGGGCATGGTCCCCGCTCGGCGCCAGGTGCTCGAAGTCGTGACCCAGATCGCGCGGTACACCGCCGACCAGGGATTCTTCGCGACCTTCGCCGGGGACGCCGCGACGGAAAGTGGTCAGCTGCCGGCATCCCTCGCCCGCGAGCTGGCCGACAACGCCGACGCGGCGCGCGTGTCGTACGACGCGCTATCGCAGTTCCTGGGCGCAGAGCTCGCGCCGGTCGCGGGCGAGAAGGACGCCGTGGGGCGCGAACTCTACGCGCTGCAGTCGCGCCGGTTCCTCGGTGCCACGATCGACCTGGACGAGACCTACGACTGGGGAGTGGAGGAACTGGCTCGCATGGTCGCGGAGCAGGAATCGATCGCCGACCAGATCAAGGCCGGTGCGAGCGTCGAAGAGGCGATCGCGTTCCTCGAAGAAGATCCCTCGCACAAACTGCACGGCACCGACGCGCTGCAGAAGTGGATGCAGCAGACCAGCGACCGCGCGATCGCCGAACTGGGCAGGACCCACTTCGACATCCCGGAGCCGATCCGTCGGCTGCAGTGCATGATCGCGCCCACGAAGGAAGGCGGGATCTACTACACCGGCCCCACCGACGACTTCTCCCGTCCGGGCCGCATGTGGTGGTCGGTTCCCGAGGGCGTCGAGGACTTCGATACGTGGCGCGAGCTCACGACCGTCTACCACGAGGGCGTTCCGGGCCACCACCTGCAGATCGCGCAGGCCGTGTACAACCGGGCGCAGCTGAACTCCTGGCGCCGCCTCTTGGCCGGAACCTCCGGTCATGCCGAGGGCTGGGCCCTGTATGCGGAGCGCCTGATGGAGCAGCTCGGTTACCTCGAAGACCCCGCCGACCGCCTCGGGATGCTGGACGGTCAGCGCATGCGCGCCGCCCGTGTGGTGCTCGACATCGGTGTGCATCTGGAGAAGCCGCGTCTCGACGGCGAGGGGACGTGGGACGCCGACTACGCACTGGCGTTCATGCGTCGCAACGTGAACATGTCGGATGAGTTCGTACAGTTCGAGGTCAACCGGTACCTCGGGTGGCCGGGGCAGGCACCCTCCTACAAGGTCGGCCAACGCATCTGGGAGCAGATCCGCGACGACACGAAGGCTGCCGAGGGCGATGCCTTCGACATCAAGACCTTCCACAAGCGGGCCCTCGATTTGGGCGGCGTCGGCCTGGACACTCTGCGCTCGGCGCTCTCGCGATGACAACGCTCAGCCCCCAAGACCTCGATCTCGGGCTCGACACATTCGGGGACGTCACCCGCGATGCGTCAGGCGAGCTGATCAGCGACGCGGAGACGATCCGCAACGTCGTCGACCAGGCTGTTCTGGCCGATGAGGTCGGGGTGGCGTTCTTCGGAGTGGGGGAGCACCACCGCCCCGAGTTCGCGATCTCGAGCCCCGAGATCGTGCTGGCCGCCGCGGCCGCCCGAACGAAGAACATCCACCTGGGCACCGCGGTGACGGTGCTGTCCTCGGATGACCCGGTGCGCGTCTACGAGCGGTTCGCGACGCTCGACGCGGTGTCGAACGGTCGCGCTGAGGTCATCCTCGGGCGAGGGTCCTTCATTGAGTCGTTCCCGCTGTTCGGCTACGACCTGCGCGATTACGAGGCCCTCTTCGAGGAGAAGCTCGACCTGTTCTCGCAGCTGCTCATCGAGAAGCCGGTGACCTGGCGGGGAGCTCTGCGCGCACCGCTGACGGACGCGAACGTGTTCCCGAAGACCGGGCATGGCCTCACCGCCTGGGTCGGCGTCGGCGGGACGCCCGAGTCGGTGGTGCGCGCGGCTCGTTACGGCTACGGGCTCATGCTCGCGATCATCGGCGGCCCAGCCGCGCGTTTCCGCCCGTTCGTCGATCTCTATCACCGCTCGCTGGACTCGTTCGGTCGCGATCGGCTGCCGGTCGGCATCCATTCACCGGGCCACATTGCCGAGACCGACCAGCTGGCGTGGGAAGAGGCCTACGAGGGCTTCGAATCGATGAACAACACGATCGGCAAGGAGCGCGGCTGGCCTGCGTACAGTCGCGGACGCTTCCAGCACGACGTCGGCCCGGAGGGCTCCCTCTATGTGGGGTCGCCCGAGACCGTCGCGCGTAAGATCACCGATACCGTCCAGAGACTCGGAGGCACGCGGTTCGACATGAAGTTCTCGACCGGCACACTCTCGCACGCGAAGATGATGCGCTCGATAGAGCTCTTCGGCACGCGCGTCCAGCCTCTGGTGCGTGACATGCTGTCCTCATGACGGATGCCCCGCCGTGCGCCGCCTCATTGTCCGCGGCGGCCCGGAGCATTCCGGACTGCCGCGGGTGCGCTCTCGAGGACCGCTGAGAGCCGTAGGGTGGGGGAGTGTCAACCGTCCGCTACGTCGCAATCGGCGACTCATTCACCGAAGGCGTCGGCGACGAGCTTCCCGACGGACGCGTTCGAGGGTGGGCCGATTTGGTCGCCCAGGGATGGGCGGATTCGATGGCCGAACCGGTCGAGTACGCGAATCTCGCGATCCGCGGCAAGCTCGCGTGGCCGATCGTCGACGAGCAACTCGAGCCCGCACTCGCGCTGAAGCCGACGCACCTGTCCTTCAACGGCGGCGGCAATGACATGATCCGCCTGCGGACGTCGATCCCACGCGTCGAGGCGGCGTTCTCCCGGATCATCGAGCGGTGCGACGAGGAGAATGTGCGACTGATCCTGCTCTCTGGTGCAAACCCCTCCGCACAGCTGCCGCTCAGCCGGATGATCCAGCGGCGCGGCGACACCCTCACCTCCGCGGTCCGCGAGCGGATCGCGGATCGCCCGGACATCATCCGCGCCTTCAACTGGCCCGACCGCGAGCTGTCCTCGACGTCCTATTGGTCGGAGGATCGTCTGCACATGAATTCGCGCGGGCACCACCGCGTCGCCGCGCGGGTGCTGACCGCGCTGGGCATGGAGCCGCCGGCGGGATGGTGGTCGCTGCCCCCTCTTCCGGAGGCGGCCCGCATGGGCAGATCGACCTACTACCGCGAGCACCTCGGTCCGTGGGTGCACCGCAGGCTCACCGGCGCCTCGTCGGGCGATGACCGAGAGTCGAAGCATCTCGACTGGACAGTCATCGAGCAGTCAGCCGACTGACCCGCCGCGCACGGAGTACACCAGTTCGGCGAACTGACCCGTCTGGGCGACGGCTTCGAGGGTCATTCGATCCGACTCGATGCGGCGGGGGAGCAGCGGCTTGCCGGAGGCCAGCGTGACCGGTGCGACGGAGACGCGGATCTCGTCGAGATGGCCCGCATCCGCGAACTGGCCGACGAGATCGCCTCCGCCGACGATCCAGATGTCGGCGGAACCGGCAGCCTGACTCACTTCCGCCCAGAGGGCACCGACATCGCCTCTGCGCAAACGGATGTCGGCACCGGCTATCTGCGGCAGTGACCGCGAGGAGAGCACGAAGCTCACGATGTCGGGGTAGAACCACTTCTCGGGGTGATCGATGAGGTTCTCGTGATCGAGCAGCCACTCGTACGTCGTCGATCCCATCACCAGTGCGCCCACTCCCGCAAGGAACGTCGAGAAGGCGGATTCCGCCTGATCTGCGCTCGGGACGACGAACAGCCAGGACAGCGAGTTCTCCTCGTCGGCGATATAGCCGTTCAGAGTGGTGGCGGTGTTGTAGACGACGCGCGGCATACCGTCACGATATCGACAGCCGCCGAC
>NZ_WOYP01000100.1:24400-34084 GCF_011620715.1 Microbacterium sp. | reverse complement strand
TTGGCCATGAGCGGGCAGTTTCCGTGGCCACCAGCGGGCAATTCTGCTGGCCGCCCACGGGCAGTTCGGAATGGCCATTGACACTCCAGGGCCGCCTTTGCGCCGGCGTTGCAGCCAGGACTCCAGCAATAGACCACGACAGGCACGGCAGGGTCGAGCTCGCCGGCTGCGCGCTCGGCGATCTCCTGACGGCGCAAGTGGATCGCGCCCGCGATGCGACCCTGCTTCCAGGCGGCGTCGCTGCGCACGTCGATCAGAACGAAGGCCTCGCCGTCCTTCTGCGCGGCGTACACATCGGAGGCGTCGGTCTCATGGGCGAGCTTGGCAGAGAAGTAGGAGATCGCGTCGGTCATGCCTTCACGCTACGCGATGACGGATATCGCGGCACGGTCGCGCCGCAAAGCCAGATGCCCCGGCCGCGAACACAGCGTGTTCAGGGCCGGGGCATCCGGTTGCGCCGGAGCGGTTCTACGAATTCTTCTCGTCGGGATTTACCGGCTGTCTCGCACCGTCGTCGGAGACGATCACGTTCGACGGGCGCACCGCCGTCTCAGAGTGGTGACCGTCGTCGATCGGGGTATGCGGAGCGCCGGGAACACCGGCACGCGCGTGCGCTCCCTGCAGTTCGACATCTTCTTCGGCCGCGATGTGCTCGAGCTCGTGATGCTGGTGAGCCACGGCCGCGTCGATCTCGGCCTGCGTAAGCGGTGCGAGGCGGTCCTCGAACAGCCAGCGCGACAGGCTCGCGCGCAGGTTCTCATGCCAGGGAATGCGTCCATGAGCGTTCGGTCGCACGACGAGAGGCTCGTAGCCATCGTTGTCGACAAGCTTCCAGCGCTCGTACTCGTCGACGGGCTGGTGCACCTCGATGTACTCGCCGCCGGGGAGCCGGACGATGCGGCCCGACTCGTAACCGTGCAGCACGATCTCGCGGTCCTTCTTCTGGAGCGCGATGCAGATGCGCTTGGTGACGAAGTAGGCGACGACCGGGCCGACCACCAGCAGGGCCTGCAGCGTATGGATGACACCTTCCATCGTGAGATAGAAGTGGGTCGCGATGATGTCGGACGACGCCGCCGCCCAGAGGACCGCGTAGAACGTCACACCCGCCGCGCCGATCGCCGTGCGCGTCGCCGCGTTACGAGGACGCTCGGCGATGTGGTGCTCTCGCTTGTCTCCGGTGATCCAGGCCTCGATGAACGGGTAGATCGCAACCAGCACGATGAACAACCCGAGGCCCACGAGAGGTACGAGGATGTTGAACGACCAGGTGCGGTCGAGGAACACGATCTCCCAGCCGGGTGGAACGAGCCGCAATGCGCCGTCGGCGAAGCCGATGTACCAGTCGGGCTGTGTGCCTGCCGAGACCGGGGACGGGTCGTACGGGCCGTAATTCCAGATCGGGTTGATCGTGAACAGCGAGGCGATGAGCACGATCACGCCGAACGTGATGAAGAGGAACCCGCCCATCTTCGACATGTACACCGGCATCATCGGGTAGCCGACGACGTTGCTGTTCGTGCGACCCGGGCCGGCGAACTGCGTGTGCTTGTTGATCACCATGAGCATCAGGTGAAGAACGAGCAGGCCGACCAGGATGGCGGGCAGCAGCAGGATGTGCAGCGTGTAGAGGCGACCGACGATCGCGGTGCCGGGGAACTCGCCGCCGAACAGCAGGAACGAGATCCACGTGCCGACCAGCGGGATGCCCTTGATCATGCCGTCGATGATGCGCAGACCGTTGCCCGACAGCAGGTCGTCGGGAAGGGAGTAGCCCGTGAAACCCTCGGCCATCGCGAGGATGAACAGGATGAAGCCGATCACCCAGTTCAGCTCGCGCGGTTTGCGGAAAGCACCGGTGAAGAAGATGCGCAGCATGTGCACGCCGATGCCGGCGACGAACACCAGCGCGGCCCAGTGGTGGATCTGTCGGACCAGGAGGCCCCCGCGCAGATCGAACGAGATCCTGAGTGACGAGTCCAGCGCCGCCGACATCTCGACACCGCGCATCGGCAGGAACGCACCCGTGTAGTGGGTCGGAACCATCGAGGCCTGGAAGAAGAACGTCAGGAACGTTCCTGACAGCAGGACGACGACGAAGCTCCAGAGCGCGATCTCACCGAGCATGAACGACCAGTGGTCGGGGAAGATCTTGCGACCGAGCTCTTTGACGAAGCCCGAGAGGCTGGTGCGCTCGTCGATGTAGTTCGCGGTCGCGCCGATGAAGCGGCCACCCAGAGGCGCGTCGCGCTTCTCGGCGTCGGGGGTTTCGGCGGGTGCCGTCGCAGTACTCAATGGCGCTCCCAGAAGCTCGGCCCTACGGGTTCGGTGAAGCCGCTTCGCGCGATGAGGTAGCCCTCATCGTCGATCGTGATCGGAAGCTGCGGAAGGGGACGCGCGGCTGGCCCGAAGATGACCTTCGCCGCGTCGGTCACATCGAATTGCGACTGGTGGCACGGGCAGAGCAAGTGGTGCGTCTGCTGCTCATACAGTGCGACCGGGCACCCGACATGGGTGCACACCTTCGAGTAGGCGACGATGCCTTCGTACGACCAGTCGGCCTTCTCGGGAGACTCGATGAGGTCTTCGGGAAGCAGGCGCATGACCAGCACGATGGCCTTGGCCTTCTGCTCGAGGTACCCTTCGGCGTGGCCGAGTTCGGCCAGAGACTCCGGGATCACGTGCACGGCCGAGCCCAGAGTGACATCTGCGGCTCGGATCGGAGTGCCCTCGGGGTCGTGCACGAGGCGCATTCCCGCGGTCCACATGGTTTCCTCGAGCAAGGCGACCGGGTCGCCCGCAATGGGATTGGCGGGGGTGTTCTCAGGGGCGAGTCCGCGGAACAGGACCACGGCCGGCGCGAGCGAGGCCACGACCGCCGCGATCATCGAATTGCGGATCACGACGCGGCGGCCGAAGCCGGAATCGTCGTTCGCGTCGGAGAAGGCCTGCACGGCAGCGGCGCGCGTCGTGTCGCGGCCACGAGTGGCGTGCCGCGGCTCGATGTGCTCCTTGTCGGACATGATCGCCTTCGACCAATGGATCGCCGCGATGCCGATCGCCAGTAGGGCGAGCCCGATGCCGAGCCCCACGAACATGTTGTTGTTGCGGATGTCGACGATGGCGCCGCTCTCGATCGGGAAGAGCATGTAGGCGGCGATCGCCCAGATGCTTGCCGCGACCGACAGGTAGAACAGCGTGTACACCGTGCGGACCGCGTGCTTCATGGCTACGGGGTCCTTGTCGGTCACCCGCTCGCGATGAGGCGGGAGCGCCGGAGGCTCCACCGGGTCGGAAACCGCGACGGCGAGCCCGGGCGAAGGGTTCCAGGAAGCCCTTTCATGCTCGAGCGGGTCGTCCTCGTGTGCCATGAGATCCTCGTTCGTTGTCATGGTCGAATCGATCAGTTGGACTTCGCTGTGATCCACACGGTGATGGCGATCAGGCCGCCGATCCCGAAGATCCAGATGAAGAGGCCTTCAGAGACCGGACCGAGTGAGCCGAGCGAGAATCCGCCCGGCGACTCGTTCTGCTGCAGGAACAGCAGGGCCGAGATGATGTCGCGCTTGTCTTCGGTGGTGAGCGTCAGGTCGTTGAAGACCGGCATGTTCTGCGGGCCGGTGACCATTGCGCCGTACATGTGCAGGGCGCTGGTCGTTCCCAGCGCGGGAGCGTACTTGCCTTCGGTCAGAGCACCGCCGGCCGCGGCGACGTTGTGGCACATCGCGCAGTTGACGCGGAAGAGCTCCGCGCCCCGGGCGACATCGCCTTCGCCGTCGAGTGTTTGCTCGGACGGGAACGTCGGTCCGGGCGCCTGAGACTGCACGTAGGCCGCCATCGCGAGGATCTGCTCTTCGGTGAACTGCGCCGGCTTCTGGGGGGCCTGCGGGGCCGTAGCCTGCAGGGGCATGCGACCGGTCGAGACCTGGAACTCGACGGCGAGTTCGCCGACGCCGTACAGCGAGGGCCCCGTGGTGGAGCCCTCCAGGTTCAGGCCGTGGCAGGTCGCGCAGTTGGCCTGGAACAGCTTCTTGCCGTCGTCGACCGTCAGACCCGATGCGACGGCAGTGTCGGTGCCCGCCGCCATCGCGGCGGAAGCACCGGCGTAGGCGCCACCTGTGATCAGGAGGCCGATGCCGATGAGTGCGGCCGCAGCCCAGGGGCTGCGTCGGCCGTTCGAGCGGCGCTTGGTCTCTCGTGCCATGTTGGGGCTCAGCTCCGCTTCTATTTCAGGAAGTAAATGACGAGGAACAGCGCGATCCAGACGACATCGACGAAGTGCCAGTAGTACGACACGACGATCGAGGAGGTCATCTCTTTGCGCCCGAAGTTCTTGACGGCGTACGCGCGGCCGATCACGAGGAGGAAGGCGATGAGGCCACCGGTCACGTGCAGGGCGTGGAAGCCGGTGGTGAGGTAGAACGCCGACGCATAGGAGTTCGCACTGATCGGCATCCCCTCGGCGACCAGCTGGGCATACTCCCAGACCTGGCCGGAGACGAAGATCGCACCGAGTGCGAATGTGAGCCAGAACCACTCGACCATTCCCCAGCCGAGCCACCCGCGCTTCTTCATCGAGTAGGGCTGGAAGCGCTCGGCTGCGAACACGCCCATCTGGCACGTGACGGAGGAGAGCACGAGGACGATCGTATTGACCGTCGCGTAGGGGATGTTCAGCAGCTGGGTCTCTTGAGCCCAGAGCTCCGGAGAGGTGCTTCGGAGGGTGAAGTAGATCGCGAACAGACCCGCGAAGAACATCACCTCGCTGCCGAGCCAGACGATCGTTCCGACAGCGACCGGATCGGGACGCTTGACGGAACGCATGGCCTGTGAGTAGGTCTCTGTCGTGGTCGTCACCTGACCATTATGGCCGATCCGTGAGCCCGCCGATCACATCCGGAGGGGATTTATTCCGATGGTGGCTTGGCGGGTCCTCGGAGCGCGCCGCGAGTCAGCTGAGAATCTGGCTAGGCTTTGGCGTATGGCGGAGCCGTATACGTGGCCGGGAATCCTCACCACTCTTCTGGCCGACCAGGACCTCAGCGTGTCCGAGTCCACCTGGGCGATGCGCGAGATCATGGCGGGCGCGGCGACAGCCTCTCAGCTGGCGGGATTCCTCGTGGCACTGAGGGCCAAGGGCGAGACGGTCGACGAGATCGTCGGCTTTCGGGACGCGATCCTGGAGTCCGCCCTCCCGCTGCCGGTCGACCCGAATGTGCTGGATATCGTCGGCACCGGCGGAGACCGCTTCGGAACCGTGAACATCTCGACGATGTCGGCGGTCGTGGCCGCGGCATCCGGTGTTCCCGTGGTCAAGCACGGCAACAAGGCGGCGAGCTCCGCATCAGGGTCGTCGGATGTGCTGTCGGCGCTCGGCATCGACCTCACCCTCACGCCCGAGCAGGTCGCCGAAACACTCTCCCGAGCCGGCATCACCTTCGCGTTCGCCTCGGCGTTCCACCCCGGGTTCCGCCACGCCGGCCCGACGCGGGCCGAGCTGGGCGTGCCGACGGTATTCAACTTCCTCGGTCCGCTGTCCAACCCGGCGCGCGCCGAGGCCAACGCCGTGGGGGTGGCGCAGCTGGATCGCGTGCCGCTCATCACCGGCGTCTTCCGCACCCGGGGTGCGACTGCCCTCGTCTTCCGCGGTGATGACGGCCTTGATGAGCTGACCACGACCGGCCACAGCCGGCTGTGGGAGGTGAGCCGCGGCGATGTGCACGAGCACGACCTCGATCCGCGCGATCTCGGCATCCCGCTCGCCGAAATCGACGCGCTGCTGGGCGGGGACCCCGCGCACAACGCCCAGATCGTGCACCGGGTGTTCGAGGGTGAGCAGGGCGCCGTGCGCGACATCGTGCTGCTGAACGCCGCCGCCGGAATCGTGGCATTCCGCCTGTCGCAGGACGCGACCGAGGTGCAGCGCCCGATCCTGGAGCGGCTGACCGAGGCGAAGGATGCCGCAACCGCAGCGATCGACAGCGGTGCGGCTGCGCAGAAGCTCGCGGCGTGGGTCGAGGTGACGCGCTCGTTCGCACAGCCTGCCCGATGACGGTCCGACGACAGTCGCGTTAGCATGTCGGCAACCTCAGGAGGATGCCATGACCGACGCTTCGATCGCCGACACCACTGCCGCCGTCCTGCGAGCGCGCCGTTCGTGATCATGCGATCGCCGGTCGCGTGAGCCGTTTCGACCGCGCGCGCGGACTCCGTGAGGGACGACCACGGTGCACCCCCACGACGCGCTGACCGAGATCGCTGCGCTGCTCGAACGTGAGCGGTCGTCGCGGTACAAGTCGAAGGCGTTCCGCACGGCGGCTGAGGCCATCGACGGGATGAGCGACGAGCAGCTGCGGGATGCTGCGACCCTGCGCCGCCGCAAGGGCATCGGCGATTCGACGTTCGCGGTGATCCAGGACGCACTCGAGGGGCGCGTGCCGGGATACCTGATCGACCTTCGCGAGCGCGCCGGAGTGGAGCGCACCTCCGCCCTGCGCGGGATGCTGCGCGGCGATCTGCACAGCCACAGCGAGTGGTCCGACGGGCTGACCTCGATCGATCTCATGGTGGATGCTGCCCGCGCGCTGGGGCACGAATACCTGGCTCTGACCGACCACTCGCCGCGCCTGCGCGTCGCGAACGGACTGTCGGCGGAGCGCCTGCGCGCGCAGCTGGAGATCGTTGCCGGCATGAGCGGTGACGGATTCACGCTGCTGTCCGGCATCGAGGTCGACATCCTCGCGGAGGGCGGCCTCGATCAGGAGCCGGTGCTGCTGCGGGAACTGGACGTCGTGGTGGCCTCGGCGCATTCCAGACTGCGCATGGAGCGCGGCCCGATGACGCGTCGTCTGGTGCGCGCGGTCTCCAGCGGGCGGGTCGATGTGCTCGGCCACGTCACCGGGCGCCTCGTGGAAGGCTCGCGCGGCACGCGACCGCCGTCGGCAATCGATGCGACCGCGGTCTTCGACGCGTGCGCCGAGCACGGGGTCGCGGTCGAGATCAACTCGCGGCCCGAGCGGCAGGATCCGCCCGACGACCTCATCGCCATCGCGCTCGCGGCCGGCTGCCTCTTCTCGATCGACTCCGACGCGCACGCGCCCGGACAGCTCTCGCTCCTGGACTTCGGCGCGGAGCGCGCGGAGCGCGCAGGCGTGCCGCCCGAGCGGATCGTGACGACGTGGCCGCTCGCGCAGCTTCGGGAGTGGACCGGTCTGCGCCGGTGAGTCTGGCCGAGCGTGCGCGGCACGGCATCCCGTGGTTCGTGCTCGCGGGAGTGCTGGTAGCAGCGCTCAGCATGCGCGGGCCGATCGTGGCGCCGACTCCGGTGCTGCGCGACATCGAGCAGGACTTCGGCATCGGCTCGGCGACGGCGGGACTGCTCACGACCGCGCCGGTGCTCATGTTCGCCCTGTTGACGCCGGTCGCCGCGCTCGTGATCCGCCGCGCGGGCGCCGAACTCGCGCTCATGCTCTCGCTCAGCGGAGTGCTGCTCGGCACGGTGATCCGCGCGATCCCCGGTTTCGGCTGGATGCTGACGGGCATGTTCGTGATCGGAGCGGCCGTCACGATCGGCAACGTCGTCATTCCCGTGATCATCAGGCGCGACGTTCCCGCCGCGCGGGTGGGGGTGGTCACGGCGGCCTATGTCGCCACCCTCAACGCGGGTTCGCTCATCACGTCGCTGCTGACCGCGCCGCTGGCCGCGCTGGTCGGCTGGCCGGGTGCGCTGCTGGCATGGTCGGTGCTCACGATCGCCGGGATCGTGCTCTGGGGAGCGCATCTGCGACGATCGCGCCGCGACCGCGACCGGTGGGGCGAGCGGTACTCGGGCGACCAGCCGGCCGGCGTCGTCACGCGGGATCTCGACCCGGCGACCCTCACCGGCCCGCTGCCGGTGGTCGCGCGCGGCCGGTCGGAGCGCGCGATGACCCGCCGGCCCGTCACGTGGCTGCTGCTGGCCGCATTCGCGGGGCAGGTCATGATCTATTACGCCCTCTCGACCTGGCTGCCGACCCTGACCGCCGACGAATTGGGCCTGGATGCCGCTGCCGCGGGTGCTCTCTCATCGCTGTTTCAGGGCGCGGGCATCGTCGGTGCCTTCATGGTGCCGCTGCTGGCCCGGTTCACGCCGGCGATCGTGCCGACGCTGACGATCTGCGTGTCGTGGCTCATCCTCACGGTGGGCATGCTGCTCGCCCCCGAGCTGACGTGGCTCTGGCTCACGATCGGCGCGATCGGTCACGCGGGCGGATTCGTGGTCATCTTCACGACGCTGGTCGTGGTCTCCCGCAGCGACAACGAGGCCGCCGGGATGTCGGCGCTCGTGCAGGGCGGCGGCTACGGCATCGGCGCGCTCGGTGCGCCGATCATGGGTGCGCTGCACGAGGCGACCGGTGGGTGGACGGCGCCACTGGGCCTGATGGTCCTGATCGCCGTGCTGTACTGCGTCACTCTGCTGGCGGCGGGTGCGGCAGCGCGTTCGCGGCGAGGATGAGTGCGTCGGCGCGCCGTCGCCGCGAGGGCGGCGCGCGCATCCGAGCGTGGTCTCGGCCTGGCGCGCGGGGTTCAGGCAGCGGTGGGGGCCGTAGCCGTTCTGCATCGCATTGCGGAGCCACCGGCGGCCGAAGATGCCGAAGATCAGGGCGAACAGCAGGATCCAGAACAGCGGGATCAGCAGGAACCACCAGCCGAAGCCGGGGCCCCAGCCGGCCATGTGGGCTCCGACGCTGTGAGACCCCGTCGAAGGCTCGAGGTACTGTGCGGGGAGTACGCCCGGCCCGTGGATCAGCGGGCGCCGGCGGCGTCGAGCGCGTCGACGATGCGCGTCATCGCGGTGCCCAGCGCCCACTGCTCGGCGAGGGATGCGGCATCCGCTCGGCGGGCGTCATCGAGCGCCCGCAGCCGCGACTCGGTGCCGGGGAGGTCGAGGCCCTTCACGACTTCGACGACGGTGGGAGCGACCGCCAGGTAGGGGAGCCCGGCGAGGATCTTGCTCTGGATGCCGGCCGACATGCCTGCGCCCGCTTCGGCGGCTGCGATGATGCCGGCCAGGTCGCCGTGCGCGGTGAGAAGGGTGGCGGCGGTCTTCTCGCCGATGCCCGCGACGCCGGGCAGGCCGTCGGACGAGTCGCCGCGCAGGGTCGCGAAGTCGGCGTACTGGGTCGGCAGGACCCCGTACTTCGCGACGACGGTGGCGTCGGTCACGATCTCGAGGTTGCTCATGCCGCGTGCCGTGTAGATGACGCGCACGTCGCTCGCGTCGTCGACGAGCTGGAAGAGGTCGCGGTCGCCGGTGATGATGTCGACCGGCAGGGTCGCCCGCGTGGCGAGGGTGCCGATCACGTCATCGGCCTCGTGCTCGGCCGCGCCGACGATCGGGATGCCGAGGGTCTCGAGCGTTCGCCGGATGATCGGCACCTGCACCTCGAGCGGGTCGGGGACGACCTCGATGTCGGGGCCGACGGCAGTGACCTCGGCGACCCGATGGGTCTTGTAGGTGGGGATGAGATCGACGCGCCACTGCGGGCGCCAGTCGTCGTCCCAGCAGGCGACCAGATGCGTGGGCCGGTAGGTGGTGACCAGCCGGGTGATGATGTCGAGGAACCCGCGCACCGCGTTGACCGGCGTCCCGTCGGGGGCGCGCACGGTGTCGGGCACGCCGTAGAACGCGCGGAAGTACAGCGA
>NZ_WOYP01000100.1:0-24300 GCF_011620715.1 Microbacterium sp. | reverse complement strand
CAGCGACGCGGAGTCCAGGAGCATGAGGCGGTCGGTCACGCGCTCATCCTGCCACGGCGGTGCGACGCGGGTGGGGGCGTGACGCTCCGCGCAGAGCGCGCTTGTGGGCGCTCAGCAGCCGGGACCACCCGGGTTCTCGAGGCACGTCTTGCCGACAAGTGCCGTGCGCGCTTCGAGGACCTGAACGTCGTACCCTCCGCTCGACGCCGTCACGTAGCCGGCCACCGGGCGCCACGAGCCCGAGCCGAAATCGACGGAAGCCGCGTATTGAACGGTCACGCCGATCGGGTAGGTTCCGCGCTCGCGGTAGGCGTGGCTCGTGGCAGTCGGCGTGAACTGCGCCTGGCCGAGGGCCGCCCAGCTCGTGCCGCCGGTCGTGGACCGCGCGGTTGATCCGTCGCCGTAATCGAAGACATAGCCCGCGGGCACGAAGCGGACGGTGACATCCCAGCCGAGCAGGGTTCCGGTCAGGTACTGCTCGGATGCCGCCGCCACGACGTTCGTGGGAGCCCCGACGATCCCGAACCCGGCAGGCTCGCCCGTGAGCGACGGGTGAGCGGGCCGGAACGAGACCAGGTCTGCGGCCGTGACATCGGGCGGGGTGATCACGAGGAAGCCGCCGCAGTACGCCCGAGTGCAGGTGATCGGCTGCGGGGCCACGGGCTCGCTCGGCGTGAGTTCGCCGAGCTCCGCCTGCTCGTCACCCGCCGGCGGAGCAGGGTTGCCGATGCTGGCACCGATGTCGACCTGCTCGCCCGAATTCGAGACCGAGCACACACTTTGCCAGCCACTGAAGTCGCAGTCATCGCCAGCTGCCTGTGCGGGTATTGAAGCAGCCGAGCTGAGGGCAGTGATCACCGCCGCAGTGAGGACTGCTAGTCCAATCAGTCGCATGTCGGCTCGCCGTCGCGGCCCTCAAAGTCCTCGATGATCCAGCCTGTCGCCGTGTCGAGGGAGGTGAACATGTTGACTAACATGCTCTGCACATCCGGCCGATCAGGACTAACGACAGACTCTCCGGCCTCGTTTAGCAACTCAACGCGTGAAACGTCGAGGCAGACAGAAACCTCCATCTGAGACTGCGTCGGCCCACCCCACACACGCGGATTCACGATCGTGGGCAGGCTTTCGCCGCGGACCACCCAGCTGTCAGCGTGCATTTGGCTGAATAGCTTGCGCGCTTCGGCATTCGCATCGCCCGTGGTCCAGGCGTACACGGCCTCGAAGGTCTCCGGATCGCTGAGATCCACCTGGTTCAGGGCATCGACGTACGCTCGGTAGGTCTGCTCCGCGGCGGCGAAGGCCTCGTCCTCGTTCGCGAAGATCGGACCCGAAGGCGACGGGGCGGGTTCGGGCTGGCACCCGGTCGTCATCCCGACCACCAGCACCAGCGCGACCGCCACGGCAGCGACACGGGAAATCATCCGACCACGGTAGTCGCGATCCCTCCCGATCGACCGGACTTATCCACACCCATGCAACCGCGACGGCTCTTCGCCGTGCCCGTGGCGCTGTCATACTGACGGCGTGAAGATTTCAAGACTGATCGGTGCCGCCGCCATTCTCATGCTCTCGGTGAGCATGAGCGCGTGCGCGCAGAGCAACTCTCCGGTGATCGCGCCGGTGACGATGGATGCCGGCGACCTGCAGGGCGAGACGGTCGAGCTCGTCGTCGGTCAGGTGCTCAACATCAACACAGGCGATCTCGCTGTCGACAGCTACAGCGGCGAGGTCGCCGACACCGCGGTCGCCGAGTTCGTGAAGGGCTACGAGGAGGGCGGCGCGACCTTCAACCCCGGCGTCAAGGCGCTCGCGGACGGCTCCACCGAGGTCGTTCTGTCGAACTCCGACGGCGGCATCGAAGATGTGACCTTCACCGTCCAGGTCGGCAGGTAGCACAGGCGCCTGTGCGACGCGCTCGGCGTCGCACAGCTCTCGTCAACGAGCCTCGTCAACGACCTCGAGGATCGCCGCCGTCACGAGGGCGGGCTGCTCGACCGGCAGCCCGTGTCCGCTGTCGGTCCGGGTGATGTGCGTCGCATTCAGCGACTGGGCGAGGTCGGCCTGAGCCGCCACCCATCCCGGCCAGGTCGACTCGCCCGGCGTCACCTGCAGATCCCACGGCTGATCCGATGACATCACGACCGTCGGCAGGGCAGGCGGCGCGGGGGTGGCGCGCAGTTCGGCGATGCTGGGCTCGTAGGACGGCACCTCAGAACCGGCCGCGTCGATGCTGCCGGCGACCACCGCCATCCATGCCGCCCACTGCCGGACGGTGAACGTCGCCTGCAGGTACTCGCCGGCGGAATCCAGCAGCACCAGGCCCGCCACCTCGTCGGCGTAGGTCCGCGCGAACTGCTGCGCGATCAGGCCTCCCCACGACAGGCCGACGACCACGTAGGGTCCGCTCTGGTCGGCGGCCGCCAGCAGCGCGTGCAGGTCGGCGGCACCCTGCACCGCCGTGGTCGGCTGCGGCACCGCGCTCGAGGTCGTCGGCTCGCCCGAGGCGACGGTGGTGCCGGGGCGGTCGTACGCGCACGCCCGCGTGGTCTGCGAGACCGCGTCGAAGGTCGACACGGTGCCGGGGTCGGCATCCGGCAGCAGCGTACTCCACTCGTCGGCCGCGCCGCGCGTGCCCGAGAGGAACACCACCGTCGGTGAACCCGTGCCAC
The DNA here is from genome assembly GCF_011620715.1 of Microbacterium sp. Lineage (GTDB taxonomy): Bacteria > Actinomycetota > Actinomycetes > Actinomycetales > Microbacteriaceae > Microbacterium. Next base: position 21,628 of record NZ_WOYP01000100.1, on the reverse strand, counting down.
GGCACTCGAGCCAGAGACTTCTGCCTCCGCCGACGTCGACGAGCCCCGCGACGTCGTCGACGGCGCCCGGTGACGCAGCCGACGAGTCCGGGGGAGCGGCCGACCCGGTGCACGCGGCGAGCGAGAGCATGAGCACGAGCACCGCGGCACACGCGAGGGCCGCCGCAGAGGTGATGGGTCGTGCTGCCATGATCTTGCGCATCCTCGAGGTCGGCCGCCGATCTGCGTGCAATCTACCGCGCGGTCGCTGCTGCCGCACCGGCGGCGGGCGGGAATCCCGCCGCCGCCGACGGCGTTGGATCGCTGCGTGGAGTACGCACCCGTCGACGTCGTCGTCATCGGCGCGGGTCAGGCAGGGCTCTCGGCCGCATACCATCTGCGGCGACGCGGGTTCGCACCGGTCGCCCAGGCGCCGCCCGGCACCGGGACCTTCGTGGTGATCGACGCGAACGCCGAGGCCGGGGGAGCGTGGCAGCACCGCTGGGCGTCGCTGCGAATGGCCACCGTGAACGGCATCCACGAGCTGCCGGGGTATGCCGTGCCGCCCGCCGACCCGCAAAGGGCGAGCCGCGAGGTTCTGCCGCCCTACTTCCGCGCCTATGAGGAAGAATTCGACCTCGCGGTGCGGCGACCGGTGCGGGCGACCGCCGTCCGCCGCGAGGATGACAGCGCCACCGGCCGGCTCGTCGTCGACACCGACGCCGGCGGATGGGCGGCGCGCTACGTCATCAACGCGACCGGCACCTGGACTCGCCCGTTCTGGCCGCACTACCCCGGGCAGGACCGGTTCCGCGGTCGTCAGCTGCACGTCGCGGATTACGTCTCGGCGGACGAATTCGCCGGCAGGCGCGTCGTTGTCGTCGGCGCAGGCATCTCGGCCGTGCAGCTGCTCGACGAGATCTCGCGCGTCGCCGAGACCTTCTGGGTCACCCGACGTGAGCCCGACTGGTCGGAAGAGGCCTTCGACATTCCGGCACGGGTCGCGGCGATCGCGGGCGTCGAGGATCGGGTGCGGCGCGGGCTGCCGCCGGGCAGCGTGATCTCGGTCACGGGCATGCACTGGACGCCGTGGGCGCGCGCGGCCCAAGAGCGGGGCGTGCTGGTGCGTCATCCGATGTTCGCCTCGATCGAAGCGGACGGTGTGCGTATGCCCGACAGCTCCTTCTTCGCAGCCGACGTCATCCTGTGGGCGACCGGATTCCGGCCGGCGCTCGACCATCTGGCGCCGCTGCGGCTGCGCACGCCGGAAGGCGGCATCCGCGTCGCCGACGGGCGCGCGCTCGACGAGCCGCGGCTTTTCCTGATCGGCTACGGGCCGTCGCAGTCCACCATCGGCGCGAATCGCGCGGGGCGGGCGGCCGTGCGCGCGATCGTCGCAGATCGCGCGGAGGTCGCTGCATGAGCTTCGGCAGCGCCGCTGCGCGCCGCACAGCCGGCCTGACCGCCCTCGCCGCCGAAATCGTGCGTAGCGTGGAGGGATGCCGCATCCTGCCCCGTACCCCATCACCGCCGGTCAGGAATCCGTGTGGGATTATCCGCGCCCGCCGCGGATCGAGGCCGTCGATCGTCATGTGACCATCGACCTGGGCGGGCAGCGCATCCTCGACACGACGGATGTGGTGCGCGTACTGGAGACGAGCCACCCGCCGGTCTACTATCTGCCGATCACGGCGTTCGCCGACGGCGCGCTCGTTGCGGCGCGCGGTTCGTCGTTCTGCGAGTTCAAGGGCTACGCCCGCTATTTCGACGTTGTCGGCGGCGACATCACGGCACACGGCGCGGGCTGGAACTATCCGACACCTTCCCACGGGTATGAGCTCCTCGCCGACCGGGTCGCACTCTACGCGGGCAAAATGGACCGGTGTACGGTCGACGGTGAAGATGTCCTCCCGCAGCCGGGCGGCTTCTACGGCGGCTGGGTGACCTCCGACATCGTCGGCCCCTTCAAGGGTGACCCGGGCACGCGGGGCTGGTAGCTCTCAGTCCGCCGGCGGCCGGGCGTCGGGCGCAGCATCCGGGTCATCATCCTCGGTATCTGCGTCCTCTTCGAGCAGGTTCACCAGCGCCTGGTCGAATGCGGCGTCGTCGGCCGTCGTGGTGAGCACCGGCTCGGCCGCGAGTGTGAGGTCTATGGTTTCGCGCAGCAGCCCCCCGACCGTGGTGGACCGCAACAGGCGGAACTGGTCGAGCTGACCCAGCGGGGCGATCGCGGCGAGCTGCCAGCTCGATTCGAGCGGGTCGTCCGACAGCTCGATGTCCGGATCCCACCGCACCTCGGCGTACTCGGCGGCGCGCGAGAGCACGCGCCGGACGATGCGCTCGGCTTCGTTGCGCAGGGGCGTGAGCGCGTCGTCCCACACCAGCGCGGGCAGTTCGCGCACGGTCGCCGTCGGGTACGGGTCGTCGTCGCGCCACTGGCTCACCTCGACGCGGGACCCGCCGACGGCGATCAGGTGGATGTCGCGCTCTGCGGCCATGACGTTCGTGATCCGAGCCATGGTGCCGATCGCGAAGCGCTGGTCGCCCCCACCGGCCTCGCTGCCGCGCTCGATGAGCACCACCCCGAACTGAGGGTCGTCATCCTCGAGCAGCCGGCCGAGCATCATCAGGTAGCGCTCCTCGAAGATCCGCAGCGCCAGCGGCGTGTGGGGAAAGAGAACCGCACCGAGAGGGAACATCGCGACGTCCGCCATGTCTCCAGTCAACCAGCGTTCCGGACGGCCGGTGCGCGAAAGCGCGGCGAACCTTCGCAGTGGTCGCAGTCGGCGCATCGGCTCTGGTCGTAGGCTCTGTCCGAGGCGAGGTGGGGAGGTGGGCGTGTCCGAGAACAGCGGGGCGGAGCGCGGCATCCTGCTGTATGTCGAGGATGACCCGAGCATTGCGGCGATGACGGTCGAAGTGCTGTCGGAGGCGTACGACGTCGAGCATGCGCCCACGGGCGAGGAGGCTCTGCGTCTCGCCCTGAACGGACGGTATGACGTCATGATCGTCGATCGCCGGCTTCCCGGCATGGACGGTGTGGAGTTCGTCCGCGCCGTCCGCACGGCGCGCATCACGACACCGATCCTGATGCTGACGGCGCTCGGCTCGGTCGATGACCGCGTGTCGGGACTTGACGGCGGCGCGAACGACTACCTCGTCAAACCGTTCGACTACGACGAGCTGCTCGCCCGGTTGCGCTCGCTGCGCCGTGGCTTCCAGGCGGACGGCGGTCGCCGACGCCTCGGCGACTGGACCTTCACGCCCGCCTCGCAGGCCCTGTACGACCCGAGCGGCTACCGGGTCGCCCTGACCGCGACGGAGAGCGCGCTGCTCGAGCTGCTGAGCGGCAGCCCCGAGCACGTCTTCAGTCGTGACGAGATCCTCAAGACGGTGTTCCGCGAGGGCGACACGACCGGCTCGGTGGACACGTACGTGCACTATGTGCGGCGCAAGTCGACGCGCGACATCATCGAAACGGTCCGCGCACGCGGCTACCGCGCGGGAAACCCTTCGTGAGCGATCTGGACGATCGGCGCCGCGTGCAGCGGGCGGCGCTGTCGATCGGCCTCTACGTCGCCGTCGCGTCGGCGATCGTCATCGCGGCCGGAGCCGGGATCCTGCTCGCGGTGATCCTGGTCAGCCGGCGCCCCGAAAGTGCCGAGCACGGCGGCGGGTTCCCTCACGAGGGATCGGGCGACGACTTCGTCATCGACGCGGACAAGATCCTCCCGTGGGTGATCGTGCTCGGACTCCTCGGAGTGATGATGCTCGCCCTTGTCGCCTGGCTTGCCGCGCGCCGCTCGGTCCGGCCGCTCGGCGACGCGCTGCGACTGCAGCGCAACTTCGTCGCTGATGCCTCGCACGAACTGCGCACGCCGCTCACGACGCTGACGAGCCGCATCCAGGTGCTGCAGCGGCGGCACGAACGCGGCGAGCCGATCGAGGAGACGATCGTCGAATTGCGACGGGATGCCGGGATGATGACCGATGTGCTGGGCGACCTGCTGCTGGCGGCAGAGGGCGGCGCGGTCGCGGGGGATCCGGCATCCGTCGACGAAGCCGTCAGGACGGCGGTCGAGTCACTGCGTCCGCTCGCGGACGAAGCCGGGGTGACTCTGGCGGTGCACGTGCGTCAGTCTGCGGCGGTCGCTCTGCCGACCGTCACGCTCGTGCGCCTCGTGGTCGCGCTCGTCGACAACGCCGTGCAGTACTCACCCTCCGGCGCGGCGGTGACCGTCACCACCACGGTCGAGGACGGTGTTGCCGAGATCCGTGTTGCCGACCACGGATCAGGCATCCACGGCATCGCCCCCGACGCCGTCTTCGAGCGCTTCGCCCGTTCGACCGAGAGCGGTCGGCGCCGCAGCTTCGGGCTCGGCTTGTCGCTCGTCCGCGATGTCGCGGTCCGGGCGGGTGGCAGCGTGGCGGTCGAGGGCACGTCGAGTACCGGAACGACGTTCCTGCTTCGCCTGCCCGTCGCCGGCTGAGCTCAGCCGAGCGCCGAATCGACGGCGACCACATCGACCGATGTGCCGTCGAGCCAGCGGGTGAGGCGACCGTCGTCGGCGATCACGATACCGGTGCGGGTGCCCGAGCGGGCGACCCAGGAGCGATCCTCGAAGCCGGCGACGACCGCGGCGGTCGCCCACAGATCGGCGCGCGTGAGGCTGTCGTCGACGACCGAGGCGCTCACCACCCCGCGAGCGGGCTCGCCTGTGCGCGGGTCGATGATGTGCGATCCGCGCTCGGCGGAGCCCGAGGTCGCGACGGCGCCGTTGCGCACTTCGAGCGTCGCGATGACCTGTCCCGGCCGGCGCGGGTCGGCGATGCCGACGTTCCACCGCCAGTCCGAGTCGGGTGCGGTGAACAGCTGCATGTCGCCTCCGGCATTGATGCCGACCGCGACTTCGCTCTCGAGCAGCGGTGCGAGGTGCCGGCAGGCGGCATTTTCGACCGACCAGCCCTTCACGTAGCCGGTGGGGTCGAATGAGCCCTGCCACATCGCCGAGAACAGGCCACCGGTCTCGATCGCGGCGGCGCGGCAGGCGGCCTCGACCTCCGCGACCCGCGCGTCCGCGTCGGCGGAGTCCAGCTCTCCTTTCGCGATGCGGCGGATGTCGGAGTCGTCGCGGTAGGTCGAGAACACGCGTTCGATGTCACGGAGTTCGGCGAAACATGCCTCGACTGCCCGCTCGGCGGTCTGGCTGAGGCTGCCGCGTTCGTTCAGGACGTGGATGCTGATCGGCATCCCCATGATCTCCTCGACCCGCACGGAACGCGCCAGGGTCGCGCGCGCCGCCGTGTTCATCAGACGCTCGCCCATCACGCGTTCGCCTGGTCGATCGCGCTCTGCAGCGAGGCGATGTAGCCCCGGCTGGTGTAGGTCGCACCCGAGACCATGTGAATCTGCGAGCTCTGCATCTGGGTCGTTTCGGAGACGAGGACGGGGATGGCCCTCTGGTTGATCTGCTGGTCGCGCGAGTTGCTCTGCGGGTATTCGACGACCTGCGCATCGGCGATCACCCCGCCCGACACGGTGATCTGCACCTGGACGGGTCCGTAGCGCGTGTTCGCCGCGCCACCGGTGTAGGTGCCGTCGGTCATGCCGGACGCGGTCGTCGTCGTGCTGGCGGACGAGCCGCTGGAGCTGGACGACTCACCATCCGTCGTGGATGCCGAGCCGGACGACGTGCTGCCGGTGGATGCCGCGGGGTCGGTGACCGCGACCGGGGGGACCGCGTCCAGTGACGTGCGGTAGCTGAATACGAGCACGAGCCCGCTGATGGTGGCGAGTACGGCGTAGACGATCTTCTTGATGATGTGCTCCTCGAGGCGGATCGGGGCTCAGACGGTGAATGCTTCGGAGTGGATGCGGTCGGCGGCGACGCCGGCCTTCTTCAGGTCGCCGATGACCGAGTCCATCCACGGCACCGGACCGCACAGGTAGACGTCGTATGCGCCGATGTCGGGTGCGAGGTAGTGGATGAGTTCGGGCCCCTGCCATGCACCATGACTTGCAGACAGCCACGACGATGCTCCGGGGCTGCGGGGGCCGGACAGCTGGGCGTGAACGACACCGCGGCGGGCGACCAGGGTGCGGATCGCGTCCTGGCGCATCGCGTCGCCCTCGGAGTGGTCGCGGGTCAGGAGCGTCGCTTCGCCGGGTGCGTAGCGCTGCTCCTCGAGCAGGGAGATCAGCGGCGCGACACCCGCGCCCGCGCCGATCATGAGCAGCTTGGTGCCCTTGCGGACCGCTCCCGTCATGTGCCCGTAAGGTCCTTCGATCAGCACCCGGGTGCCCGGGCGCAGGCGGGTGAGCCGCTGCGTGCCGTCGCCCGTGACACGAGCCGAGATCGAGAGACCGCGGGGTCCCGGAACGCCGGAGAGCGAGAAGGGGTGGCCGCGCGTCCACCCGGCTCCGTCGACGAACCGCCAGACGAAGAACTGGCCCGCCCGGGCGCCCAGCCGGTTCAGGTTGCGCCCCGTCATCCGCACGGTCACTCCGCTGTCGCCATCGCGCTCGACGGCCGTCACCCGGATGCCGTGCCGCGCTGACCGCAGGAGCGGCATCCCGATGCGGAACACCAGGACGGATGCTGCCGCCACGGCCCAGAGGGTCCACCAGTACGCGGTGGCCAAGGGCGAGGACAGGAAGTCGGCGCCGGTCCACAGCTGGTGTGGCAGCGCGAGTCCGACGCCGAGGTAGGCGTACAGGTGCAGCAGGTGCCACGACTCGTAGCGCAGCTTCTTGCGGGCCTTGCGGATCGAGGTGGCCACGACGAGCAGGATGAACATCGTGCCGACCGTGGCCAGCAGCATGCCGGGGTAGTCCCAGATGAACTGCCACAGCTGCAGGAACGGGTTGATGGCGGCGGCGGCTGCATACCCCAGGACGAGGAGCACGATGTGGGCGCCCATGAGCCAGAACGACCAGAACCCGACGAACCGGTGCATCCGCGTCATCGAGTCGCGGCCGAAACCCCTCTCGAACAGGGGGATGCGCGCCATGAGCAGCACCTGGTAGAGCAGCAGGTTCGCAGACACCAGGCCGGCCAGACGGCCGATCGTCGTGAGCGTCTCGGCGTTCAAGCCGAGCGTTGCCGTGATTCCACCGCCGGCGATCCAGAGGGCCACCACGAACAGACTGGTGAGCCAGATGACCGCCGTCGCCGCGGCATGCCAGAGCGCGGTGCGCGGATTGCGGCGCACCGCGACGGCGGCGGGGGCGGTCGACACGGGGATCGTCCGGGTGCGCGGGGCGAGAGCGGTCATGACCTCATCGTGGAGGGCCGATTCTGAGGCGGAACTAAGAATCGGCTGATCACAGCCAGCTCATAGGCAATGCGAAGCGGACGCTGGGCGGCGGCAGCCGCACATGCTCACGCGCACGCCGCGCGGAGACCGGATCGTGTTCTACCTGGAACGCACGCCGGACGTGAAGGCGATGGACGTCCATGCGCACACCAGGATCGCCGCGGTCGTTCCGAAGACGAGCCACGTCATGAACGCCGAGATCGGGCCGGTCACGAACAAGCCCAGCACGAGACCGAGGATCCAGAGGACGATGACCGTCAGCAGCGAACCGACCGCCAGCAGCGATGCGTGCAACGGAGCCGCACGGAACATCCGCAACCCTGCGAGCGTGCTCTGATCGCGTGCTGCGACACCCGGGAGCAGCATGAGCACGAGCACGACGACGACCGGCACGAGCACCGGACTCGCGAGACCGGATGCCGTAGTCGCCAGTATCGCGAGGGCAGCGCCGGCCCATAGCCACCAGCCCGGCCACTGGAATCGTCGTGTCGCGGCTGCGGCAGAAGCCGCCGCAGAGATCACGGCCAGCGATGCGGTCAGGGCCGCGAACGACATGAGCACGAGCAGGACGAATCCGAATTCGAACGCGGGCGTGAGAGAGAAGGCGACCGTTGCGGCTTGGACGACAGCGTTGGCTGCGACGGCGGGGATGAGGACGCGCCACGCACGCGCGGCGATGCGCCAGGCGCTCACGAGGCAGGCCTCGACGATTTCTCGAGCACCTTCTGGATGCTTCCGGAGTAGAGCGTGTCTGATCCGACCGTGACCGTGAGCGATCGGGATTCGTCCGCGGGGGACTCGACCGTGATCCTCTCGCCTTGCAGTGTCTCACCCTCGCAGGCGATCGTGCCGTCCGGCTCTGTCGTACACGCGGGCGCCGTCAGCAGGTCGACGTCCGCCTGCAGGAGCAGGTCGTTGGCCGCGAACCGGACCTCGGCGAGATGGTCGCCGCCGACGGGTGCGATCGCGGCGATTTGAGAGCATCCAGCCAGGAGGAGCATCAGCGCCGCGGCCATGATGAGCGCGCCGGTGCGCTGCGCGTGGCTCACGAGTCCGTCCTGTTCTCGTAGGCGAAGATGCGCGCGCGTTCGCTCATGTGCTGCGCTTCGAGAGCGGCATCCGTGATCGCGGAGAGGTCGAACGGCGCCGGGAGCAGCAGTTCCGTGTTGCGGTCCAGGGGCGAGCCCCGGCGCATGACGGGACTCTCTGCCCAGTCGTTGGCGGCGAACTCTCGGCTGCGCGAGGCGAGGTCGAGGTAGGTGCCACTGGTGCCGGGAACCGCGGGAGAGGCATGGTCGAGCACGGTCGTGAACAGGGAGAGCGTGCCATCGCGATTGTCGATGATCTCCACGACTTGCTGCTGCTGCGGAAAATCGATGCAGGAGGCCGTCGTTATCTCCCAGAAGCCACCCGTCGCGGACGTGTGCGGCAGGATCTGATTGAGGTGGGTATGCCCGTTGAGCCAGCCGACGACGACGGGGTAGCGCAGCAGCAGGTCGACGAACTCCTCCGCGCCGTGAAGTGCCTCTGTGTCACCCGGTCGCTGCGCCCGGTTCTCGAGGGTGAGGCTGTTGTGGTGGCTGAAGATCAGCGCGAGCTTCTTCTGGGACTGAGCCTTCTCCAGTTCCCGCTCGAGCCAGCGGAACTGCACGTCGGGTACCGCGCCGTCCGGTCCTGCCACCTGGTTGCAGGTGTCGAGGCCGAACGCGCGGATGTGGGGGCTGAGGTCGTTCATCCACCAGGTCTCGCCGGTCTCGAGGTTGTGCCGGCTGAAGCCGTGGCCGACAGGACCCGGGGTCGGCTGAGTGGCGAAATGCTCGGCCATGAATTCCCGCTGCTCGAACAGACGGCGTGACGGGTTCGCTGAGACAGTCTTGAATCCGCTGCGCCCGAGTGCCATCCCGAGAGCGTTGCCCGCTTGCTGAAGAGCGCTCCCGGTCGCGGCGTACCCCGTCAGAGCGCTGCTCGCGGTCGCCTCGAGCGTGTACGACTTCTGGCCGCCGATCGCCATCGCCCGCAGCTGAGGACTGAGGTCGAACGTGCCGAGCAGGAGCGTGTCGTGGTTGCCGTACACGGCGTACCAGGGGGCAGGCAGCCCCACGGACGCGACCGGCTTCGCGATCGCCTCGTCAAGAAGGGTCGGCAGGGTCGGGAAGCCGTAATCGCCGAAATCCCCTCCCGCAGGGTCGACCGGGCGATACGCCCAGACCGCCTCGGCCCAGGCCTGGACTCCTTCGTAGGTCGAGCCTGCGCTCGCCGCGCTGACGGTGAGTCCGTCCATGAGGTCGATGTACCAGCGCAGCTCGAGATGCGAGTGCATGTCCGCGCTGTCGCCGGTCACGATCGCCGCGCTCATCGGGGCGCCGGTGAGCGGGCTGTAGCGCGCGTCGGAGAACGCCTTCACCATCGCGGCCGTGGTGTGCACGCTCATCGGGTCGTGCGGGTGGAAGGCCGATCCCCAGGCAGCGTGATCCTGGACGATCATGGGCTCGATGCGTCCCGGAGACTGAGCGTCGATCACGTGCAGGTCGGAGAGGTGGCCGAGGTAGAGGAGCGAGCGACGTGATGCGGTGCGGCTCGCGGCCGGCTTTGCCCGCAGCACGTCCAGTCGCGGAACATGGGCCTCGCCCGGGCCTGTCACCAGGGTGCGATATCGGCCTTCTCGGATGCCGCCCTGCAGGATCGTCTGCAAAAGCGTGGTGGGGATGTCGGCCAGCGGAGCCGCGTTCGCGGAACCAGCGCTGAGGTATGGCGCGAGGGTGTCGAACTCGATTCCGGCCGCGGCGGCGAGCACCGCTGCGCGCGCGAGGAACTGGCGTCTGGTGAGTCCTGCCATCGGTCGTCCATTCGGTGCGCGCGAGTTCGCATGGGCGTTGAGATTCGTACTGTAGCGCCTTGAACCGCCACGCGCCCGCGGGCAGACCAGTCGGATTCCGCCTGCCTTCAGAATCCCGCTGGTGGCCAGAATCCCGCTGGTGGCGAAGTGACCCTCGGGAAGGCAGGCCGGATCCCGCGTCACGTCATCGAGTCGCCGGCGGCGATCGCATCCGGGTATGCGTCGGCAAGACCACCGGCGCGCCCCAACGGGCCAGCAAATCTGGTGCTTACCATAGAGCCGCGTCGCAGCCAGGCCAATGGCTCCTGCCGAGCGCTGCCAATCCCCGTCTCCAGCCTCGAGAAAGGTGCTGACGTGACCGATGTGCCCACCATGCCGCGTTCACAGACGCGCATGATCGTTCTCGCGCTGCTCTTGGACATCGTGCTCGTCGTCGGCTTTGCCGCACTCGGCCGGGCCAGCCACGACTCAGACATCTTCGGCGGCCTCTGGCGGACCGCCTGGCCGTTCCTGATCAGCCTCGGCATCGGCTGGCTCGTCACAATGGCCTGGCGCGCACCCCTTGCTCCGGTGCGCACGGGGCTCGGCGTGTGGGCGGCTACGGTCATCGGTGGGATGCTGCTGCGTGCGGCATCCGGTCAGGGAACAGCGCTGCCTTTCATCATCGTCGCGACCACGACGATGCTCTTGCTGCTCGTCGGCTGGCGGCTCATTGCCGCGCTCATCGTGCGTCTGCGCGCGCGCAGGGACTGAATCAGGCCGGCCCGCGACGCAGGAGCACCACCGAATCGTGCAGGACCGCCTGTTCGCCGGCGGGGCCGACGGCATCCCGCGAGCGCACTTCGGCGATGATCGTGGTCCATTCGGATGTGTCGAGCGCGAGCGCGGCGACTTCTTGGTCGGGCGTCGGGAAGTCGGCGTGATGCCCGTCTGAATCAGTGTGCCGCAACCGCGACCAGGGCGGCGCCGCGGCGTGCGCGACGACGAGCAGGTGCCCGCCCGGCGCGACCACGTCCGCGACCGAGCGCAGGATCTCGGGGCGCGACAAGGCGACGGGCGACTGCAGGAACGACGCGGTCACCAGCTCGTACGGCCCGTCGGGGCGCCAGGTCGAGAGGTCTGCGACGTCGAAGCGCGCCTGAGGCAGGCCGAGATCGGATGCCGCCGCTCGAGCCCGCGCGATCGCCGTCTCCGAGATGTCGATGCCGGTCGACTGCCACCCGCGCTGCGCGAGCCAGATCACGTCGGCGCCTTCGCCGCAGCCCAGATCGAGCGCGCGCCCGGGCTCGAACGACGAGACCACGTCGACGAGCGTGCGATTCGGTGCTCCCGACCACACGCGTGACGACCCGGCGTAGCGTTCCTCCCAGAAGTCCACGGGCGCGGTCGAGGGATGCGGTTCGGTCGGCATACCACCAGCATCTCACCGCGCGGATGCAATATGCCGCCCTGGAGTGTTTCGGTCAGAGGTCTGACTGAGTGTCGTGGTCCGGTCGCTCCCTCGGAATCTCCCGGGAACCCGCCTGACCTGGCTTCTGAGCGATATATCGTTGAGTATCGCTGAGCCCAGACCGGGCGACGGCGCAGAGGAGGTCATCATGAGCGGTTCGAACATCGGAGATTGGTTCGGCGGCGGCGCCGGCGGGAGCACGCGGGGTTCCGGTCAGGGTCGGCCGATGACCGGTCTGTGGGAGGCGATGGAGCAGCTGCGCGGACAGTTCGAGCAGAAGGTCGGCAGCGGCACCCGGATGGGTCGCGGCGACGTGCGCACCGCTGTGCTCGGGCTGCTCGCAGAGAAGCCGATGCACGGGTACCAGATCATCCAGCAGATCGATGAGCGCAGCGGGGGAAGCTGGAAGCCGAGCCCCGGCTCGGTGTATCCCACGCTCCAGTTGCTCGCCGACGAAGGTCTGATCAAGGTTGAGGAGTCGGGCGGGCGCAAGACATACTCGTTGACCGAAGAGGGACGCGAGGTGGCGGACGCTGCAGCCGAGTCCGCTCCGTGGGAGGGATCGAGCGCCCGAGGCCGCGGACACAGCGGCCGCGCGAGTGCCCTGCCGAAGGCCGGCATCGACCTCGCACAGGCCGTTGCCCAGGTAGGACGCTCCGGCAGCCCGGCGCAGGTGAAGGAGGCCGTGGCCGTCCTCGACGACGCGCGCCGTAAGCTCTTCTCCATCCTCGCCCAAGACTGACCGTGCGCCTGCCGCACGTCGGCACTGAGCTTCAAGGATTCGTGGAGATTCGATGACCGACGTACGGAATATGCGTGCGCGCTACCGCAGGATCACCCGGTTCGCTGCGCGCTACCTCGTGCAGACGTGGTGGTTCGAGCTGTTCCTGCCGCGTATCGGTCTGGGTGGTCTCGCTGCGCGCGGTCGCGGGGCGCGAGCGCAGCGCATCGCGCAGCGGTTCCACGCGCTCGCGGTGGACCTCGGCGGCCTCATGATCAAGGTCGGGCAGTTCATGTCATCGCGCTTGGACGTGCTGCCACCCGAGATCACCAAAGAGCTCGAAGGGCTGCAGGACGAGGTCCCGCCCGTCCCCTTCGCCGAGATCCGGGCTCTCGCAGAGGCGGAGCTCGGCGTGCCGCTCGAGCGCGCATACGACCACGTCGATCCGGTGCCCCTGGCGGCGGCATCCCTCGGTCAGGCCCACCGGGCGAGGCTGTCGGATGCCGATGCCGAAGACACCGGACTTCGCGATGTCGTGATCAAGATCCAGCGCCCGGGGATCGACCAGATCGTCGACGTCGACCTGCGGGCGCTGCGCCGCGTCGGCGGCTGGCTGAGCCGCATCCGGCTCGTCTCCGACCGCGTCGATGCACCGACTCTGGTGGAGGAGTTCGCCGCCACGAGCCTCGAGGAGATCGACTACCTGAACGAGGCAGCGAACGCTGAGCGGTTCGCGCAGGACTTCGCCGGGGATGGCCGCGTGAGCGTTCCCGAGATCGTGTGGGAGCGCACCACCCGACGGGTGCTGACGCTGGAGGACGTCACAGCGATCAAGATCAACGACATCGACGGGCTGCGAGCAGCCGGCATCGACCCCGCCGAGGTCGCGATCGAGTTCGCGTCGGTGATGTTCGACCAGCTCTTCCAGGACGGCTTCTTCCACGCTGACCCGCATCCCGGCAACATCTTCGTCACGCCCCACGCCGACACCGATGGCGAGCAGGCACCCTCGGAACGCGCGTGGCATCTCACCTTCATCGACTTCGGCATGATGGGCGAGGTTCCGCCGGGCTTGCGCAAGGGTCTGCGACGGGTGCTCATCGCCGCAGCCTCCCGCGACGGCAAGGGCATGGTGGAAGGCATTCGGGAGGTGGGCGTGCTGCTGCCGTCGGCCGACACCGCAGAACTCGAGCGGGCGATGACCCAGCTCTTCGCCCGCTTCGGCGGGATGGGCTTCGCGGAGCTTCAGGAGGTCGATCCTCGCGAGTTCCGGGCATTCGCGATCGAGTTCGGCGACGTCGTACGCTCGCTGCCGGTGCAGTTCCCCGAGAACTTCCTGCTCATCATCCGCGCGCTCTCGCTCGTGTCGGGAAACTGCAGTTCGCTCAACCCCTCGTTCAACATCTGGGATGCCGTCGAGCCCTACGCCGGCCAGCTGATCCGCCAAGAGGGCGGAAACGTCGTACAGGCGTTCGCGAAGCAGGCCGTGTCGGCGGCGGGTACGGTGGCGCGGCTGCCGCAGCGGCTCGACGACCTGACGACCCGCATCGAACAGGGCCGGGTCTCGGTCGTGAATCCGCAGCTCGAGCGGCGCATCGGCAGCCTCGAGCGCACGGCGCGTCGGGTGATCTCAGCGGTGCTGTTCGCCGCGCTCTTCATCGGCGGCATCATCCTTCGCGCCGACGACGTGGTCTTCGGAGCAGTGGTCATGGCGACCTCGGTGCTCCCGCTGCTGCATGCACTGCTCGCGGGCTGGGTCGGCCGCCGCCTGCCGTAGTCGGGCGGCTATGGTGAGTTGTGGCCGAACAACGACTCATCGACCGTCGAACGGGCAAGCCGCAGCGCAATGGAGCTGCGATCGCCGCTCTGGTGGTGGGACTGTTCGCCCTCGCGGTCGGTGCGTGGAGCCCGATTCCTGTTCTCGGTCTGCTCGCGGCGATGCTCGCCGTCGTTCCGGCCGTGGTCGCGATCGCGCTCGGTCACGTGGGACTGAGCCGATCCCGGCGGATCGGCGGCATCGGCCGGGTGATGGCGATCGTAGGACTGTGCGCCGGATACGTCGCCCTGGGCATCCTCGTTGCGACGGCGATCGGCTGGATTGTCGGCACGATCGTCCAAGGCTTCTGACCAGACACCTCCGTCCTGCCCGCCAGGGCCGGATGCCGTCACCCAGAGCCGCAGGTCTTTCATTCGGTGCGGGTCATGTCACGTCGCGCAGTCCGACGCGGTCGGGGATCTCGAACGGCAAGTGGGGGAGCCACGAGGCGGGGTCGGGCCAGGGGCGCGACGACGGGAGGTTTCTCAGCAGGCGCCGGAGAGCGGCATCCCGAGGCGTCGTCGGCGCCGGCGAGGTGAGCACTCGCTGCGGGGCATGGTGTCCGAGTGCGCCGCACCACCAGTGCCGCCACGTGCCGGGGGCGCTGTCGGGCTCGAGCACGATGTAGTAGTCGGGCATCAGCGCCGGGCCGTCCTTGAACATCGCGAGTGCGGTTTCGACCTCGAGTTCCAGGGCGCCGAGCGTCGCGCGCTCCTCGAACAGCTCGACCCAGGCGGCCGCCACATGCTCGAGCGGGTCGGCGTCGTGGACGATCCAGGGTGTGCTCGCCGCCGCGATGCGCCGCGCGGCGAGAGCCGGTTCGCTGCCCTGCAGTGCCAGGACGTCGACTCCGCGGATACCGTCGAGACTGGCCAGGGCATCTTCGGACTGATCGCCGACGATTGCGACGATGGTTCCGGTCTTCATCGAGTGCGCCATGGTCGATCGTACGGCCGAACGCCAAGGGATCGGTGGATCGCAAGGCGTCTGTCATGGCGCTTCAGCTGGCGAGGATCTAAGGCCCCGGCATCCGGATCAGTACCAGCCGTTGGACTCGGAGTGGCTCCATGCGCCGCACGGGTTGCCGTAGCGGCCGGCGATGTAGCCGAGCCCCCAGGAGATCTGCGTAGCCGCGTTGGTCTGCCAGTCGGCTCCGGCAGTGGCCATCTTGCTGCCGGGGAGCGCCTGCGGAATGCCATACGCGCCGCTCGAAGCGTTGTAGGCCTGTGAGTTCCAGCCCGACTCGCGGTCCCATAGCGAGACGAGGCAGCCGAACTGGTCGTCGCCCCAGCCGTAGCCGGCGAGCATGCCGCGCGCGATCGCCTGGGCGTCACCGGCGCTTGTGCCGGGTCCGGCGAAGACGGGGGAGCTGCTGCGGTTGCTCGAAGAGGCCTGGGCTTCGGCGGCGGCTGCCTCAGCGGCGGCGGCGGCTGCTGCTGCCTCAGCGGCGGCCTGGGCCTGCGCGGCGTCCTGCGCCGCCTTGACGGCGATGGCGGCGTCAAGGCGGCCGCGAAGTCCGTTGATGTCCGCCTCGACCGAGGCGACCTCGGCGGTCACCCTCTCACTGAAGCCGGCGACCAGCGGTGCCGGCAGCTGTGTGGCGGCCTCGAGATGCTTCACCGCGGCCGCGAGGTCGTCGGTGTCGACGGTCGTCACCGGCACGCCGACATCGAGGCCGGAGGCCTGGATGTCGGAGGTGATGGTCGAGGCGGCAGCGATCGTCTGCTCGGCGGCGACGAGGGCCTTGCGTGCGTCGACAGAGGTCTTGTCAGGGGAGGCGTAGGCGGCCGTCGGCTCGAGGGGAATGGAGTACGACGCGAGGGCGAAGTTCATCGTCGTGTTCTCAGTCGCGCCTCCGGCCTGAGCCTGCGAAGTCGGCAGCACGACTCCGGCACCCGCGGTGGCGATGACGGCGAAGGCGAGTCCTGCCGCGATGATCGCGGGGCGGCGACGAGCGCGGCGCGCAGCCTTACGCAGAGTGCGGCGGGCAGAAGCGGGGCGGGCAGAAGTGGGGGGTGTGTTGGAGCGCATGAAACCGGTTCCGTATGGGTGATCCGCGCCCTCGGGCAGGGCGCCAGGCATCCCCAAGGGGGACACAAGCCCACGACTCTTCCTGGGATTTCTGGACAGGTCCGGTGCGTCACCTGAACGTCACATGTGAGCGGCCCTCGGACAAGCGCTGATCAGCAGGCTCTCGAACCGGCGGATTCACACACTCGGACGCGCGCTGTCACACCATGTCGGGGACCGTGTCGGGAACGATCAGTGGGGCGTCGGTGAGCGAGGCGACCTCCTGCGGGGTGAAGCCGGGTGCCACCTCTTCGAGCACGAGTCCGCCGGGCGTGACCCGGATCAGGGCGAGGTCGGTGACGATCACGTCGACGCATCCGACCCCGGTCAGCGGATAGCTGCACTGGCGCAGCACCTTGGGGTTGCCGCCGCGGTCGGCGTGCTCCATCAGCACGATCAGCTCCGCCCCGCCCGCGACCAGGTCCATCGCGCCGCCGACGCCGCCGCCGGCCATTTGAGGCGTCGACCAGTTCGCGAGGTTGCCGGCGGCATCGACCTGAAACCCGCCGAGTATCACCGTGTCGACGTGACCGCCCCGGGCCATCTCGAACGCGGCCACGCTGTCGAAGAAGGACGCGCCCGGCAGGGCGGTCACCAGTTGCCCGCCCGCGTTGTAGAGATCGGGATCGGCCTGCTCGAGGTCGACGCTCGCGCCGTAGCCGAGGATGCCGTTCTCGGCGTGCAGCGTGACGTCGGACTCGAACAGAAAATTCCCCACGAGGGTCGGCATGCCGATGCCGAGGTTGACGTAGCTTCCGGGACGCAGCAGTCGCGCGGTGCGCAACGCCATCAGCTCGCGGGACAGGCCCGGTCGGCCCAGATAGCTACGGGCCTGGTCGATGGGCGCCTGCTGCCGCTGCGCCGCCGCCATCATCTGTGGCGTGAGCGCGGATCCGACGGCCGATGCCACGACCCGATCGACGAAGATGCCCGGCAAGTCCACGCGCTCGGGCGGGATCGCCCCGATAGGGACGATCTCGTCGGCTTCGACGATCGTGAGCGACGCGCCGCGGGCGAAGCTCGGAGCGAAGTTCTGGCTCGCACCGGCGAACGCGACGTTGCCGGCGGCGTCGGCCTGGCGCGCTCGGATCAGGGCCACGTCCACGGGCAGCGCGGTCTCGAGCACGTACGGGACGCCGTCGATCTCGCGCGTCTCCTTGCCGTCAGCGACCGGGGTGCCCACGCCGGTGCGCGTGTAGAACGCTCCGATTCCGGCTCCCGCGGCCCGCAACCGCTCGACGAGTGTGCCCTGCGGCACGAGTTCGAACGCCATCTGCCCCGCCGCGATCTGCTCCTCCGCGACGGACGGCATCCCTGCCACGGTCGAGAACGCCGCGATCAGCCGCGAGACCTGGCGGTTCTCGGCGAGGATGTGGGGCGAGAGCGGACCCATCCCGAGCGCGTTGCACACCACGGTCAAGTCGCTCGTTCCCGCCTCACGCAGCGCGATCACCAGGGTGCTCGGCCATCGATGCGGCACGCCGAACCCGGCGATCGCGACGACTGCACCTGGGGCGATGTCGGCGATCGCATCCGCCGCGCTGCTGACGATCTTGTCCACGATGACCCCCTCGCCGGCGGGGCGTAATCGCCCAGCACCTGCTCGAGCTTATCCGGGGTACCCCGCACGGCGCACTCGGCGGCCGTCCGCAGCGTCACGCGATGGCCGAGACCCGGATTCACACGGTGGCCGCGGGTCTGCCGGGACGGACGAGTCCGTCCCGGCAGATGAGAAGATCAGAGCGGCCGGATGTTGGCGGCCTGCATGCCCTTCGGGCCACGCTCCGCCTCGAACTCGACCTTCTGGTTCTCGGTGAGCTCCTTGTATCCGCTCGCGGTGATCGCGGTGTAGTGCGCGAACAGGTCGGCTCCACCGTCGTCGGGGGCGATGAATCCAAAGCCCTTTTCGGAGTTGAACCATTTCACGGTGCCAGTGGCCATCGTGTCATTCCTTTTACTTTTCGGGCCGCGTGAGCGACCAGGGGTGCCGCGCCGCAGTGTGCGGAGCGGACGTGTGAGGTGCGGGGGACCCGCAGGGTGGGGAAAGGGTGCGTGACGGTGGTCAAGTGAACTTTCAGAGGCTGCGCGGCGATAGGGACGCTCGTGCGCGGGAGTCGAAGGAGATGTTGGGCGGATGTCGATGCGACGAATCCGGGCGTCAGGTTGTCTGTTGAGCCATGCTCCGCATCTGTGCAGAGGCAGTGGGTGACGACGCAAGACCCGAGTGGGCGAATTCAGCGTAGCAGGCCTGCCTGTGAGTTAGTCGGCCCAGCTCACGGGCCCCGCCTGGAATGACTCCTCCAGGATTAGGATCGCTGCATGAGCAGGATTTTCGCGACCAGCTTCGCGGCGGTGTATCCCCTCTATGTCGCGAAGGCTGAGCGCAAGGGGCGCGCCAAGGCGGAGGTCGACCAGGTGATCGAGTGGCTCACCGGCTTCGATGAGCCGGCGTTGCAGAAGCATCTCGCCGACGGCACCACCTTCGAGGAGTTCTTCGCGGATGCGCGACTGAACCCGAATGCGACGCTGATCACCGGAACGGTGTGCGGGGTCCGGGTGCAGGAGGTCGAAGACCCGCTGATGCAGAAGATCCGCTACCTCGACCTGCTCGTGGACGAGCTGGCTCGCGGCAAGGCCATGGCGAAGATCCTGCGCGTCGCCCAGCCCGCTTGACAGATGCCGAAACTCTCAGCGATGAGGATCAGACGGCCGGCCGTCGGTGAACCGGCGTAGCCTGAGCCAATGCCCGCCGAACAGACTCCGCGGAGCGCACGGGCGCAGCTCGTCGCGCTCGCCGACGCAGTGGCCGCCGGTCGCGGTGGGGGCGGATTCGAGGGATTCGCAAACATGCCCCGACCGACCGATCCCCGCACGTCGGCGGTGCTCCTGCTGTTCGGGGTGCTCGATGGCGTGCCGAGCGATCACGAGGCGCACGCGCGCGCAGTCTCGCGTGATCTCGACGTACTGCTGCTCGAGCGCGCCTCGACGCTGCGCTCGCATCCCGGCCAGATCGCGTTCCCGGGTGGGCGCCTCGACCCGGATGACGACGGTCCCGTCGCCGCCGTGCTTCGCGAGGCCGTGGAGGAGACCGGGCTCGACCCGTCGGGCGTCGAGGTGCTGGGCACGCTCGAGACCCTGCCGCTGGCGACCTCGCAGCATCTCGTGACTCCCGTGGTCGGGTGGTGGCGCCAGCCGTCCCCGGTCCGTGTCGTCGATGTGGCCGAGTCGGCGGACGTGTTCCGGGCTCCGGTCGCCGACCTGCTCGATCCAGCCAACAGGGGCGTGACCGTGATCAACCGCGACGGGCAGAAATGGCGTGGACCGGGCTTTCTCGTGCCGCGCTTCGACGAACGCGGAGAGCGTGACGGCGAACATGTGGTATGGGGATTCACCGCAATGCTGCTTGAAGGTCTCTTCGACCGCCTCGGCTGGACCGAGCCGTGGGATCGCCATCGCGAGATCCCGCTGGTGCTTCCCGAGGTCGAGCCGCGCTGAGCGAATGAAGGCCGCGCGGAGACGACCTCAGGGATCATGCCCCCGGCGGCGCGCGTGAGCCCTCTGACCGTGCGGCGGGCCGAAGACTACGATGCCTAGCGCGAGTACTCATGGCACAGCACGTCCGATCGCAGCAGGAGGAGGAGCGATGATCCTGGTTCGCGTTGCCGGTGTCGCCCTCGACCCCACCGGACAGCATGTCATCCTGCTGAAGCCGGTCGGCGGGTCGCCGGGTGAGGGCCGGCTGCTGCCGATCTGGATCGGCGCGCAGGAAGCCACATCGATCCTGGTCGCCATCGAGGGGGCCGATGTGCCGCGCCCGCTGGCGCACGACCTCATGCGTTCGCTGCTTGACTCGGTCGGTGCCACGGTGACCGCCGTGGCGGTCACCCGCATCGACGAAGGCACCTTCTACGCCGAGGTCACCCTCGCGACCACGTTCGGTGAGCGTGTCGTGGACGCGCGACCATCGGATGCGGTCGCGCTCGCCTCGCGCGTGGATGCACCCATCTGGGTTTCCGAAGAAGTCATGCAGGATGCGGGAGTGCTCGACACGGTGACGGTGGGGGACGACCGCGACGACGAGGTGGACATCGTGCCGGACGAGGTGGCGCGCGAACGGCTCGACGAGTTCAAGCGCTTTCTCGACGACGTGGACCCCGACGACTTCCGTGGCTGACTCCGGCCGCCGGGGTTACGGAAACGCGAGAACCCGGTCTCCCCAGCCCGCGCGCAGAGCGGCATCGAGGTCGGCGACGGTGCGGTCTTCGGTGTCGATCACGAGGGTCTCGCGCGCCTCGGGTTCGTAGGCGGGCCAGTGTGCGGCATCCGTGACATCGGGTGATGCGCCGGACGCGAAGGCGGTCCAGCGCACTCTCATGCGCTCCGAGATGCGCTCGGCCGGGCGCCGCCCACCCAGCCAGAAGGTCGGATCCTTGGGGGCCGTGTCGAGATTGCCCCACACGTATGCGAGTTCCGCGCCGTGCGTGGCTCCGATGCCGATGAGGTCCATAGCGCGGGTCGCGTGGTCGAACCGATACAGCCAGACGGGCGCAACGGCGGAGTGGCCTTCGGCGATCCAGATCGTGGGCAGACGGAAGGCGATGTCGCGCGCGATGCCGAGCCCTAGCACCCTCTGCCGCACGCCCTCGTAGCTGCCGAGCACTGCCTGCCGCGAGGGAAGCTCGACCTCGGGGTTCTCGGCCTTCATGTCGGCGAACATCCGCTCGATATCGGCCTCCGTGACAGGCATCAGCGGGCTCTTCATGAACCGGAAGAACGATGCCTCGTCGCGGTTCGTTCCGATCATGAGGGGGATGGGCAGTCCGCGTCCGGCCTTGAGCACGGATGCCGGTGCCTCGGGCACCAGATCTCCGTCGACGACCGGTGCGAAAGCGAGCGTGCCGGGAGCCTCGGCGGGCACCGCGGCGAAGACCGCCATCGTCGCGCGCACGACCTCGTCGACCGGCAGGTCGCGCACGGTGGCGAGGGCTGCGGCATCCACACCCGCCTCGTGCAGGAACTTCTGGGCCACCTCGCGCGCCCGGGCGGGGCCGTACATGCTCGTCGCGGGGGACGATTCGGCGATCGCGCGGTGGAACAGCCCTTCGGCGCTCGGGGTCGCCAGCAGCGTGGTGACCAGACCGCCGCCGGCAGACTCGCCGAACACGGTGACCCGATCGGGATCACCGCCGAACGCGTCGATGTTGCGCTGCACCCAGTGCAGGGCCAGCAGGATGTCCTTCAGCGCGAGGTTGCCGTCGAACGGCACGTCGGGCGTGCTGAACGACGAGAGGTCGAGGAACCCGAGCGCGCCGATGCGGTAGTTCACCGTCACCACGACGACGTCGCCGGTGCGAACGAGCGCCGCCCCGTCGTAGATCGGCTGACTCGACGAGCCGAACGTGTAGGCACCGCCGTGCAGCCACACCATGACCGGCAGCG
>NZ_WOYP01000096.1 GCF_011620715.1 Microbacterium sp. | reverse complement strand
GCGTAGCCGGACCCCATTGGGGCTCCGCCCCAAACCCCCGGCCTGCTGACGCGGCCCCCCGGTGGGGGCACACAGCCCCCACCGGCACACTTACGAGGATCTTCCATCACATGAGCACCCCCCGCATCGTCGTCACCGGCATCGGAGCGTCATCCCCCATCGGCGGGACTGCGCCCGAGAGTTGGTCCGCTCTGCTCGCGGGCGCCTCCGGTGCGCGCACGCTCGAGCACGAATGGGTCCAGCAGTACGACCTGCCGGTGACCTTCGCCGCCGAGGCGCTCGTTCGCCCGGACACTGTGCTCGAGCGCCCCGAGGCCAAGCGCCTCGATCCCGCCTCGCAGTTCGCCCTGGTGGCGGCGCGTGAGGCGTGGGCGGATGCCGGCACCCCCGATGTCGAGCCGGAGCGCTTCGGTGTCGACTTCGCCACGGGCATCGGCGGGGTATGGACCCTGCTCGACGCGTGGGACACACTGCGCGAGAAGGGCGCCCGGCGCGTGATGCCCATGACCGTGCCGATGCTGATGCCGAATGCCGCCGCGGCGGCGGTGTCGATGCACCTCGGTGCGCGGGCGTATGCCCGTACGGTCGCGTCGGCTTGTGCCTCGAGCACCGAGTCGATCGTGAACGCCGTCGAGCACCTCAGGCTCGGCCTGGCAGACGTCGTGATCGCCGGAGGAACCGAGTCGGCCATCCATCCGATCACCGTCGCGTCCTTCGCGTCGATGCAGGCCCTGTCCAAGCGCAACAACGACCCGGAGCATGCGTCGCGTCCGTACAGTGTCGACCGCGACGGCTTCGTCATGGGCGAGGGTGCGGCAGCCGTCGTGCTCGAGACCGAGGAGCACGCGCGCGCACGCGGTGCGAAGATCTACGCCGTCGTCGTCGGCGGCGGCGTCACCGCGGATTCGCACCACATCACCGCTCCCGAGCCGGAGGGGCTCGGCGCGTCCCGAGCGGTGCGCATGGCGCTGGAGGCGGCCGGCGCGTCGGTCGACGACGTGACCCACATCAATGCTCATGCCACCTCGACGCCGACGGGCGACATCGCGGAGTACAAAGCGCTCCTCAGCGTTTTCGGCGACCGCGTGCACGAGATCCCCGTATCGGCGACGAAGGCGTCCACCGGTCACCTCCTGGGTGGCATCGGCGCGCTCGAGGCCATTTTCACGATCCTCGCGCTGCGCGACGGGCAAGCCCCTCCGACGATCAACCTCACCACCCAGGATCCCGAGATCCCGCTGCGCGTGTCCGGCTCGCCTATTCCGCTGGGCAACGGCCCGCACCTCGCGATCAGCAACTCCTTCGGGTTCGGCGGTCACAACGCCGTCGTCGCATTCGCGACCCCCTGATCAGGTCGCCGAGGCAGACGAAGACGCCCCCGCTCAAAGCACGGTCGGAGGCGTCTGTCGTCTCAGGTGGCGATACACGGTCTCCGCATCCGGGCCCATCTGGCACCGACTGCCGCTACTGGCGCCTCGAACCGCCTGTGTTTCGATACGCGCCGACGGCGCTACTTGGTAACCGGATCCCTTCGTCAGCCGACTTTGTGGAGCCAGACGACGGATGCATCGTCACTGGCGTGACGGAACGGCTCGAGCTCGTCGTCCCACGCCGCGCCGAGAGCGACCTGCAGCTCATGGTGCAGCTCGACCGGGTCGCCCGCGGCGAGCTCCATGGCGTAGCGGATGCGGTCCTCGCCGACGACGACGTTGCCGGCCGTGTCGGTCTGCGCGTAGTGGATGCCGAGCCCGGGCGTGTGTAGCCAGCGGCCGCCGTCGCTGCGCGGCGACGGGTCCTCACTCACCTCGAAGCGCAGGTGCTCCCAGCCGCGGATCGCGGTCGCGAGGGCGGCTCCGGTGCCCGCCGGACCTTCCCAGTAGAACTCGGCGCGGCGGCTGCCGGACAGCACAGGCTGTGCGGACCAGTCGAAGCTCACCGCATGCCCGAGGGTACGCCCCACTGCCCACTCGAGGTGCGGGCACAATGCTCGCGGCGCAGAGTGAATGAAGATCACTCCACGCGCCAGTGGTGTTGCCATGATCTCTCCGTCTCGTCAGGTGCGTCTTCCCCAACGACCTGATCAGGAGTGCTACGGCGGCTATGCGGTTGTGCTGCTCATTATCGCGCATCCCCCTGCCGAATGACAAGCGTGTGATTCAGTGTTTCCCGGATCCTGAGGCGCTCGTGGAGCGACAGCGGCTGTGAGGATCAAGCCTCACTCATCGCTGTGACCTCGACCTGTCCTTTGGCTGCGTAATACGCGGCGCGGGCGGCATCTTTCCGGGCCTGCTCGATATAGCCGGCGTCGAGGATGTCCTGATCGACTTCGACACTCTCGACCCGGTTCACGCCGTGATACTTCTCGATGTAGGCATCGAGCTCCGGGCCCGACGTCCATGACGTGATGAGGCAGTACCGAGGGTCCGTGCCGACGTGCGTGGCAGCGTGCCACAAGCGCTGGGTGTCGATGATGAGCTGCGCGCCGGCGGGCAGCGCGATGCGGGTCTCACCCCGCGGATCGGTGCGGTTCTCGCGCAGGACGAAGAAGCTGTCCTTGTCGTCGGTGAGGTTGAAGAACCCACGCACCACCCACCCGGTGCCGTCGGGGTTGAGACGGTTGTTGTCATCCTGATGCAGGTTGTACAGGCATTCGCCGTACGCAGTGGGCTGCAGCTCGATCACACGGCATCGGCCGACGTTGGCGCCAGGCTCCTGAGCACGACGCGCGAGATTCGGGGCCTTGTCGACCTGGGAATCGATCCAGACGCCGTCCTTGTCGGTGCGGGGCGGCTTGTGATTCCAGAACCCGTTGCACTCGATTTCGCCGAAGGCGCTGGCAAGCGGCGCGAAGCGCGTGTCGCCCGAGGACTTCCAGTCGTTGTATTCGATGTCGAGCCACTCTTTGGGATCGAGCTGCTGGTTGTAACTGTCGAGGACGACATAGCCGGTCTCTTCGAGAGCGGCGGACTTGATGTAGCCCATGAGGTGGATCAGCCTTTCGTAGGGGGCCAGCACGTTTCAACGGGCCCAACTTAGGCAAGCCTACATCGGGCATTTCGAGCTCCCCCGCGATTCGTAGCCGTGAAAAACGGAAGCACCGGATCGCCTGCCTAAGCTAGAAAGATGGCCAGTGGGACAGCCGATGCCACGAACATCGATGCAATCGCGGTCAACACCGTCGGGTGGCTTTCCGCCGCGGAGACGACCATCGTCGTCCCGGTGTATCAGCGTCAGTATCGATGGGACATCGGCGCCTGCGAGAAGCTTCTGGGCGACGTCCGCGCGGTCGCCGACTCGGACGATCGGCACCTGCACTTCATCGGCTCGATCCTGTCCTCGCATAGCGTCGAGGGGGAATCCGCCGAACTCGTCCTGATCGACGGACAGCAGCGCATCACGACGCTGATGCTGCTGGTCGCCGCACTCCACCACACGGTGAAGACCGGTCATCCCGAGCTCGCCGACGATCTGGAGCGCGTGCTGGTGCACTCGTCCCCGTCGAGGCGAACGAAGCTGCGGCCGCACCGGGCGTGGGCCCGTGTGTTCGAGAGCGTCGTGCTCGACCGGCGGGGGCAGGACCCGGAACCGCGCGAGTCGCGCTTCGACGACAACTACGCGTTCTTCCGCAGTCAGATCAGCGCAGAAGAGGCCCCGCGCATCTGGTCGGGACTCCAGAAGCTCGAGCACGTCGCGATCACCCTCGGTGCGGGCGCGAACGCCCAGCAGATCTTCGAGAGCCTCAACTCGACCGGAGAGCCGCTGAGGGATCACGAGCTCATCCACAACTACGTGCTGATGGGATTGTCGCACGCCGAGCAGACCGAGATCGAGGATTCGTTCTGGGTGCCGATCGAGCAGAACACGGGCGAGTCGCTCGGCAGTTTCTGGCGGCACTACCTCGTGATGACGACGGGGCGCGAAGTGGCGGCCATCGGCAAGCGGGGCGTGTATGACGCGTTCCGCCAGCAGTTCCCCAGACTGGATCTCACCCCCCTGCGCACCCAGGCGGCGGAGTGGAAGGAATACTCCGAGATCTATCGCGTCCTGCTCAACCCGGCGCACGCGCCCGACGAGGACATCGCCCGACAGCTCGCCTATCTGGCGACGTTCGGACGCGCGATGCATCCGCTCGTCATGCGCGCGTATCGTGACCACGTTCGCGGCGAGATCGACAAGGACACCTTGATCCGGACGATCGAGTTCGTACAAGCGCTTCTGCTGCGCCGAACAGTGGTCGGTCTGAGCACGGACCGGCTCGTCGCCCGGCTGTGCCGTGCACGCGCCGACGGCCAGGAGAGCCTGGAGCGGGCGATCAGTCGCATCACGCCATCGGACGAGCGCGTGCGTGCCGCGATCAAGTATGGCGAGCTCCCCCATGCCGCGTATGTCCTCGGTCGCCTCGCCGGGGCTGATGCGCCGGCCGAATTCGCCATCGAGCACGTCTTCCCGGTCGCGCCCGGAGATGGATGGAGCGGC
Source organism: Microbacterium sp. (assembly GCF_011620715.1). Lineage (GTDB taxonomy): Bacteria > Actinomycetota > Actinomycetes > Actinomycetales > Microbacteriaceae > Microbacterium. The sequence goes on along the minus strand of NZ_WOYP01000096.1, from coordinate 2,546 downwards.
GACGGTGTGCGCTCGTGGGCGGACTTCACCGAGGACGAGCAGAACAGCCACCGAGCCCTGGCCAAGACCCTCGGCAACCTCGCCCCTCTCGAGGAGCCGCTCGCCGAGCGGGTGATCGACATGTCGTTCGGCGACAAGCGCGAGACGTACAGCAAGAGCCGGATCCGCCTCACGAACGCCCTCGCCGCGCTGCCGAAGTGGGGAACGGCGGCCATCGCCGCCCGGACCGTGGAGCTGAGTGAACGGGTTCTCGAGATCTGGGCCTCTCCCACGATCGTCGACATCGATGACGACGGACTGACCCCGATACTGGATGCCGCACTCCGTCGCGGATGGCCGCCCGGATGGGAGCGCGAGTTCGAGTACGTCGAGTACCGCGGCGAGCACTGGGAGGTCTACGACATCAGATACCTCTTCAACCGCATCTTCAAGCGCCTGTGGGCGGACTCTCGAGCGGCTGTCGTCGCCTTCAGCGCCCGCCGCGGCGGACCGATCTATCCCGCGCAGTCGTGGAATGGACAGTGGGACGCCCTCGACGAGTCGAACTTCCTCTACATGGGGTGGGATTCCCAGTACATGCTGACCGCAGTCCAGGGTGTGCTCGACGAGGCCGGCCTCGCGCCTGAGGTGTTCGTCAAATACTCCTACATCGGCAACGCCATGGGATAGCTGTCGTGGTGGGGCGGGTGGGACTTGAACCCACGATCGTCGGGTTATGAGCCCGCTGCCTTGACCAGCTTGGCCACCGCCCCTTGAGGACCGAGCCTACCTAACCGGGCGCGCACAACGCGCTCAGCGAGCGTCCCGGAAGTCATCGTCGCGGATCGGGGGCTCCGGCCACACCTTCGAGACGGCCTCGGTGATGCGCGCGCCGCCGGACTTCGGAGCCTCCGGTTCGGCGGGCTCGCTGCCTCGCTCAATGGGAAGTTCGCGGCTGTCATTGACCACCTGAGGGTGGTTTCGGGCCAGGTCCCAGACGCCGATCACGGCGATCACCCCGGCCACGCCGAAGCCGATGTATGCCCACAGCGGAGCATTGGCCGCTTCGCCCAGTACGGTCAGACCGATGATGATCGCCACGATCGGGTCGATGACGGTGAGCCCGGCGATCACAAGGTCCGGCGGACCGGACGAGTACGCGGTCTGGACGAAGTACGCGCCGACCGCGGCGGCCAGCAGAAGCGCCACGAGGCAGACCAGCGTGAGCCACTCGAAGTCACCCGACTGGATGCGGCTGATGACGACTTTCGCCAGTGTCGCGACGAAGCCATACATGACACCCGCGCCGACGATGTAGAACAGGGCTGTCATCCGATGCCGCAGCAACAGGAACAGCACACCGAACACGACCGTCACCACGGCGAGGATGATCAGGATCGTGATCAGCTGACGTGTCGAGACCGGCTCGTCGGTCGCGACGAGCGCCGCGATGGTCACGAAGATGAAGATCCCGCCGACGCATTCCACGATGGCGCGCACGGATTGCCTCGTGGGTCGGAGGCCGCTGATCCGCGCGTTGAGCAGGGTCGTGATGACGAGGGCGATCGCACCGAGCGGCTGAACCACGATGAGAGGCGCGAACGAGAGAGCGCCGAGCTGGCAGGCGATCGCAAGGCCGAGCATGACAGATCCGAGGACCCACGAGGGCCGAGTGAGCAGGCGGCCCAGCTGAGTGAGGGTCAGACCGCCGGACGAGGCGCCGCCGGAGAGCAGTTCGACCTTCGTGACGCCGCGGTGCTGATACTGGGCCCCGAACGACATGAAGACCGCACCGAGGAGCGCAAGCGGAATGCCGATCAGGAGCGCGGGATTGTCGAAGACTCCGACCAAGGTATCTCCGACGTCCTGGAGGTTGTCGATATCTCCGCCTGCCCACATCACCCCTCGACACTAGTCGCCCGGGTAGATCGATAAGCTCAAGGCGTGGCCGTTCTGCCGATTCGCATCATGGGTGACCCGGTGCTGCACGCACCTGCCGCTGCGGTCGAGGCGGTCACCGACGACGTGAGGCGCCTCGTGTCCGACATGTTCGAGACTATGGATGCCGCACCCGGAGTGGGCCTGGCGGCACCGCAGGTGGGCGTCTCGCTGCGCATCTACACATACAGCTACCAGGACGACGACGGAGCACCGTGGCGGGGTGTGCTGATAAACCCCGAGCTGTGGATGACGCCGCTCGAGCCAGGGGACCCCGACCCCGACGAGGAGGCCGAGGGGTGCCTGTCTCTTCCCGGTGAACGCTTCCCGCTGCGCCGCTCTGACCGCGTGCTCGTGACCGGAACCGACCTCGACGGAAATCCGGTGCGCCTCGAGGTCGACGGCTGGCGTGCCCGCATCATGCAGCACGAGTTCGACCACCTCGACGGCGTCCTCTACGTCGATCGTCTCGGCGACGGGGACTGGAAGACCGTGCAGAAGATCGCACGCAAGCGCGGCTGGGGCCGGCCCGGTGAATCATGGATGCCGGGCGTCGACGACATCGACGCGTGAAACCGGCACGACGCGTGAAACCGGCACGACGCGTGAAACCGGCACGACGCGTGAAA
>NZ_WOYP01000114.1 GCF_011620715.1 Microbacterium sp. | reverse complement strand
GACCCGAACCCGACCCGCACCGCCGGAGGCGATCTTCCGCGTTCGGCTTCAGTTGGAGGAACCGTGGAAGATGTCCGTTTCGCGGTGGAGTTGTCCGCGTCATGTTCATCGGAACATTTCGCCGGATCGTTAGGGTGGTCGGCATGCAGGTACCGATGTGGTTCTTGGACGAGACGAACTCTCAGGGCAGGGAGAACACCGATCCGCGAGGGAGGGCACCGAGATGAGATCACTTCGGTACTCGATCAATGTCACGCTCGACGGTTCCTGTCATCACGAGGCGGGGCCGCCGCCGGACGAGGAGTCGATGCGGTACTGGGCGACCGAGATGGCACGAGCCGATGCCTTGCTGTTCGGCCGGGTGACCTACGAGATGATGGAGTCGGCGTGGCGGAAGCCGGCGACGGGCGGATGGCCTGACTGGATGGACGATTGGGAGGTTCCGTTCGCCGAGACCATCGACCGGGCGAGGAAGTACGTCGTATCGAGCACGCTGAGCGGGGTTGATTGGAACGCCGAACTGGTGCGAGGAGACTTGGGGCCAGCGGTTCGGCGGCTCAAGCAGGAGTCAGGTGAGCGCCTGTGGGTGGGTGGTGTGACGCTCCCCCTGGCACTGGCGGATCTGGGACTGATCGACGAGTACGAGTTCCTTGTGCAGCCGGTCATTGCCGGACACGGGCCGACGTTGCTCGCCGGTCTGCGCGACCGTATCCAGCTCGAGCTTGTTGATCGCCATGAGTTCCGGTCAGGTGCGGTCGCGTTGCGGTACCGGCCCACGCGAGCAACGGCTTGACGGGAGTCGTCATGGCAGGTCGGATACCTCGCGACGAAACGAGGATTCTCTGCATCGCAGCTGGACTAGTCCGTTCGGCGGACGAAACGTCCATCGCGGACAACTTACTCGTGGCAACCGTACTCCGAGGCCGTCGGTCGGACATCTCCGAGTGAGTGCTGGAAACAGAGCGAGAACGATGTCGCCGCCGCATTCCCAATCCCGTGGTGGCTCTCACGCTTGCACGTTTCCGGGACGTCGCTGAGGTGAGACCAGACGTGGTCGACTCGTGCATGACCCACGAGGCTTCGGTGTTGAAGACTCTTCTCGCCAACGTGTCGACAGGCATGCGGAGAGGGGCTTGCCACGATGACAAAATGTGCAATGCAATGGATCGAGAGGTTGACGAGTGGGTGATGTGCAGGCACGGGACGGCGTTGATCGGTTGCGGTCCGCGCTGTGGCAGGCGGATGCCTCAGAGCGGTTGCAGGCCGCTCTGACCGCGGGCACGCGCCCCGACGATCGATTCATCGACGTACTGGTTGAGCGATGCGAGGTCGAGCCGGACTTCTATGTGCGCGACATGCTGACATGGGCGCTCACTCGGCATGACCGCGCGTACACGGTTGCCGCGCTGCTTGCGCAGTTGGAGTCCGACATCGGACAGGCCCGGAGTCAGGCGCTGCACACGCTGTCGAAGATGGCCGACCCGGACACGTGGTCGGCCGTCACACCCGCTCTCCTTCGTGACAGCGACCCCGAGGTGGCGAGAGCAGCGTGGCGCACTGCTGCCGGGCTGGTGCCGGTGGGCGGTGAGGAACAGTTGGCGTCTCAGTTGGCGTCGCAGTTCGGGCGCGGGGATCGTGACACGCAGCGGAGTCTGAGCCGCGCGTTCGCGACGATCGGGCCGAACGCGAAGCCGGTCGTCGAGCTCGCGGTCGCTTCCGGCGACGACACCATCAGCACGCACGCGCTCGCGACGCTTACCATCATGGACGCACCCGAGGAGCCATTCGACGCGGCCGTTGAGGAGGCGAAGAGGGTCGTCGCACTTCGCGCGGCGCCGACACGGGACTAACGATGCTCAGCGGTGAAGTGGCGCAGCGGTCGGCACCAGTACACGGATGCTGCGCCACGACGACCGGATCAGGCTGCTGACTCCGACCGGACGGACCCGCCCCGAACGGTGGAACTCGTTCGTGGCTTGGACAGTGCGACTCCTTCGCGGTGGCAACAGGTCGCACTGAGCATCACAGGGAAGGGTGAACGCGATGTCGCGACTTGAACCGAGACTAAGGTAAGGCTATCCTAACGGAATGTCTCATCCCGCCGTGGCGCTTGAACGTCCCCCGTATCGGCCGTACTGCGCTCAGGTGCGTGCAGTGCGCCGGCTCACGCCGTCATTCGTGCGGGTGACTTTCACATCTCCCGATTTCGAGCACTTCGGCACCTCGGGTCTTGACCAGCGCATCAAGCTGATCCTGCCGCTGGCGGACGGATCGATCAGCGACATCGGTCAGCGCGACGATGACGCGATCGCCACAGGCGAGTGGTACCAGCGGTGGCGCGATGTTCCCACCGGGATTCGCAGCCCGTTGCGCACCTACACGGTGCGCAACGTCGACCCAATGGCGCGCGAGATCGACGTCGACTTCGTCGTGCACCTCGATGCGGGACCCGCAGGTGAGTGGGCTGCGAACGCCGCCGCCGGTCATGAGATCGTGATCGTCGGTCCCGATGAGCGCAGCCCCCATTCGCACCTCGGGCTGGACTGGCACCCCGGTACCGCCCGCCGCGTGCTGCTTGCCGGCGACGAGACGGCCGTTCCGGCGATCGGCTCGATTCTCGAATCGATCGGCGACGCCTATGACGTCGACGCGCTGATCGAGGTGCCCACGAGCGCGGATGTTGTTCTGCTCGAGGTTCCGGAACGGTTCCGGGTCTCGTGGCTTGCGCGCGATGGCGCCGAGCACGGCGCGCGGCTGACCACCGCGCTCGAGCAGTGGTGCGCGGCATCCGGCGACCTGCTGATGCGGGCCGCATCGCCGGCGCCGCAAGTGGTGGCCGACATCGACGTCGACAGGGAGTTGCTGTGGGAAAGCCCCGACGGCGTGGACGGGGATTTCTACGCGTGGATGGCCGGCGAGGCGGCGACCGTGAAGGCACTGCGCCGACTGCTGGTAACGACCCATGGCGTCGATCGGAAGCGCGTGGCCTTCATGGGCTATTGGCGCAACGGGCAGTCCGAACGGCAGGGATGAGTGCGACGGGCCGGGGACGACACACCCGGATCGTGGCTATTGGAGCGCTCCTGCTGCTGGCGGTCGCGATCATGGCGAGCTTGCTGATCGGTGCGCGCCCGATCTCGCCTGCCGCCGCCGGGGAAGCGCTCTTCGCGTACGATCCGGCGAACAACGACCACATCGTCGTGCTCAGCCAGCGCATCCCGCGCACCCTCATCGGCGTGCTCGCTGGTGCTTCGTTGGCGCTGGCCGGCACGCTGATGCAGGGGCTTACCCGCAATCCGCTCGCCGACCCTGGCCTTCTTGGCATCAACGCCGGCGCCTCGGTCGCGGTTCTTGCCGCCATCACCCTCCTTGGAGTGAGTGTGCCCAGCGGCTTCGTATGGTTCGCCTTCGCCGGCGCGGCCGGCGCGGCGATCGTTGTCGCGCTCATCGGCACACGGGGGCCCGACGGCGGCAACCCCGCGAAACTCGCTCTCACGGGTGCGGCGGTGACGGCCGGTCTTACCGCGGTGACCACTCTCATCCTGACCACTTCGATCCGGGCGCTTGACGTGTACCGCTACTGGTCGGTCGGCGGCCTGACAGCACGGGGCCTCGACACCGTGGTGATCGTCGTGATTCCCATCGTCGCCGGCGCAATCGTTGCGTTCAGCAGTGCACGCGGGCTCGATCTCATCGCACTGGGCGATGCCACCGCATCTGGCCTTGGCCAGAACATCGCTCGGACCCGCGCGCTGGGAGTGATCGCGACTGTGCTGTTGTGCGGTTCGGCCACCGCGATCGCGGGCCCGATCGTGTTCCTCGGTCTGCTTGTGCCGCATGCGCTGCGTGCCGTCGTCGGGGGTGACTACCGGCGTCTGATGCTCATCGGTGCGCCTATGGGGGCCACCGTGCTCCTCATCGCCGATGTGCTCGGTCGCGTGATCGCGCCTCCGGGCGAGGTGCAGGCGGGCATCGTCGTGGCGTTCGTGGGCGCGCCCGTCCTGATCGCGCTCGTGCTGCGCAAGAAGCAGGTGGCGCTGTGACCCTGACCGGACCGTCGCCCGCCCTCGCACGCGTCGACGACGTGCGCCGCCAGGTGCGCCGGCGACGTGCCGTGGTGGTCGCTGCTCTGACGGCGATCGTGATCGTGCTTGTGGTCGTCGCCCTGTCGTTGGGCGATTACCCGCTCTCGCCGGTGCAGATCTGGAGCACGCTCACGGGGGGTGGCGAGCGCATCGAGGCATATGTGCTGTTCCAGGTACGCGCGCCGCGGGTCGTGATGGCGGTCGTCGCCGGCGCCTGCCTGGGGGTGGGCGGAGCACTCTTGCAGGCGCTGCTGCGCAATCCGCTCGCGAGCCCCGACCTTCTGGGCATCAGCGGCGGCAGCAGTGTCGCCGCCGTGTTCGTGCTGTTCATCCTCGGCATCACCGGCCCCGTGCTCGCCATCGCCGCATTTGCGGGAGGCATGTTGGTGGCCGGTCTGCTGCTCCTCGCCGGACGGCGCACCGGCGACGGCGGATTCCGCATCGTGCTCGCGGGTATCGGGGTCTCGTTCCTCAGCGTCGCCATCGTCGGGTACCTGATGGTGCGGGCGAAGGTCGAACTCGCTGCTTCCGCGCTGGTGTGGATCACCGGGTCGCTCTCGTCCTCGGCGTGGTGGCAGGTGCTGATTGTGAGCGTCGTCGCCCTGATCGCGATCCCGGGAGTGCTGACATCGGCGCGCTGGCTGCCCATCACCCAGCTCGGTCCGCCCACAGCCGCCGGACTGGGCGTACGCTCTTCGACCGTCCGATTCGTGACCGTGCTGACCGCTGTCCTGCTGACCGCCGTCACCTGCGCCTTCGTCGGCCCGATCTCGTTCATCGCGCTTTGCGCGCCGGCGATCGCCCGCCCGCTGCTCGGCCGCGGGGCCATCGGCATCGGGTCCAGTGCGCTGACCGGCGCGGCACTGCTCGCGGCCGCCGACCTCGTCGCGCAGTTCGCGATCCCGGACCTGTCGCTGCCCGTCGGTGTTGTCACGGGCGCGATCGGCGCCGTCTTCCTCCTCTGGATCCTCGCCACGTCGAAAGGCCGCCAGCTGTGAACGCTGCCCCCCTCCTGAGCGCGAGCGGCCTGGCCGCGGGCTATCCCGGCCGCCGAGTGATCGAGAACCTTGACCTGCAGATCGCTCCCGGGAGGTTGACAATGATCATCGGGGCCAACGCCTCGGGCAAGTCCACGCTGCTGGGGGTGCTCGCGCGCCTGACCGCACCGGAGGCGGGCACAGTGCGGCTCGACGGCATCGACGTGGCAACCATTCCCCGACGCCAGTTCGCGCAGACCGTGGGTCTGCTGCCGCAGCAGCCGACGGCTCCCGACGGGATCACCGTCGCCGAACTCGTCTCCCGCGGCCGCCACCCGCACCGCGGTGTGTTCTCACGATGGAGCGCCGAGGATTCGCGTCTCGTCGACGAGGCCATGACCAAGACCGGTGTCGCCGGTCTCGCCGACCGTCCGGTGGGCGACCTGTCCGGCGGGCAGCGTCAGCGGGTGTGGATCGCCATGGCGCTCGCCCAGACGCCGCGCATCCTGATGCTGGACGAGCCGACGACGTTCCTCGACCTGAGTCACCAGATCGAAGTTCTCGACCTGCTGATCCAGCTGAACCGGGCTGAGAGCACCACGATCGTCGTCGTTCTGCACGACCTGAACCTCGCCGCCCGCTATGCCGACGACCTCGTCATCATGAGCGATGGCCGCGTTGTGGCCCACGGCCCACCCGCCCACGTGCTGACCGCGGAGGTCATCGCCGAGGCGTTCTCGCTCGATGCGCTCGTAATGGATGACCCGCTCACGGGTGCACCGCTGATCGTTCCCGTCCCCGGCGGCGCACATACCCGCGCCGACACCGCCTGAACAACCCCAAGAAAGGAAACACAGCATGTTTCGAAAGACACGTCTGACCGCCCTCCTGACCACAGGCGCCGTCGGAGCACTGGTGCTCGCCGGCTGCGCGTCGACCCCTGAAACAACGCGCACTAGCGACGCGGCCGGATCCCCCGACGCCTTCCCCGTCACCATGGAGCACCTCTACGGCGAAACGACCATCGAAGCGGCGCCCGAGCGCGTCGCCACGTGGGGATGGGGCGCCACCGACGCGGTGCTCGCCCTCGGAATCGTCCCGGTCGCGATCACCGAAGACACCTTCGGAGCCCCCGCAACGGGCATCACACCATGGGTGCAGGAGGCGATCCAAGACCTCGACGGCGAGACTCCCGTGCTGCTGGACTCGGCCGAGCTCTCAGTCGAGGAACTGCTCGCGACCGACCCCGACGTGCTCATCGCCCCATACTCGGGTCTCTCGCAGGAGGAGTACGACGCCGTGACCGGAGCCGGCGTTCCGGTCGTCGCACCGCAACAGGCGCTGTGGGCCACCCCGTGGCGCGACGTCATCACCGAGACCGGCACGGCGCTGGGCATGGATGACGAGGCTGCCGCGCTCCTGGACGACCTCAACGGCCAGGTCGAAGAGGCAGCCGCTGCGAACCCCGGCTTCGCCGGCATCACGATCGCGTATATCGACGATGACGTGGACACGATGTACATGTATTTGCCAGCCGATGCACGCGTCGAGCTGCTCGAAGACCTCGGATTCGTGACGCCCGAATCGGTGGCGGCTTTGGACGCGGGCGAGGCGACGTTCTATACGACGGTGAGCGCGGAGAACCTCGACCAGATCGACGCCGAGGTCATCTTCACGCAGGCCGAGGATCAGGCCACGCTCGACGAGTTCCTCTCGTCCGAGCGCGGTCGGCTGATTCCTGCGGTCGCGGCGGGAGCCGTCGCCGCGGCGGTCGGCGTCGAGGAGGAGGACTCTGTGAGCCCCACCGCCCTCACGCTGCCCTGGTCGCTGCCCTGGCTTGTCGAGAAGCTTGCTGAGGCGACAGCCGTAGCGAAGGGCTGACACCCGCGCACGCCATCTGGCGGGCCTTCCCGCTCATACGGGGTTCTTCGACCACCTCGTACCCACCTTCGGCGGCGGCGCGGGCGATTTCGCACCTAG
>NZ_WOYP01000089.1:2630-7136 GCF_011620715.1 Microbacterium sp. | reverse complement strand
GCTGGCGCGTCCGGCTCAATAGTGCACAGAGACCTCGGTGCCCATCGGGGCCCACGTGTAGGCGAACGCGGCGGCGTCGACCGGCATGTTGATGCAGCCGTGGCTCATCTGGTTTCCGAAGTTGTTGTGCCAGTACGCACCGTGCAGAGCCTCGTCGCCGTTGTAGTACATGACCCACGGCACGTTCTGCGTGTAGTAGTACGGCGCCTTGGTGAGGTCGGGGTTGCCCATGTTCTGCGAGGCGAGCTTGGCCTGGATGCGGAAGTCACCCGTGCTGGAGTTGAAGCCGTCCTTGCCCGAGGAGATGTACCAGGACTGCACGACCTGCTCGTTCTCGAACAGGTAGGCGCGCTGCTCACTGAGGTTGACCTCGATGCGACGGAACAACGTCGTGATGACCGGCGCGACCTCGGTCACCGGAAGCGCGAAGGCCGCGTTGCCGGAGGAGAGCTGCGCGGCGAAGTCCGAGGCCACGGTCGAGGTGTCGCCGAGCTCGCGACCGGACATGCCGGCTGCGACTTCGCGCAGCACGTCTCCGGTCGAGTCCGTGACGACGGTGCCGTCCTCGGCCGGCCGGTTCACCAGAGGCGCCAGTCCGGCGACGGCGGGCTCGATCGCGGCCGCGTCGGCCGTGATCTCGAAGGTGCCCTCACCGGTCGGTTCGACCGAGATCCAGGATGCGGCGACGGCGCGGTCGATCGGCACGGTGCGCTCGGTGCCGACATAGAAGCCGGCGGAATCGAGCATGGTGTTCAGCGACGCGGCGCTCGCGTCGGCGGTGGCCGTCGAGGTGGTCGCGGCCACAACGGCGGGCGTCGCGTCGAGTTCGACGCGCGTGTCGCCGTCGGCGAGGGCAGCCTGCAGCGCGAGACGCACCGACTCGATGTCGACTCCGGTGCCCGGCTCGGCGGGTGTCGCGATGTAGGTCGCCGTGGCGGCATCGAAGGTGATCGTGGCGTCGACCGGGTCGGCGTACAGATCGGGTGCGGCCGCGCGCAGTGCTGCGGTCGCAGCATCCGCATCGATGCCCACCGCGGCGCTCGAGGGGTCGGCGTACCACGTGGTCGGGTTCCACATCGGGTGCTCGCTGAACGCGCGGTCGGCGAGCGCGCGCGCGTCGACGGTGGCGCCGAGCTCTGCACCGGTGATCTCGGGGTCGCCCTCGGCTCCGACGAGCACGACCGTGGTCCCGGCGAGCTGATTCTGCACGGCATCGGCGGCAGCGCCGGGGGTGAGGCCGCCGACCGGCACACCGGCGATGGAGGTTCCAGGAGCGATCAGCAGGAGCGAGGAGGTGACCAGCGCGACGACGGCGATGCCGGCCGGGATGCCGATCCACAGTGCCAGATGCCGCTTGCGCGGTGCGGGTTCGGCCGGTGCCCACGCGAGCGAAGGGGAGTTTCCGTCCCCATCGCCGGGTGCGGTGGTGCCGGGCGGGGGTGGCGCGTCGATGACCTCTGTCGGCACTTCTTCGGCGCCGGGTCTGGTGACCAGATCCGTCATGCCTTCACCCCCCGGCTGTCAACACTTCCCCCAATTGTACGGGACGCGTATGCCGAGGGAGACAACAGGTGCATCACGGATGCGGCACACGCGAGGCGCGCCGTCGATCGCCCGCCGACTTGCGCGATGAAGGTTCGTAAGGTGAACTAACAAACATGGCTGCATCGGAAGCGCAGCGAGGCTCTTCGACGATCGAGCCCACGCGCACGCACGCAACCACGAACGCTCGCACGTTCGGGTCCGGCCGTGCGCTGCGCCTGGGCGGCAAGGTCCTTCCCGAACACGTCCGAGGCCATAACCGCTCGCTCCTGCTGCAGAGCCTCTTCCACCAGGGCGCGATGAGTCGTGCCGACTTGAGCCGCGAGACCGGACTGACCCGCGTCACGATCTCGGACCTCGTCGCCGACCTCATCGCCGACGGCTTCGTCGCCGAGATGGGTGTGCGCGAAGCGTCCGGCCCCGGCAAGCCCGCGATCCTCGTCGATATCGACCGCGCCGGTCACCGCATCGTCGGCATCGACCTCTCGGGCAGCGACGCCTTCCTCGGCGCGGTGCTCACCCTGGACGGGAAGGTCGTCGCCCGCCGAGAAGTGCCCGTCGTCACCGGCGGCGATGTGGTCGGCACCGTCGTCGCCCTGGCCCGCGCCCTGGTCGGCGACGCGCACGCTCCGGTGCTCGGCATCGGCGTCGGCACCCCCGGCATCGTGGACGACCACGGCGTGATCCTGAGTGCCCCCAACCTCCGGTGCGCCGGCTTCGACCTCGAGAGCGCCCTCGAGACGGCGCTCGGTCTGCCCGTGCTCGTCGCCAACGACGCGAACGCGGCCGTCCTCGCCGAGTACACGTTCGGCGGCGCCGGCGACGACGTCCTGCTCGTCAAGGTCGGCCGCGGTGTCGGCTCAGGACTTCTCGCGTCGGGCCGGCCCATGCGCGGCGCCCACTTCGCCGCCGGTGAGATCGGACACGTCACGGTCGGAACCGACACAGGCCCGGTCTGCGTGTGCGGCAAGGTCGGCTGCCTCGAAGCCTGGCTCGCCGTGCCCGCACTCACCGCTCGCCTTGCCGCGGCATCCGACGACGACCAGCGCATCGGCATCCTGCGCGACGCGGGCGAGCGGCTCGGCATCGCGCTCGCGCCGATCGTCGGCGTGCTCGACGTGTCGGAGATCGTGCTCTCCGGCCCCCGCGAGCTTCTCGACGGACCCCTCGCGCAAGCGACCGTCGAGACCCTCCGTGCACGCACGCTCGCCGAGTTCCACGACGGCCTCCGCGTGCGGATGACGGCGCAAGGCCAGGACATCGTCCTGCGCGGAGCCGCCGTCATGGTCCTCTCCGGACAACTCGGGGTGTCCTGACAACCCGAGAGATCCACCCCTCGCCCTCAGCGCGAGCAGCGGGGTCGGCCGTGGTGCGGAAGGCCGCGGCGACCACGTGATGCCCGGGCTCGTTGGCCGCGTCGGATTCGAACGTGCCGAGAGGTTCAAGGGTCTCCGGAGCCACCACGAGCCCGATCACGAAGATCCGCGGTGCGGTCACGGTGCTGTCAAAGTGCGGTCACAGTGCGGTCACAGTGCGGTCACAGTGCGGTCACAGTGCGGTCACGGTGTGAACACCTTGCCCGGGTTGAGGATGCCGGCCGGGTCGAACACGCGCGTGATCTGCCGCTGCAGCTCCCACTGATCCTCACCCAGTTCGTCGGCGAGCCACCGCCGCTTGAGCACGCCGATACCGTGCTCGCCGGTGAGGGTGCCTCCCAGCCGCAGCGCGGCGCGGAACAGGTCGTCGGCCGCAGCCCAGATGTGGTCGGGCACCTCCGCCACGCCGCCCTCGCCGGGCGCGGCGTCGAAGATGAAGTTCGGGTGCAGGTTGCCGTCGCCCGCATGCGCGACCGTCGGGATGACGACACCGTGCTCGCGCTCGATGCGCGCGATCTCGTCGAACATCGCCGGCAATGCGCTGCGCGGAACCGAGACATCTTCGATGAGCGTCGTGCCGAGGGTCTCCATCGCCGGGTGCAGGGAGCGACGGATCGCGAGAAGGCGTTCGCCCTCTTCTTGATCGCGCGAGAGCGCCACTGTTCCGCCCGCCGCGACCAGGACCGCCGCGATCGCATCGGATTCGCCGACAGCGGCGGGGCCGTCGGTCTGGATCGTGAGCTGAGCCGCGCCCGGGATCGGCGGGTCCAGGTGCAGCAGGGCATGTACCGCGGCGAGGGATGCCGCATCCATCAGCTCCATGATCGCCGGTTGGGCGCCCGCGGCGGTGACCGCGGCGGACGCCTCGGCGGCAGTCCGCACGTCGGAGAAGGTCGCAGCGATGGTGCATACCGCTCCGGGAATGAGTCGCCGCAACTTGAGCGTCGCGCCGACGATCACGCCCAGCGTGCCCTCCGAGCCGATCACGAGCGAGGTGAGGTCGAGGCCGGTGACGCCCTTCACCGTGCGATGCCCGAGGGTGAGCATGCGCCCGTCCGCGAGGACGAGGTCGAGGCCGAGGACGGCATCGCGCACGACCCCGTACTTCGCGCACAGCAGGCCGCCGGCACCCGTGGCGATGTTGCCTCCCACCGTGGAGATGTCGCGGCTGGCCGGGTCGGGCGCCCACCACAGTCCGCGCTCGGCGAGCACCCTGTTGAGATCGCCGTTGAGGATGCCGGGCTCGACGACCGCCAGCAGATCTTCCGGCCGCACCTCCAGGATGCGGTCCATCCCGCGCATCGACAGCGCGATCTCGCCCGCACCCGCATTCGCGCCGCCGGCGAGGCCGGTGCCGGCGCCGCGGGTCACGACCGGGGTGCCGGTCGCCGTCGCGATGCGCAGAGTCTCCTGCACGTCCCGGACGGATGCCGCTCGCACGACGGCAATCGGCATGCCGGATGCCGCATGCCCCGACTTGTCGGCGCGGGCCTCACCAAGGGCGGCATCGGTCGTCTCGACGCGATCACCCAGCGCCGCGCGCAGGAGCGCGAGGACCTCTTCGGGTTCGCTCACGCGAATCGGCGGC
>NZ_WOYP01000089.1:0-2530 GCF_011620715.1 Microbacterium sp. | reverse complement strand
GGTTCGCTCACGCGAATCGGCGGCGGCCGGCGAGGACTCCGGCGGTCACCGCGACGATTCCGAACACGAGACCCACCCAGGTGAGCCCCATGGCCCACCAGGCGAGGGTCGCCGACACGTAGACGAGGAGCTCGACGACGGCACGCACGAACGGGTGGACGGCCAGCACCGCGCGGGGCGAGACGAACAGCGCCCACACCAGGATCGCGACCACCGGCGCGCCGATGCCGACGACGATGTTCCACGGGAACGGCCACATCGCGAAGCCCCAGATCGCCAGGGTCACGAAGGCGAAGATCTCGCACACGAAGGCCAGCACGTCGACGGCAGACAGCGGGGCGCGCATGCCGGACTCGGAGGGCGCGGTCGGCGTCACGCGGGGAGTGTCGGACATGGGTTCCATTCTACGACCGGCCACCCGCCCACCCTCACGGGCTCAGCGCGCGATGCCGGCCGTCCACACGGAGTGCACCTCGAATGCGCCGGTGAGCAGCACGGCGTCGGCGAGCGAGCCGACCGCGAGCGAGCCGAGGTCCTCGCCTCGGCCGATCGCCCGTGCCGGGGTGGCCGTGAGCGCCCGGACTGCGTCGACCAGACGCACACCGGTCTGCACGGCATGGCGGAGGGCGGCATCCTGCGTGAGCGTGGAGCCGGAGATCGCACCGCCGACCGTCAGCCGGGCCACGCCGTCGACGACGTCCACGCCGAGCGAGCCGAGCTCGTACCGACCGTCCGCGTGCCCGGCCGCGGCCATGGCGTCGGTCACGAGCGCGATGCGGCCGGGTGCCGCGGCGAACGCGATGCGGACGACCTCGGGATGCAGGTGCACGCCGTCGGCGATCACTTCGAGTGTCACGCGGGGATCGGCGGCCGCAGCGGCGACAGGGCCCGGGTCGCGGTGGTGCAGGCCGGGCATCGCGTTGAAGGCGTGGGTGAGGATCGTCGCGCCTGCGGCGAAGGCCGCTCGGGTCTGCGCCAGGTCGGCGCCGGTGTGGCCGACGGCGGCCGCGGCGCCTGCGCCGACGACCATCCGGATCGCGTTCAGCGCGCCGGGCAGCTCCGGAGCGAGGGTGACCTGGCGGATCGTCCCGCGCCCGGCCTCGAGCAGGCGCTCCAGCGCCGCCGGCTCCGGTGCCCGCAGCAGCGTCTCCTCGTGCGCGCCCCTGTGCCCGGGGTCGAGGAAGGGGCCCTCCAGATGCGAGCCGAGGATGTCGGCATCCGTCGACGCCAGATCGGCGATCATGGCCGCGCGACGCCCCATCACCTCCAGCGGTGCCGTCACGAGCGAGATCACCGCCCGCGTCGTGCCGTGCGAGCGGTGCAGTGCGCGTGCCCCGCGGATGGCGTCGGGTCCGTCGTCGTAGGACTGGCCCGCGCCGCCGTGGCCGTGGATGTCGATGAAGCCGGGGGTCAGCATCGCGTCCGCGCCCGCCGCGGCGACGGCGTCGACGATGGTGTCGTAGGGCTGCGCGAAGCCGCGCCAGCTGTCGCCGATGCCCGTCGCGGCCACCCGGCCCGCATCGAAGCGCACCCACGCGTCTTGCACTGTGCGGCCGGCATCCACCAGTCGCGCCGAGTGGACGACGGTGCTCATGGTGCTGTCCAGGGGATCCCGCCGCAGCGGCTGCGGACCAACGCGTGCGTGTGGCCGGGGAGCTCCGCCACGGGCACGACGATCATGTGGCGAGCGAATTTCATGTAAGGAAGCCTAACAAATAGGGCGATCGGGTGTCAGCCGGAACCTCGCCTGGGGGGATCCGTTACACTCTGAGTGTCGCGACTGGCGTTGAGGTGGGTCACCACCGGGGAGCGACCGACACGGCACCCGACCGTACGCCTGGGTCGATGCGGAACACCGATGGAATCGCCCGCTCATGGGAATCCACCACCCGAAGCCGTCGTCAGAGGAGAACGCCATGACCGACCACTACTTCAACGCGCCGCTCGCGGAGGTCGATCCCGAGATCGCCCAGGTGCTCGACCGCGAGCTCCAACGCCAGCGCGGGTATCTCGAGATGATCGCCTCCGAGAACTTCGTGCCCGTCTCGATCCTGCAGTCGCAGGGCTCGGTGCTCACCAACAAGTATGCCGAGGGCTACCCGGGTCGCCGGTACTACGGCGGCTGCGAGGAGGTCGACGTCGCCGAAGAGCTCGCGATCGAGCGAGCGAAGGCGCTGTTCGGCGCCGCCTTCGCGAACGTCCAGCCCCACTCGGGTGCGACCGCCAATGCCGCGGTGCTGCACGCGATCGCCCGCCCCGGCGACACCCTTCTCGGACTCTCGCTCGACCAGGGCGGTCACCTGACCCACGGCATGAAGGCAAACTTCTCGGGCCGGCTGTTCGACATCGTCGCATACGGCGTCGACCCCGAGACCTCGATCATCGACATGGACGAAGTGCGCCGCCTCGCGATCGAACACCAGCCGAAGGTCATCATCGCGGGCTGGTCGGCCTACCCGCGCCTGCTCGACTTCGCCGCCTTCCGCGCGATCGCCGACGAGGTCGGCGCGCTGCTGTGGGTCGACATGGC